>CBDTXL010000894.1:0-2659 GCA_965364435.1 uncultured bacterium
CTGAGTTCGTTTAGTTTAGCTCTGATGGTTTCGATTCGTTTACGATTCACTCCCAAGTCAGACTGTCCCAATCGCGAGGCGGAGCGAACGTGGATCACATTGGCGCTGTTATCGAGTAAAAATTCCACATCATCGACAAACCCCATCAGGGCACTGGTGAATTCAGCGTAGAGGTAATTCTCCGTTTCCGTGATGATTTTCGTTCTATCCAGATTCTGAATTACTGTTTTGAGGTCAGCCATTGCTTGTGTCGGCGTCGAGTTGTAAGTCAAAGGCTTAATACCATGCTCTGCATCTTGGCTTTTGCTGTTGACACAGTTGGGTGTGCTTGGGCAGGGCGCTAGTTGCCCTGCCTGGACACCGATATTAGTGGGTCTTTTTCCGGCAAACATCATTCCCCCTGAAAAGGCTAGCGTCGCTCCTATCCAACAGGCAGCAACTAACAATAAGGTGATACAGATGATCAGTACTAATCTGAGGGTTGATCGTTTTTGGATCTCTGCGCTCATTCTGGTTTAGAAGTACTTTCTTTTGAGTCTGCTCTGTGAGCTTACCATTGCTATTGTCTCTGACGAAAGAAAGTTGGTTGCATCGGCATGCTATCGTGGGATACAGTCTTCCCTTTGAAGCCCAAGTCGGTTTTCATGCCGCGCCAGGGACTTATGGATAGTGTTTGTCAATTAACTGGGGGGTCTGACCCATATCTCCCAACTGTCTAAAACGACTCATAGTAAAAGTATCGATTTCTCTGCTGTCCGATGCCAGCCCAACTTCAGCTACTGCCCGGTGCTCTATCCGATTTATTCGCTCAAGCCACTAGCTCTGGCAAAATTACACAGGCTGACCGATACGGCCTAATGGCGGCTTTGTTGGAGGATTCCCTTACCAAAGAAGAGAGAGCTTCAATTGACAGGTTGCTGCGTGCCTCTTGCCGAGGACGGATGAAGGTAGTGAGTGAGATTTCAGTCCTGTCTTAGCACTCCCGTTTTCCCTAATCTCCATTCAGTTGGACACCTCCCTGCCGCAAAATTTCCCAGCATAACCCTGTCCATTTGGCAACCGTAGAAGGAACACCAGTCGTTAAGAGTTGGACGGCTTCTAATTCAGTAGGCTGGAGTGTTAGAACATCCGGAAAGTGCGCCTCAATTTCTGCGATCGTTTGCAAGGGTGGCTCACCTGAGCGGTTGGCGCTGGTAGTTGCTAAGGGACCTGTTTGGGACAAAATAGCGATCGCAATCCTAGAGTTTGGCACTCGCACCCCAATGGTCGTGGGGTCAGTTGGGTTCATCACCGCCGGAACGTTAGTTGAGGCAGGTAACACCAATGTTAGCGCCCCTGGCCAGTACCGTTGAGCGACTTGCTGCCAAATCTCCAACTCAGCGGCAGTCCCCGTAACAAATGGCCAGAGAGATTCCGGGGATGCCCCCATCAAAATCAAGGGTTTCTCTTGACTCCGCTGCTTTGCTGCAAATATCAACTCCGACCTGTCAGGTCGCACCGCTAAAGCTGGCACCGTATCTGTTGGAAAGCTCACCAGCTGACCTGAGCGTGCCCCAGCAACCAAGGTGGACATTGAAACTTCTGTCATCCGATTTTGGATTCTTCCTCTCTACTATCACTCCGATAAGCTAGAGCAAAGCGGTCAATGCCTGCTAAATCCGAAAATATCTGAATTTGGCTGTAACTGCCTTGCCGATGCAGCAGCCCAGCAACGGTATCGGCTTGCCCCTCCATCATTTCAATCAACCAGACGCCGCCCGGTCGCAGATAATTAGGAGATGTTTCGATTAGGTGCCGGATGCAGTCTAGACCATCGGAGCCGCCGTCGAGGGCAAGATGAGGTTCATGGTGACGCACTTCCGGTTGCAGCTGTGGGATCAAACGACTGGGTATATAAGGAGGGTTTGCCACCATACCACTGAACTGACCCTTAAGAACTTCGAGAGGCTCCCACCAAGAACCTTGGTAAAACTGAATCTTCTCTGCCAGACCTAGCTGTTGAGCATTTAGTTGGGCAATCGTTAAGGCATCGCTGCTGGAATCAACAGCGTGAATTGTTGCAGATGGAAAAGCCTCTGCCAGTCCAAGAGCAATAGCGCCACTGCCAGTTCCCAAGTCCGCCCAGTGCCCCTTCTCAAGTTGAAGGTTGGTCGGGCAAGCAGGTTGCTCTTTAGCTGGCTGAAAGTTTTCTTGAGAACCTTCAACATTCAACTCTTTTCTTGCCGCCGCCACAGCCAGGTCAATCAGGTACTCGGTTTCTGGGCGGGGAATCAGGACTGCCGGGGAAACTCTCAAGGAAAAATGACGCCAAGGAGTCACCCCAGCCAAGTATTGAACCGGCAATCGGTCATGAAGACGCCGGTGCCACAGCTGGGATAGCACCGGCAGAGGATATTTCAATTCAATTTGCCTTAGTGAAGCGGCTCCATCGGAGCCTCGCCCTTTGAAGAACTCCAAACGCAGTGCCAGCGTATCAAGCCCAGCTACTTCTTGTAGCAGCCAGTCCACTTCAGCGGTTGGGACACCAGCGTCCACTGCGGACTTACGGGCATCCTCACGCCACTGCCAGAGTGCCAGACTTGATACTACTGACAACCCGATAGAGTTTTGAGTTAACAACTCATCTTTAACGTCATTACTAGCCAATCCCAAATCCTTG
>CBDTXL010000895.1:0-2653 GCA_965364435.1 uncultured bacterium
TCATCCAACGCAGTCGTTAGGAGACTATTTTTTGTAGGCTTGCAATCACTTCGATTAATTCGCAAGGTTTGTGAATCAAAAAATCTGGGTGGTGTTTAGCCAAAGCTTCTCGTGAATTAAACCCCCAGCTAACGGCAATGACCTTAATATTAATTCTTTTTGATGCCTCAATATCTCTAGTTTCATCTCCGACATAAATAACTTCTTCAGTATTCAAATTATTCTTTCTCATAAATTTACGAATAACTTTGTGCTTACCAAAGAGGCTTGTTCCTGAATAAATAAAACTAAATAGGTTTTCCATCCCGTGTTTTTTCAAAAAAACGCTAACATTTTCTTCTGAGTTAGAAGTCAATATACCAAGGGTATTTCCTTCATTTTTTAAATGAGTAAGCGCTTCTTTAATTCCTAAGATGGGATTGAGTTTTTGAATATCATTACCTAAAGCTAATTTAACTCTCCTAAGAAGAAAGGGTAATTTAAAAATTGAAATTCCTGATTGCTTAACAATCTCTCTAGAGCTTAAATTTCTGATGTGAGCGAGTTCCTCTGGAGCCGTTTGCTTATATCCAAATTCGAGCGCTAAACGATTAGTAATAATCACAAGGGCATCAAGGGTATCAGCAAGCGTGCCATCAAAATCAAAAATAATTACTTTTACACTCATTATTTAGCTCCGAGTGTTGACAATAATCAGCTAGATGCCTCAGATGCCTCAAGATTAGCCAGGGCATTTCGCCGCAGCATCTCGGGCTTAATCCGCCGCAGCGCCGATGCCGGAAAGCGCTGGTTCCACTCATCATCCGAGATGTTTGCTAACTCCTTGAGTGTGGGAGCCACATTCCAGGGGTAGGGCTGAAATTCTGCCACATCGGTTATGCGAGCAAAGCGTTGGTTCCAGGGGCAGACATCCTGGCAGATGTCGCAACCCGCAACCCATCCTTCTAAACGGGGTGTAATGGACTTGGGCAATTCTTGATCCCGATTTTCTATCGTGTGATAAGCAATACAACGATTGGCATCAACGACAAACGGTTTGGCGATCGCATTTGTGGGACAGGCATCAAGACAACGGGTGCAGCTACCACAGTGTTGGGTGTGGGGGACATCTGGGGTCAATTCTAGGTTAGTCAAAACTTCCCCCAAAAACACCCAACTGCCATACTCCCGCGTAATCACATTACCATTCTTGGCAATCCAACCAATTCCTGCCCGCTGGGCCCAGACTTTATCCTGCACTGGCCCTGTATCGGCATAGTAACGAGCCTGAACACCTTCTCCTTGCTCCAAGAGCCAACTGGTGAATGCTTTCAACTTTTTATCCATTACCTTGTGATAATCTCGCCCCCAAGCATAACGAGAGATTTTGGCATACTCCTGACCTTCAGGACGCTGGTGAGGGGTGTAGTAGTTGAGGGCAACACAAATTACTGACTGCACCTCTGGCATACAGGCACGGATAGATGAGCGCCTGGGATTTTCCATCCACACCATATCAGCCTGGTACCCCAGCGCCAGCCACACCTTGAGGTGTTCAAGGGCTCGATCATCAACATCAGCACTTACAGCTGCGATTCCACAGGCGTGAAAACCGAACGATCGCGCCTTTTCCTTCAGCTGGCTGCTAGTGATAGGTACATTCACGCTTCAGTGACATTAAACACAAACTGGTAATTCTAGCAATTACAAATTGCTACCCTTAATATTTGTAATAATAATTTGTAATTTTCCACAAAAAGTTGCAGACTTAAGTTTAAGAGGGCAAGCAAAAGATATACGCACCTCCAACTAAGTTAAACACCAAACACTAAAGGGGCTTCTGTGCAATCATGACTTATACTATCGAGTCTGCTCAAGGCATTTTCCCTAGCACTCAAGTTGCTAATGCGATTCCAGCAACTACGGAAGCATTCCATAAGCTCAGCGTTGAGGATCAACTGGCATTACTCTGGTTTGCTTACACGGAAATGGGTATTTCAATTACTCCCGCCGCCACAGGCTCAGCCAGCATGGCTCTAGCGGAAGGCTTACTAACCGAAATTAAGCAAATGCCCGCAGCTGCCCAATCGCAAGCCATGTACGATCTGGCTAGCAATGCCGACACTCCTATCGGTCGTACCTATACCTCCTTCCGTGTCAACACCAAGCTGGGTTTCTGGTATGAGTTAGGACAGTTGATGAAACAAGGCTTAGTCGCTCCCATCCCGGCTGGCTATCAAATGAGTTCTGATGCTGTCGCCGTACTAGAAACTATCAAGAAACTCGATCCGGGTCAGCAAATCACAGTTTTGCGTAATACCGTAGTTGACATGGGATACGATCCGGCTCTTAACGAGGATTACGCCAAACGCGAAGCCCCCAAAAGCACACCCAAGGCTCTAGCTGAACGTGTTCAGACCAAGATTGAGGGCATCAACAATTACACAGTATTGAACTACATTGACTACATGAACGCATTTGACTTCACACCTGCTGTGGGTCTATTTGCGGAAGACGGTGCCCTACAACCACCATTCCAGAAACCAATTGTCGGCAAGCAGGCGATTCTCACCTATATGCGTGAAGAGTGTGTGGGACTTAAGATGATGCCAGAGCGTGGTGTGGCCGAGAGCATAGAAAATGGCTACACGCAGATTAAAGTCACAGGCAAAGT
>CBDTXL010000896.1:0-2647 GCA_965364435.1 uncultured bacterium
GGGCGTCCATGTCGCTGTTGGCTATATCTTGGTGTCGCCGGTTCCTTATCTTGAGAACCCTTGACCAGTCGAGGTTCTTTCACTTCTCCACCCTGGAGTCGTAAGCTACCGGAGTTTAAATTAACGCTAGGCGGCGAGAAAACCCGTTTGGCAACAGCCTGACAGCTTGGACAAAGCATGGGCGTACCAACTTCTGCAAGGGTGCGCCACTCCTCAAAAGGACCGCAAGTTTCACACCGGAACTCGTAAAGCGGCATGATAGATAACCTCACTAACTTGGCAGAATACTCTTGTCAAAAATTTCCGTTGGGATAGCCAGCGTACAGCAAGCATTGGGGATATCGACAATCCCGCTAACTCGACCTTCGACTGGGGCACAACTCAGCAGCAAGTAGGCTTGTTCACCTGTAAAGCCAAACTTTTGCAGGTAGGCGATCGCATTTAGGCAAGCCCGACGATAAGCGACATGGGCATCCAAATAATATTGCTTACCCGTAAATTCATCAACAGAGATGCCCTCAAATACCAGATATTCAGAATATCGAGGTTCAACTGGCCCCGGCTTGAAGATCGGGTTAGTCATCGCGTATTTTTCCACACCGCCCTTGATCAGATCCACATGGAGGTCGATGTATCCAGCCATCTCAATCGCGCCGCAGAACGAAATTTCGCCGTCGCCCTGGGAGAAGTGAATATCTCCCATCGAGAGTTTCGCCCCCTCAACGTAGACTGGGAAGTAAATGCGCGAACCCTTGGATAAATTCTTGATATCGCAGTTGCCACCATGTTCACGGGGAGGAACCGTCCGTGCCGCTTCCTGGGCAACTCGCTCAAACTCCGCTCCCTTCAATGACCCAAGAATCGCATTTTTCGGATTCGGCAACTCAGCCAAAGCAGGGATTGCGGGTTTCCAGGGAGGTCCGCCAGTTGCCACCAGTTCCGCTTCCCGCTTGTTCCACTTAGCAAGCAGTTCATGTGAGGGGGCACAGCCAATCAATCCTGGGTGAGTGATGCCAGCAAACCGCACCCCTGGGATATGCCGGGAACTGGTATAGATGCCCTGGATATCCCAAATTGCCTTAGCAGCATTAGGAAAGTGATCTGTCAGGAAACCCCCTCCATTCTCCCTCGCAAAAATGCCAGTAAAGCCCCATTCATCCCCCTGCAAAGCCCCAATATCCAGGAGATCAACCACAAGAATGTCCCCTGGTTCTGCACCATTAACATGAATCGGCCCACTCAGGACGTGAACAATACTCAGGTCAACATCGCGAACATCGTCAGGGCTATCGTCATCTTTGATTTGCCCATCCGTCCAGTCTTTGCACTCAATCCGAAATACATCCCCAGGATTGACGGAGACTATTGCTGGAATATCGGGATGCCAACGGTTATGGCCTACCACCTCCTGTTCAGTCATTGGCTTGGTCAAGTCAACTTTGAAGAGAACTTCCGGCATACTATTCTCCGATTTACCTCTTTTGGTGCAACCGTCTTGAAACTTAGAAAATATCCCAGATTCAGTGGGGTGTTTGCAAAACTTCGTCACTTAATTTTTGAAGCTTTGAATTTCGAGCTGACGAGTTTGAATTTCGCTGATTAAGAGCCAGTCCGAGCGGTATGTTATAAAGGAAAATAATCTTTAATCTGTAGTATCTAATACAAATATGAAATTGTAATGTTTATTGCCAGATTATAGAATAATAATCATTATCAACACCAAGCAATAATGAACTTGATTTCAAAAGCAATCACCATCCTGGGAGTAGCCGCTGCGTTAAGTGGACTGTCGCCCCTCGTTCATGCTCAACCATCACAGACACAGCAGACACCACCTGAACCTTCTGTTCAAAATGAACCAGCTCCTGAAACCAACACCCAACTGAGTAATAAACCAGATTTAAACCTTTTAGCAAAAACTGTTACCAATTTTCTTAAAAGCGATCGCTATCAAACTGAATCAGAACTGCTATTAACGGGTACAGCCACGGGCGCGACTTTCACCTCTTCTGTCCAGATCAAGACGATTACTCAATTTCCTAAGCAGTTCCGTTCGGAAATTGCTTTCACAGAGTCAGGGGGTTCTGAAGCAAAAAGGTATCTCGTAGTCTCCAATGGCAATCAAGTGTGGACGTATCACCCTGATTTAAAACAATATGCGGTCACTGATTACGAGACTTTTGACAAATCAAGGGACACATTTTTAATCGGGCTGTCTTCCAGCTTGTTTTTAGAAATGCCAGCCGATTTCAGGGAAATATTGGCTGAAGGGGCACTCTCCGACCAAACCGTTATTGATGTTTTGGATCAAATGCTTCAGTCAAAAGACGTTCCCTTAAAGGGCGGTATGCGTAATCTTGAAGGAAGAGCATACTATGTCTATGAGTACACAGATTCAAAACAAGGCTATACATTCAGCGTGCTTGTCAAGCCGGAAACTGCTACCATTGAGCAGATTCAAATCGCGGGGAAATCGGCAGGTTTGGATCTATTGGTAAGAGAACAAATTCTTCGCCGCATTGAGAACCCTGTGATCGCTGCTGATACATTCAGCTTTTCGCCCACTGAAGGCATTACAAAAGTTGAGTCACTTCCCATTAAGCCTTATTAGGCATGCCCCCATGCCCCTCTAGCTCAAGTTCTAGGG
>CBDTXL010000897.1:0-2638 GCA_965364435.1 uncultured bacterium
CCACGAGATGTACTTGTCGGAATATCAGCCTCAGGAATTCCTGCTTCTTTAGCCGCTTCTTTCCAAATATCTTCCCGGTTGACTTTATCGATGAGCGCCTTAGCGTTTGTTAAGTACTCTTTCGGCAAGAATCCCCAGCGAACGCTTTCTGTTATGAACCAAAGGTCGTGGCTCTTGTAAGGATAAGAAACGCTACCTTTCTCATCTTTCCAGTAGTACGCTGCCATCTTTTTATCGTCAATGACGCGACCATCGCCCATGTCGTACTTGCCCATGAATGGCTCAATCAGAACTTCAGCTGGGAGATTAAAGTAATTGCGTCCAGCGAGGATTTCAGCCGCTTCTTTCCGGTTGTCAAAATTATCCAACCACTGTTGGGCTTCCATGACGCCTTTCAATAAAGCTTTCGTCGCCTTGGGATTTTTATCAACCCAATCGGCTCTTAGGGCTAAGTATTCTTCTGGATGATTTTTCCACATTTGGGCTGTCAATGTCGCCAGGAAGCCAATCTTTTCGGTGACAATTCGATAGGGCCAAGGGTCACCAGTACTGAAGGCATCCATCGTACCCGTCTTCATATTGGCGACAGTCTGGGCAGCTGGCACCGTCAGTAATTTGATATCCGTATCGGGATTAATGCCATTAGCGGCTAACCAGTAGCGAATCCAAAAATCCTGGTTAACAGCTGGAAAGGTCTGGGCAGCGGTGAATGGAGTTTTTTCAGCGTTGAGCTTGTCGAAAACTGCCTTTCCCGTGTCTATCTTTGTTCCAAGTCCCTGTCCCTTATGTTTGTTGGCAAGCGCAATTCCATTCCCATGAGTAATTAACTGCAACAGGTTGTACATGGGAATCTTTTGATTACCCTTGGTGATTAAACCTTCAGTAATCAAATGGGGCATCGGCATCTGATATTGACCCCCATCAACACCGCCACCAGCTGAACCGATTTCAGTGTTGTCCCGCATTGAACCCCAGGAAGCTTGCTTTGCAAGATCCACATCAGCCATGCCGTACTTCGCAAAGAAGCCTTTTTCTTTAGCAATAATCAGGGGAGCTGCTTCTACAATTGGGATGTATCCCAGCTTGACTTTAGTAGTTTCCGGTTTTTGTTCTGGCGGCAGGTTAGCGATGGGGACTACCTGTGCTTGAGTTCTGCCAGTAAGGGAATCAGGTGGATTTCCTAAGCAGCCTTTCAGTAATATAGACCCCACAGCTGATGCTCCAGCCGTTAATAGAAATCTTCGTCGGGAAAAATTGGAAAATTTGGACATAAAACCTCCTTGCAGCTAATCCCATCTTCTGTGGGGCTACTAATTATGACTATTCCTTTAGGGAGTTGAAAGCCTTGGGCTACTGTCTTAAAGTTTGGTTACTATGAGCAAGTTACGCTCAGGTTTATACAAACCTAGCAACCATTCTTAGGCAATTTTGTAACTGTTCAGTTGCGTTAGCTCAGGGCTTAACTTGATTGAACAGGTAATCCAAAGTTGCATTCCAGGATGATTGTCAACGGAGCGAAGAATCTTGAAGATTGCTTCGTTTCGTTTGAGATGACATTTTTTTATCTGATTGCAGCTTTCTATAAGAATACCATTAGCTGCAAGTGAATAATGAGCTATTACAAGGAAATATAAAATGAATCTTAAATAGTAACTATAAGTTTTTTTCTCAGTCTAATGAGAATGTATCTGTTTTGTCTATAGTAACCATTGAATCCGTCTATAAGTAATAGTTACTGCTATTAAATTTCTCAAAGAATGTTATACTAACAATCCCTTCCCCAAAGCCTGCAATGGCTTAGCAGATATTCTGAGTGCAAATTGTTCAATAGCCCAATAGTGCCTGCTTTCAACGGCATGCATCGCTTCCAATGGCGGACACTCCAGGCAGACATCATCTTCCTGTGTGTGCAATGGTACTTGCGTTATCCTCTGATTTACCGCCATTTTGAAGAGATGAGGCGGGAGCTAGGACTAACGGGAAACCCGACAACGCTAGATTGTGTTCGTTCAAGCTTACATACCTGAGCCGGACTCTTGACGCCCAGCTGCAACCAGACAGAATAGCGACTCAAGGACGGCTTGACGTAAGTCAATATTAAAGTGAAAGCCAACAGAAATATATCTATCGGAGGGTAGATTTATCATAGCAATACTTCAGTACAGCTTGGTTTATGAGCCTCTTCAGATATGCCCTAGATCGCTTTCACCAAAACTGAGTCACGTTCGAGCTTAGCTTCGTAAGTAGGCAGGGGTTTCTCGGCTGGACCTTTAAGAACTTTGCCATTAGGGCCATATTTGGCATCGTGACAGGGGCAGACAAAGGCTTTCTGGTCTGCCTTCCATTCCACGATACAGCCTCGGTGTGTACAAGTGGGATTGACCGCAGATAAGGACTTAGGGTTAGCTGGGTTGCTGACGACAAGCACCCCTCCAGCAGCAAATTCCTTGTTCAGGATTTGACCTTTTTGGTTTAATTCCGCTACAGTGCCAATGGACTGAAACCCATTGAGGCGTGTTGGGCTAGTTGGTGAGTCTGACTTTTTGGTTTGGGGAGAACAGGCAGCGATCGCTATTGGTAAGGAACTGGCGACACCACCAACACCCACCCACATCAAAAACTCTCGACGGTTCATAAT
>CBDTXL010000898.1:0-2637 GCA_965364435.1 uncultured bacterium
GCCCCAATCCGAACAATCCTGGAACGCATGGTATTCGATACGCCACTGCGCTGCCGTCCAGCCTCCAAACCCATCACTTTTTGATAGAGTTCTAGTTTGGCTGCCGGAATCGGGGAACCATCAAAGTCAGTTCCTTTTGCGATCGCGTCATCAACAGCATCAGCACCTGTGGTTGTTTGAGCCTGTGAGTTCGTTTCGGTGGACATTGCAGCCTGGGGACATGTTTACAGAAGTATTTTAGGACTAAAATGTCTTTTAGCAATAAGTAAACTCACCATGACACACGTTTTACTAGTCGATGATGAGGAGGCATTGCGAGCCAGCCTCAGCTATGCGTTAGTCAAAGAAGGTTATCAGGTGACAACGGCGGCGGATGGGCAGACTGCCCTCAAACTGTTCCACAAGCAGGTGCCGGACGTTATTATTTTAGACTTGATGCTGCCGGGAATCGATGGCATGGAACTGTGCTGGCGCATCCGGGCGTTTTCTAAAGTCCCGATCTTGATGCTTACAGCTAAAGACCAAGACATTGACAAAGTTTGGGGGTTGGAAGCGGGTGCAGATGACTACATCACTAAACCGTTCAACACTCGTGAACTCCTAGCACGAATAAAAGCTGTCCTACGCGGTCGTGCTGCTGGTCAAAGCTCTTGAGAATAAGCTTAAAATGCATGAGCCTCTCTCCTCTCATCCTCCACATTCATGGACGGCTTGAGAAGATCGAGGTCGTGCTAAAGGATTCAACAAACATTTTGACAATTCAATGGGTTCGTTAGGAATTCGCATCCGCTGGAATTCGATTTACCGAAAACTATTAGTCACTTACCTAGCACTCACAACACTGGGTACATCCATTCTGGCAGGCTACATCCTGTGGTCTTTCTATGGCTATTTCATGAATACAAGGCAGGCTGATTTAGATGCCTGGACTACTGCCCTCAGTGAGAGCGTAGCGGACTCGCTGGAGGACAATGAGATTGATCGGGTGGAACTGCTAGTACAACGCTACGGTGCAAGGCAATCAGTGACTCTGCGCGTCTTTACGCCAGAGGGTCGCCTGCTGTCCACTTCCGACCCCAAGCTAGATAGCCAGATAACCGACTGGTCTAGTGTTCCTGGAATGAGCGAAGCGCTTCAAAATAAGTCAGCGCAAGGGGTGGCGAAAGGTGTCCTCTCAAACGAGGACAGGTTGTACGCAGCAAAGCCCATATCCCGTAATGGTCGCCTGCTCGGTGTACTGCGGATGTCGATAACGCTCGCACAGTTCCAGCGTCAGTTTCTAAGAGTCATTCTCACCGTTTTAGGAACACTCAGCCTGACACTCTTGGTCTGTGCGTTCATTAGCGAACGGCTTGCCCGCAACATGGCAAAGCCCATCCAAGCGATGCGTAACTTCGCGATGGAGGTAGGCAGGGGTCATTTAGGTGAGAAGCTGAACATCCGTCAAAACGATGAGCTAGGTCAATTAGCGACTGAATTGAACCGGATGAGTCAACGACTGGCTTCACTGGATAAGGAACGGCGAGCATTCCTGGCTAACGTGTCTCACGAGTTGCGTACTCCTGTCAGCAACGTCCATGTCACTCTGGAAGCACTCGAAAGCGGAGCCGATGAGGAACCGGAGCTACGGAGTCGCTTCATCCGAACGGCGCTGGATGAAACAACGCGCCTGTCGGGGCTAATTAAAGACTTGCTGGATTTGGGACGACTAGAAGCGGGTGTAGTCCCACTAGAACAGCAGCCCTTCAGCGTGCGAGACCTGATCAATCGTGCAGTACGAGCGATGGAGACCCGGATGCGCTCCAAGGGTATGGGTATCAGGATAGACGTTCCTGATGTTCAGATCCAGGGTGATCCAGAACGACTCTTGCAAGCTGTTCTGAATCTATTGGACAACGCCATTAAGCACTCGGTGCCGGATTCTATAGTCTTTGTCTCCGGGCAGATGGAAAGTGCCCAAGTCGCTGTAGAAATCCGTGATCAGGGAGCGGGAATTAGTGAGAGCGATTTGCCCCACGTTTTTGAACAGTTTTATACAGCAGATCCCTCGCGCAAAGGCAGTGGAACTGGCTTGGGGCTTGCCATTGCACGGCGAATTGTAGAAGCACATGGCGGAAGTATCACCGCTAGCAGCACAGGTAGAGGCAAAGGGGCAACATTCACTATTCGCCTTCCGGTATCTCCTCAGTCCTCTCTGTGAAAGACAATTCGTTCTAATTTCTTGGCGGCGCTCAAAATCAATAACGTCATCAGCGTAGCCAGCAGGCTCAGTTGCCAGAAACCGCAGCCCGCCACCATTCCCAATGCAGCCGTCAACCAGATGGTAGCCGCAGAGGTCAATCCCTTAATGCTTGGCTTGCCAGATGGCTCAACAGACTCGTGCAGAATCTCTCCAGCTCCTAAAAATCCAACACCAGTGGCTACCCCCTGAATCGCTCGGTTGACGGTATCGACAGATTCCGAGGTACTTGCCAGCAAGGGAATCAGCACAAACATCGCTGCCCCCAAACTGACGAGCATGTGAGTCCTCAATCCTGCTGGCTTACCCGCCGCTTGAGGATTCCAGCCAATCACCCCTCCAACCAGAATTGCCAAAGTGAGTCTATAGGTTAAACCCAGCCAATCATCAGAACTGAT
>CBDTXL010000899.1:0-2637 GCA_965364435.1 uncultured bacterium
CGGAGAATGGGGGCGCGATTAACTTAACTGCCGCCAACGACATCAAGATCACTGGCGATTTGTCCTCTTACTCGTTCTCTGATTCTGGCAATGCGGAGAATGGGGGCGCGATTAACTTAACTGCCGCCAACGACATCAAGATCACTGGTAATTTGAACTCTCGCTCGTACTCTTATGATGTTCGCAATGGGGAGAATGGGGGCGCGATTAACTTAACTGCCGCCAACAACATCAAGATCACTGGTAATTTGAACTCTTCCTCGTTCTCTGATTCTGGCAATGTGGGGAATGGGGGCGCGATTAACTTAACTGCCGCCAACGGCAGCATTACCACTGGTAATATACTATCCTTCTCGTACTCTAATAATGTTGGCAATGCGGGGAATGGGGGCGCGATTAACTTAACTGCTGCCAACGGTAGCATTACCACTGGCGGTTTGGAGTCTTCCTCGTCCTCTATTTATGGGAATGCGGAGAATGGGGGCGCGATTAACTTAACTGCCGCCAACGACATCAATATCGCTGGCGATTCGTACATTTACATTACTGGCTCTTACTCCTACTCTAAATTTGGCAATGCGGGGAATGGGGGCGCGATTTCCCTCATCGCTAGAAGTGGGAATATTTCCGGACAAGGACAAATAAATCCGTCCACAGTCGTTGGCTCTTTTTCTATTTCTGAACAAGGAACCGCAGGAAATGGCGGGAACGTTGCCCTAGAAGCTAAAAACCAGGTGAGTAATCTAGAAATCTTAACTCTATCTTCTTCCTCACAATCTGGAAAAGTTCAGGTAACGGGTCGAGGCGATTTATTGCTCACAAATACTAATATTTTGACGAGTAAACAGGTGAGACTGCGAGATCCATTCAAGTTTGATAATTATATCACTTTAGATGTCGATACAAAAGGTCAATCAGGAGATGTCGCTGTCACCAGCTCAGGCAATCTCACCTTCAACAACAGTTCTATTCAAAGTGACACAAAAGGCAGCGGCACAGCTGGCAATGTCGCAATCTCTAGCCCCGGTCTAGTTACTTTCACTAATAGTCGAATTATCAGTAATACCAGCAGTACAGGGCAGGCAGGAAGTATCACCCTCAAGGCACCAGAACTACAGCTCGATTCTTCTAGTCGTTTGTCTGCCCAAACCAGCAGTAGCGGAGGTGCTGGAGATATAACCCTCCAACCCGATGATGGTGGACAAACATTATCTGTGTTGTTCCAGAATGGAGCGCAGATATCTGCCTCTACTTCTAACGAAGGAGCCGGAGGCAACTTAAGGATTATAGCTCCCAACGCCATCACAATTCAGGGAGAAGGCACCATTACTACATCAACCACAGGAACTGGAAACGCCGGAAATATTACCCTCGACACCTCCACCTTAACCATTGCCAGAGGCGCACAACTTTTTGCTTTAACCGAAGGATTGGGCGATAGTGGCACCATTACCGTCAATTCCCCCACCGCCGTGAATCTCGGCATCGGTGTGAATGACTTTTCCCCAGTGCTGTCTGTAGAAACCCGCAACGCAGGCAAAGCTGGCAGCATTATTATCAATACCCCCAGCTTAACCCTCTCCGACACCGCCCGCATCACCGCCACTGCCACTAATACCGCCACCAATACCGAAGGGGGTGGCAGTATCACCTTAAATGCTTCCACCATGCATTTAGCCGGAATCGTCGGTGTTTTTGCCGAAACCCAGGGACTAAGTCCTGCTGGAACATTAACCCTCAAACCCTATCAGAATCAATCCACCCTCAACATTACCTTAGCGCCCAATTCCCAAGTGTCTGCTTCTACCTCTGGCAGTGGCAAAGGTGGCGATTTAATTCTCAGTGCCCCACAAGCGATTACGATTGCTGGGCAGGGGCGCTTAGCCGTAGAAAGTCGGAGTACAGGAGATGCTGGCAACGTACTCGTCACGACTCCCCAACTTACCCTCACTGATGGTGTCGAACTGTCTGCTGCTGCTAAGGACAGTGGCAATGCGGGAGAAATTCGCCTCAACGCCCAGCAGTTAACCCTGGACAATCATGCACAGATATTGGCATCCAATGTCTCCAGTAGCAGTAAGGGTATTATCCTAGAAGGTTTAGATACCTTGACAGTTAGCAACAATAGTGCTATTTTAGCCTCGACTAAAACAGGTCAAGCCGGAAGCTTAAGCATTAATGCTAACTCCAATCCCGCTACTTCCGTGCAAGTGAGTAATAACAGTCGCCTATCCGTTGAAGCCACCGCAGGCGGTACAGCAGGCAACTTGACGATTAAAGCTGGGCAAGTATCTGTTCAGGATGGAGGAGCAATAACTGTAAGTAGCCCCTCTGGAATTGCAGGCAATTTAAACATCAACGCTCATTCCCTGTTCCTCAACCGAGGCACCCTGAGTGCAGAAACCGGACAGAGTAGTCCCCAAGGCGGCGCAAATATCACCCTCAAAGACTTAGAACTCTTGCGGCTAGAAAACGAAAGCCTAATCTCCGCCCGTGCTCTCAAAGCCGCGAAAGGGGGGAATATCAACATTGATACCAAGTTTCTCATTGCCCTGCCGCCAGAGGGTTCTAATGGTAGCGACATCATTGCCAGTGCCCTTCAAGGCAACGGCGGTAAAATCGACATCAATGCCGCAG
>CBDTXL010000900.1:0-2634 GCA_965364435.1 uncultured bacterium
CATTATTGAGTGTGCCATTGGTGTTGATGGTGTTCGTGATGATATTACCAGCGGCATTGAGGTTAATAGTGCCACCAGTCCCATTCCTTTCAGCACTGAGAATTCCGGTACTTGTGTTAATCCCACCCCGGTTATTCGTTAAACTAATCGTTCCTCCTGTGATATTACTCGCCGTGATATCGCCACTGGCATTATTGGTTAAACCATCGCCTGTACCAAGAATTAAGGTTGTATCGCCTGTGCCAGAATTGAGTATCACACCAGGGGCGATTGAGATGACCGCTTGACCGGGTTCTCGCTGAGCATTGACTACCCCGTTGGCAGTGGTTTCGTTGGCAGTCAGGGTGAGGTTGCCGTTATCGGTGATGATAGGGGCATTGACGAGAATACTACGCCCTGCCTGAAAGGTGAGGTCGCCGCCATTTCCGGTGGGGTTGAAGGAAATAATGCGACTGTTGACGGTAATGTCAGTGTTTGCTTGCAAGGTGACAGCTGTGCCAGTGCTGGTTACTTGGGTAATCAGCCGTGGGTTGATGGTGATATTCTGAGCGGGGAAATAACCGTAGGTGAGGGAGTTGGGATTGGAGATGCCGATATCGACCCGTCCAGCATTAGAGTTGGCACCGGGGCTGGCGATGAGATAGTTGCCGTTGGCTAAGGCGGTGATGGTACCACTGCCGAAATTGTCGTAAGCATTGGCACCGGAAATGCGATTAATTTCTGCTCCGGTGGTGCCGTTGGCTAAGATGACGGTTCCAGCATCAGTATTCCCGCCAATGTCGGCAAACGGGTTGCCAAAGACATAGTTGCTGTTAGGTAAAGCGGTAAAATTACCGTCGATGTCACCATAGCCGAAATTATCGTTAGCATTGACACCAGAAATACGGTTAATTTCTTCCCCCGTAGTGCCATTGATTAAGATTGCGGTTCCGGCATCAGGAATCCCGCCAATATCAGCCAACCAGCTGCCAAAGACATAGTTGTCGTTGGGCAAGGAGGTTCTGGAATTTCTGCCGAAACTGTCATTAGGATTAGTACCGGAAATGCGGCTGATTTCTTCCCCCGTCGTGCCGTTGGCTAAGATGATGGTTCCGGCATCAGGAATCCCATCAATATCGGCTAAACGGTTGCCAAAGACATAGTTGCCGTTGGCTAAGGCGGTGACGCCACCGGGTCCGAAAAAGTCGTTAGGATTGGCACCAGAAATGCGGTTGATTTCTGACCCTGTGGTGCCGTCAGCTAAAATTACGGTTCCGGCATTAACATTCCCGCCAATATCTGCATTCGAGTTGGTAAAAACATAGTTGCCGTTGTTCAAAGCGGTGATGAGATTGCGACCGAATTGGTCGTTAGCAAAAGCACCGGAAATGCGGCTGATTTCTGCCCCCGTGCTGCCGTTGGCTAAGATGACGGTTCCGGCATCAGAAATTCCGCCAATATCTACATACTGGTTGCCAAAGACATAGTTGCCGTTGGCTAAGGCGGTGATGGAAGCGAAACCAAAGTTGTCGCCAGCATTGGCACCGGAAATACGACTGATTTCTGCACCCGTGGCGCTGTTGGCTAAGATGACGGTTCCAACATTAGCATTCCCGTCAATATCTGCATTTGGGTTGCCAAAGACATAGTTGCCGTTGGCTAAGGCGGTGATAATATTGCTGCCGAAATGGTCGTTAACAAAAGCACCGGAAATGCGATTAATTTCTGCCCCAGTGGTGCCGTTGGCTAAAATTACGGTTCCGGCATTAGCATTCCCGTCAATATCTGCATTTGGGTTGCCAAAAACATAGTTGCCGTTGGCTAAGGCGGTGATGGCACCACTGCCGAAATGGTCGTTAGCAAAAGCACCGGAAATGCGACTGATTTCTGCCCCAGTGGTGCCGTTGGCTAAGATGACGGTTCCAGCATCAGTATTCCCGCCAATTTCGGCTCCCCTGTTGCCAAAGACATAGTTGCCGTTGGCTAAGGCGGTGATGGTACCACTGCCAAAAAAATCGTTAACCTTGGCACCGTTGATGCTACCCAGCAGTGCCCCTGTGTCTGGGTTGAACAAATAAACAGCACCTGTACCCTCAGCAATCAAGCTATCATGGGGCGAAGATACCACAATATTGCCATTGCTCAACACTATAGTCCCAGATCCATAATATTTGCCTCCAGCCCGATTAGGGTCAAATAATTGAAACGAACTACCGCTGACACTATCATCAATAATGATATTCTTGGGGTCTAGCAACAACTGCCCCGCCTGCCCGTTAGCTGCTCCAGCATCTGCCATCCCAGCGAACGCTAGCTCGTTCTTACCGGAGACTTCTATAAAGCCCCCGTTTCCACCGAGTTCACCTCCCCGTGCCGAGGCGTTGCCAGCAAACTCTGTCCTTTGGTCTGACCAGACGATGACTTTACCGGCGTTTCCCTCTGTTAAAGCATCTGCCCTGAGGGTGCTGGCGTGATTGACTAGGGTGTTTTGAGCATTGGCGATCGCCCCTTGAGAAGATACTGTTGGCGAATTCCCCAAACCTAACCCCCTAACCCCCTTCCCTTGTAGGGAAGGGGGAACTGGACTCCCCTCCCCTACAAGGGAAGGGGGAACTGGACTCCCCTCCCCTACAAGGGAAGGGGGAACTGGACTCC
>CBDTXL010000901.1:0-2630 GCA_965364435.1 uncultured bacterium
TAAAGGTACAGTTGATTAACATTTAAAACTAAGATATTTCTCAATCTTCATCAACACTTTATAGGGTTAATTTATGTAAATAACTGTTTTACTAGAATTATTTTGCCCCTAAATAATATTAAATCTCTTGCAAAAATACTGAGTTTAGATTTGGAACCGCAGATAAACGCAGATGAACACAGATGGATTTGATACTGTTGATTGACTTTTGCAAAAGAGCTATTGATAACAGGGTTAAAGTCCAGCAGGCCAGAGTCTAAGAACGATTTGTAATTGAGTTGAAACTTTGAAATGTACATCTCATCGATTGTGAATCAAGCCTTGAGATCTGACCGCTGGAAACTTTAAAACTCTAAAACCGGCCAGTCAGGCTCACGATAGTAACGCATCATATCGTCAAACTTCCGCAGTTCCGCCCGCTGAATAGAGAGTGCGCTAGGGGAGCAGGCGGTTTCGCTTATCGCTTCCTCTAGTAGTGCTCCTCGACTTAATTCTAATAGCGTGTTACTGATGCGATCGCGCTCCAAGTGCGGTGAAATTTCGCCAAAATATCCCAGGGTAATGTGGGCAGTAAAATGGTATTGCTGTTCAATGCCTAAGGCAATTAGACCAGGATTTTGATAAATAGCTCGGCGAAATTCCAACATCCGCTTGTAGGAGTCTTCGTCATTGGGTGCTAAACACATAGCGATCGCACGGGGTCTTACCATTAAACCTAATGGCTGCCAGCAAATAGGATTGCTGCCGGTAAGTGAGTACTGATACTTCTGAAAGCTCTCGCGTATGCGCTCTTGGAGTTGCCTTTCAAAATCCGGATTTTCACGCTCTACAGCGCGGTAGGCACTGTCCCAAATCAAGTCCGCTAGGGTTAAATGAAAGCTATCGGGAGGCACAGGTACCATTAAACCAGGGTCTAGTTGCTGCAAAAGCTGTTCTTGCAGTTCCTGCAAGCTGGTGTAGAACGTCGAATGCTCCGACGCTTCCCCCCAGGGGGGTGTCGCTACCGTGTAGCCAGGAAAGGGTACCGCCTCTATGCTCCCATCCGGGAGACGCTTAAACTTGGGTGACTCCTGGATGTGCTGCAACTGCGAGTGATAGGTTGCTGGTTGTGTCAACCGTGCCACTCGATTTAAATAAGTTTGATAAGTCTCGTCCAATCTTGATCCCCTCGCGCTGGTGGGTGTTCCTTATGACAATTTACCTCTACTGGGGAGAAGATGAATTTGCCATGACACAAGCTGTAAAAGAACTGCGTGAATCAGTACTCGATTCCAGCTGGGTCAGTTTTAACTATGACAGAATTTCCCCCGACCAACCCGACGCAGTCATTCAAGGACTCAATCAGGCAATGACTCCGCCCTTTGGCATGGGTAAGCGTCTAGTGTGGTTAGTAGAGACAACCGTGTGCCAGCAGTGTTCGGAAACGTTGCTGGCAGAACTAGAGCGTACTCTACCAGCGATTCCTCAAGAGTCTATTTTGCTACTAACTACAGGCAATCGACCGGATGGGCGTCTCAAATCAACTAAACTACTGCAAAAGCACGCCCACATCCGGGAGTTTCCTCTGATTCCACCTTGGAAGACGGAACAACTGGTGCAGCAGGTACAATTCCACGCTCAAAAACTTGGCATCAAACTCACGGTTCCCGGTGCCGAACTCTTAGCACAGTCGGTTGGTAACGATACTAGGCAGCTGTACAACGAACTGGAAAAATTGCGACTCTTTGCCGGTGACTTAGCTAAGCCTTTAGATGAAAGCATTGTTGCTACGCTTGTAACATCAAATACTCAAAATAGCTTACAACTAGCAGCAGCGATTCTCCAGAGGGATGGGGCAAAAGCCTTGGAGTTAGTTGCCGACTTGATTAACAAAAATGAACCGGCATTAAAAATTGTTGCCACCTTGATTGGGCAATTTCGCACCTGGTTATGGGTAAAGCTGATGGTGAGTGAAGGGGAACGTGACCAAAAAGCGATCGCCACCGCCGCTGAGGTGAGTAACCCCAAGCGAATTTACTTCCTCACGAGAGAAGTTCAGTCGATTTCCCTAATTCAATTGACCTCAACCCTGCGGATACTGCTAGAGTTAGAAGTTAACCTCAAAAGAGGAGCAGACCCCCTTTCAACCCTGCAAACTAAGGTAATAGAACTCTGCCAAATCTGAAGCGTACTGATTTGGCTGTTGAGCTGTCTTTTTTTCCTCTCAAACTTTGACAATTCAACCCTTGAAACATATAGTTTCGTACATTTTGCGGAACTTCTGCCCCATAAAATAGTTCAGAACAGACTAGCCCTTAGTGGTTTTACTTACTTGTTTTTTGGTCGCACGCGATCATGATGATGACTTCCTTCTGTTCCCGACTTGACTTTAATCGAATCTTGTCCCAATCCCTGATTGTAGGGGCACTCGCGGCTAGTGGTTTGCTCTCTGGAATTGTCCCTGGGCTGTCTAAAGACTCCCCTAGTTTAGTCTTCAGTGCTTCGGCTTACGCTGTAGACGTTCCTGCCGAGGAGATAACAAGGTATGCCAAGGCTGTCCTGGCAATAGAACAAATTCGTCTAAATGCCTATAAGGAAATCAAGATAATCATTGGCTCCAGTAACATTCCTGAAATCGTTTGCAATCGCCC
>CBDTXL010000902.1:0-2628 GCA_965364435.1 uncultured bacterium
GAGGAGTTTATCACGCTTGTGGGGAATACATTTCCTTTATAGATGCTGATGACCTCTGGACTCCTGATAAGCTAGAGGCTCAACTAACGGCACTTCAAGAAAATCCCAAAGCAGGGGTAGCTTATAGCTGGACTAATTATATCGCTGAATCTGGTCACTTTTGCCGTAGAGGTAGCTATATTACTGCTACAGGAAATGTCCATGCTAAACTTTTATTGGTTAATTTTTTGGAAAATGGATCGAACCCTCTAATTCCTAGACAGGCTTTAACTGAGGTAGGTGGTTTTGATGAGTCGCTGCTGGCAGCTGAAGATTGGGATATGTGGCTGCGGTTAGCTGCTCGATATGATTTTGTCTGCGTACCCTCTCCTCAAATTTTATATCGAGTCTCTGCTAATTCCATGTCTACTAATATTCTTAAGCAGGAAGTAGCAACCCTGAAAGTTATTGAACAAGCTTTTGCTCAAGCTCCTGAATCCTTACATTACCTAAAGCCATACAGCGTTGCTAACATCTATAAGTACCTTACCAGTAAAGCCCTTGAAGGACCTCCAGAACGAAAAAGAAGCTTTGTAGCTGCCCGATTTCTTTTGGAGGCTGTAAGAAATGATCCCTCGTTACTCCGAAGCTGCGTCCTCTTGAAAGTATTATTTAAAATTGCCGTAAGCACTCTCTTCTTGCCTAAGCAGGCTCAGGCTTTACTAACTAAAGTTGGGAAATTCTCCAATATTCAAGCTTTATATGGATACATTCGCTTAGAATTGCCTTGAAGCTAAAATAGCTCAGTCATGGAGCTAAAAGAATGCCACTAATATCTGTGATTATTCCCGTTTATAATGGCGAAAAAACTATTAAAGAGACAATTACCTCAGTTTTAAATCAAACTATTTCAGATTTAGAACTCATTCTTATCAATGATGGTTCCCAAGATTCAACTTTAGAGATTGTTTCCAGCATTTTAGACCCACGATTAAAGATTTTTTCTTACCCAAATACTGGTGTATCGATTAGTCGGAACCGAGGAATTTCTCACGCTAGTGGCGACTATATCTCTTTCCTAGATGCCGATGACCTCTGGACTCCCGATAAACTAGAGGCTCAATTAAAGGCTCTACAAGCTAATCCTCAAGCGGCCGTTGCTTATAGCTGGACGGATTGGATTGATGAATCGAGCCAATTTTTACGTCCAGGGGGTCGCATTACTGTAAATGGCAATGTTTACGATAAGCTGTTGTTAAGGGATTTTGTGGAAAGTGGCTCCAACCCTTTGATTCGCAGGGAGGCTTTAGCCAAGGTGGGTGGCTTTGAACAGTCAGTGTCTCCTGCTGAAGATTGGGATATGTGGCTACGATTGGCGGCTTGTTATGAGTTTGTAATCGTACCATCCCCGCAAATTCTCTATCGAGTTGCTCCTGGCTCAGCATCTTTTGATGTTTGGAAGATGGAGACCGCAAGCTTACAAGTCATTGAACGAGCTCTCGCTCAGGCTCCTGAATCTCTACAGAAGCTGAAGAGGGAAGTCCTTGGGAACCGATACAAGTACCTTACCTTGAAGGCAATGGAGGGGCCTCCAGAAGGACGAAGAGGATTAGCAGCAGCTCGATTTCTCTTGCATGCCGTCAGCAATGACCCTACTTGGCTCCGAAAAACAAAACTGATGTTGATAGTCTTATTTAAGATTATTGTCGCCATTCTACTACCGCCTCGACAGGCTCAGGCGTTAATGACTTTAGCTAAGAAACAACTCAAAAACTCACATCAGTTTATAAAAGGCAACTGATTTTTAATCTTAACTACAATAACTTAGTACTTCTAAGAAAATGGAATCAAAAAATAAGTACAGATTGTTAACTGTTTTTCTCTCTCTAATTTTCGTTGGTATAGTTTGGAGCGGATGGTTTATAGTTGGTGAAAAAGTATTAATTTTTGCTTTAGGAGCAATGCTGGCTCTGCTAATGCTAATTCAAATAGAAAGTCATTATAAGATTCAGCAAGCCACTCAACAATTGTTGCAGCAGCAAAGAAATATAGAACAAGAAAAAAATAATGTGTATAAACAATTCAAGCAGATTGAGTCACTTTTTTCTATTTTTTCTGTGTTGAAAATAAACCATCCTCTCCCTCCAATGGGAGGATGGGCAATTTCACCAGACTTTGGCAAAATTATTGTTGATTTAGTTCTTGATAAAAAGCCTAAATTAATTTTGGAAGCTAGCAGTGGCGTGTCAACTCTTCTAGCTTCCTACTGCCTGAAGCAACTAGGGGAGGGCAACGTAATTTCCTTAGAAGAGGAAAATAAATATGCTGAAGTTTCCAATAATGCTTTGATTAAGCATGGATTAAAAGATATTGCGAATGTTATCCATGCACCCTTAGAAGAAATAGAAATTGAAGGAAAAAAGTGGCTATGGTACAATACAACGAAACTAAAAGATATTAAACCCATTGATCTGTTAATTATTGATGGGCCTGCTCAGTATGGACGAGAACAGAAAATGATTCGATATCCGGCATTACCACTTCTCTTCGATTCCTTAAGTGATGATGCCATAATTATTCTAGATGATGCCGAGCGCAAAGATGAAAAAGATATAGTAGAGCTGTGGCTAAAGCAGTTCAATTGTTTTG
>CBDTXL010000903.1:0-2628 GCA_965364435.1 uncultured bacterium
TGGCGCTACAACTTGGCTGGTTAAATCAGGTTGGCTTGGCTGCTGAATCGGAAACTCAAGAGAAAGTTTACGCCTTCTTTCATCCTACGTTTCAGGAATATTTCGCAGCGCTGGCGATCGCTGATTGGGACTTTTTCTTACCCCGCGCCCACGATAACCATAATCCTAAGCCAGTTTCAGAGAGATACCGCATTTTTGAACCGCAGTGGAAAGAGGTGATTTTGCTGTGGTTGGGGCGCGAGGATGTGGCAAGGGAGCAGTTTATCGAGGGGTTGGTAGAGTTTGAAGATGGATGCAAGGGTTTTTATTGGTTTCGAGCCTTTTTTCTAGCCGCAGCAGGGATTGCAGAGTTTAAGTATTGCTCCTTGGCAGATAAAATTGTGGCACAACTGGTTAAGTGGGTCTTTGGTTTCAAGACTGAAAAACAACAGTGGAAGATATGCCTCGATCCGATTGAAGAGGAAGCGAGGGTAATACTTTTACAAACTGACTCTGTTAGAGCTATTAACGAATTAGTTAACTTATTAGAAACTACTGAGGATGAGAATATCCGTTGGAGAGCGGCTTCTAGTTTAGGGGAAATTAACCTAGGCAATAAGTGGGCGGTCGATGAATTCATTCGGCTTCTAGAAACGGCTAAAGATGAGTCTACTCGTTGGAGAGCGGCTTCTAGTTTGGGGAAAATTGACCCAAGCAATAAACGGGCGGTCGATGAATTTATTCGGCTTTTAGAAACTACGGAAGATGATAATATCCAAATCATGGCGGCTGAGAGTTTGGGGAAAATTAACCCAGGCAATAAGCAAGCCATCAATGGGTTAGTTCGGATTTTAGAAACCACAGAAGATTGTACTATCCGATTCATGGCGGCTGAGAGCTTGGAAAAAATTAACCCAGGCAATGAAAAAGCGATCGCAGCGTTAGCTCGTCTTTTGGAAGTCACTAAATCTGAGGAAACCCGTTGGAGTATCGCTATTATTTTGGGGAATATTGGCAAAGGCAATAAACGGGTTATCGATGAATTAACTCGACTTTTAAAAACTGCTAATTCGATTAATACTTGTTTAGATGCCGCTACAAGTTTGGGGAAAATTGACCCAGGCAATGAATTGGCAATAAATAAATTGGTCTTACTTTTAAAAAAATTCCCAATCATTAAAGAGGATTTTTCTTGCAGTGAGGTAGCTTATAAGTTAGGACTCATTGGCAACGGAAATGAACGGGCTAGAGATGCGTTAGCCTGGGTTTTGGAAACAACTGAAGATGAGAATACCCGCAGTTATGCTGCTTCTAGTTTGTGGAAAATTGACCCAGAAAATTCCAAGGCTATCAATGAGTTGGTTCAGCTTTTGGAAACAACTGAAGATGAGGATACCCGTTGGAGTGCTGCTTCTAGTTTGGGGGAAATTGACCCAGGAAATGAACGGGCAATAGCTGAATTGATTTGTCTTGTGGAAACCACTGAAGATCAGGAAACCCGTTGGAGCATCGCTGACAATTTGGAGGAAATTCTGCAAAATAAGCAGATGCCATTAGTTGTATCAACACTACAGTATTGCTTAACCGATGAAGTATATGAAACTAATTTTGATCTCTTCAGCGATTGCTACGACCTCATCTGGCACTGCGCCCAAAACTTACCCTACCCAGATTTCTATCAAGCTTGGCACCCGCAAGAGGAAGTAGAGGACACAACTACTTCCGACAGCAAAAGTCTCAACCAAGCTGACTTCCCCCAAAGCATTCAAAGTGACATTACCAACGACCCCTAGCTAAGCCAAATTATCCACCTAATTTGCATCGACGGCAGCCAATTCATAGAACGCGATCGCCCCGCCGCGGAAATATACGACCAGATGCTAGACCAGAATTGCCCAGAGTGCGACTCAGTACCCGAAACAATGCCAGCACTCAAGCTTTATTGGAACTCCCTCAGGCGCAACAGCAACACCAGATGAGGGCACGACAATGTCGTGCCCCTACAGTTCGGCATTCCTTACAGTTTTGAGCAAATTCGGGCATGAGATTTGTGCGATCGCACAGCAACGCTTTGAACACATCCCTCTGCAATTCTTCGCGCCAAGTCAGCCGATTGAAGATATCGTGCAGTGGATACGGGCGATCGTACTGGAAAATTAATCTACCTAAGAGTTTACCCCCTTGGACAGATGTACCTCTCCCATAAAATTTCAAAACTTGTAATATAAACTACAGAATTTTTCGCTGGATATAAATTTTCATTTGTCCCTTATTTAAGAAAAAAAAAATGGATTCAGCAAAACCTAAGTCCCTTGATGCACTAAACGTTGAGCCTTCTGAAGCAGATTCTCCCACTGCGGATGCTAGTCCTGATACTGAGGCTAATGCAGACGAGCTCAATGACTTAGGGCAAGATTTTGACAACGTTGATTCCCCAGTTCCTGAAGACGTTTACGACGAGGAAGGTAGCGTTGCTGATCGTCAAATGGGAACTATTAGTTAGATGTCAGGCTGACATCTAGGATGTCATTCAACAGCAAAATTTTGTGCCACTGAGCATTCATCCAATCTACCCAACGAGGAATTCTCGCATGTACTGATTCACTAACTCTGGCTGTTCGTGCTGCACCCAGTGGCTACAGTTTGGGA
>CBDTXL010000904.1:0-2626 GCA_965364435.1 uncultured bacterium
AAAAAACGTCATTGGGGCGCGGGTGGCTTTCTGTTGAGGCGGGTTTCGTTAAGTTCAGGCGAAAATCCCCCAATAGACCCAACCTCAATAAAGAAGCGATCGCACTCCACAATCCCAACTCTAAATTCCATCTGGCTCTTTCCGTACCCTAGCCAATATCAGCAGGTAGACTCAGTAGGTAAAGGCGCGATCGCTTTCCTTGTTAGGGAAGCTAGCGGAGAATTTCTGAGTAGCCCTAGTTTTGTCAAGGTGATTAAAAATACTTTATGTCTGGTGTAATTACTTAGTATTTCACAATTTTTTTTTGTGCAATCAATAGGAAGCGATCGCAATTGGCTCACCAATTCTCTGGCAATAGTCTCCAGCTTTGATGGATCTACTCAGTTGGGTTTGTCTTTTTGCGATCGCCTCCTCCAACTTTCACCTCACTCCCCAGCCACTGCCGATTTTTCCTACCAAAGCTTGCTAAGTGCAACTGGTTCACCTGGAGTTGGTAGTCAGAGCCAATAATTGCGTTCTACACGGAAAATGCGGAGTTATTTAGGGTTATCCTTGCTGGTGTAGTACCAAACCTGGGTTGACGTACCCCGTTTTTAAGAGAGCAGGGGAAACACGGAGGTTGTAAAAACGGATTTGTATCAATTAATGAAATCTTCTTGCCACTATGCTTGTACCCGCCTACCTTAGAAAAGGTTGGAGTAGGTGGAAGTAGTCGTTACACTTGACTCACAAGTAGTGGATTTACCAAAAAAATCACAACACATATCATGAACAACTTTGAGAATGAGCGTTCAACGAATTTGAAAAACTTAAACAATGCCAAAAACGTACAAGAGTTTAAAAAACGACCACTAAATCATCAATCTCCCTCTTATTTAAGACTAGTGAGAGCTGCCATTACATTTATTATAATTTTTCTGGGATTCCCTCCCGTGTTTTTAAATAAAAGCGTTGCTCAGACAAGTAATCAAGATATTATATGGCCGCCTGAAACTCAATGCCCTAAATACGATACTCAATGTAATTTATTAGGAGTAACTAATGAGATAACGGGGGCTGAATTGAGTGCGGCGATCAAAGCACGACGTGCAGATAGCCCATTGATTAACCTAGGACAAACTTTTGTAGATGTTGGTAAGGAACTTAATATTAATCCTATCTACATCGCTGCTCACGCGGCTCAAGAATCAAATTGGGGGACTTCAAGGCTAGCTAAGGATAAAAATAATCTGTTTGGATGGGGAGCTTACGATAAAGCTCCCTATGCCTCAGCGTTAACATTTAGAACTAAAGAGGAGGGGATAAAATATGCTATGCAGCGAATAAAAAACTTGTACTTAACTCAAGGCGGAAAACATTATAATGGAGCTAATCTCGCAGGGATGAATGTTCGCTACTCAACAGATAAATGTACGGCAAATAAAAAACAATGTTGGGCAACTAAAATTGCCGAGATAATGAATACATTAATTATCCCTCCACCTCCTTCTGCGCTTTCCGTCACAGCTCTATCAAATTCACAAATTCAGGTTAAGTGGCAAGATAATTCTCGAAATGAAGCGGGGTTTGAAATTCAATGGCTTGCACGCAGTAATTACTACACTACACTTGCAATAGTACCTGCAAATACCACAAGTTATACCAGAGTGAATTTGCCTCCAGGCACTAGAATGTGTTTCAAAGTACGAGCGATTAGCAAGGCAGGTAAAAGCTATCAAACTAACCACTTAGCTAAATTTGCGGGATTGGCACCAGGACAAAAAACAAACTGTGGCACAACCCCAAGAAAATAATATATAAGCTGAGCCGGTGTTTGACTCGTTTGAAATCAGTCAAGAATCGCCCTAGTTAATTCGCATCAAACTCTGAAGGATGAATGTCGGCTATTTGAGTGTTATTGAGGTGGAGGTTAAGTCAGGTTTGTTAGCAATGATAAGGGTCTTCAGTGATAGGCTGAACGTTAATTTTTTGAATTACATCGCATACTCTCAAGCCTGCTTCGGCTGCTGGAGAATCTGAAAAAACGTGATTATTTGGCAGCGTTCTGTCTCAGTTGAAAATGTGGCTAATCCGGCTTGGATTAGCGTATCCCATGCTTGGTAAGCCAAATCTGATGCTCCTATTTCTAACCCTGGCTGCCTAAACCCAGCAAAAGCTTCTTCGGCAGCACCTGCTACCTCACTCCACGTAAGAGTCTTCGATTTAGAGAGTGAAACCTCGTCTACTATTTTTCCTGCATTTTCAAGTACCTAGTGCAACTGTTGTAGCTGACTTAACAATTGACTTCTGGTGTTGAGGCGCGATCGCACTCCTCAATCCCAACCCTAAATTCCATCTGGCTGTTTCCGTAGCGTAACTGATGCCAGCAAGTAGACTCAGCAGCCAAAGGTGCGATCGCTCTTTCTCGTCACAATGGCTCTTAATGTAGCTTAGCCAAAGGGAAGGGTGTTATGGTCTGCGATCGCTCCCCCTGCCCAACTCTCAAATGGCGAGTTATACTACATTAGTAATACACAAATAGATCACAGAGATAATCATCTGAGTCGCTGGTGTTGAAGCGTCAACAATTGCTTAACGAACCACAGAGGCACAGAGAGCGCAGAGGAGAGTTAAGAAGAGAGAGAAT
>CBDTXL010000905.1:0-2625 GCA_965364435.1 uncultured bacterium
TCGCTGAACCAACGAATCCCCGCGTCTTTAGACCGGGGAGTGTCAAATTAACTTAAGGGCAAGCCGGAAATTATCCGGCGACGCTTTCCACGAGTTGCCAATGCCGATTTTCAGCCACTGCCTCCTGCACCATATCAAACATTTGGCGGCAATGGTTGTCAAGATGGAGGGGCAGCTCTTCGTTTTTAATCACAAAATTCATCCGCACTTCTTGAGCGGTGGCTGTGGATTTGTCAATTAACACTTCCACCGTTACCAGCTTAGCGA
Source organism: uncultured bacterium (assembly GCA_965364435.1). Taxonomy (GTDB): domain Bacteria; phylum Cyanobacteriota; class Cyanobacteriia; order Cyanobacteriales; family Coleofasciculaceae; genus CBDTXL01. The sequence goes on from CBDTXL010000905.1 coordinate 268, forward strand.
AGGCAATACGACCTGGAATCTCCCGTGCCATCAGGTAGTCCCCAGTGTCGTAGATAATGTCGAAATTGCAGGATTGCAAAACCTCAATCAGTGACTGCTGAAGATGATCAAGGGAAACTGCAACAGTAAAAGAACAAGTATAGCGAGCCATATATAACCCTGGACGTCAGATAGCTAGACCCTCCTATCATATCGAACCTCTGTTACGGGTCATGACAGGAGCGTCAGAGGAAAAACCGATACTTAACTGTTATCAGCTACCAGCATCTTAACGGTTCATCCGGATAAAGGTTACCAAAAAATGTATCGTCCTATGTTAGATGGGCTGGCGAAAACCTTGAGTAAAGCTTAAGAAAGCTGCAATGATAATAGCGGAGCGGGTCAAAGCCCGGATTGGGAAATGCGCGGGTTACTGATTGTGTTTGAGGGAGTCGAAGGCAGCGGAAAAACCACCCAATTGCAACAATGCTCAGACTGGCTTCAAGGAAGTGCCAGCCAGTCAGGTTTAGGTGTTTCCGGCGACGAGAGACCAGTGGTGGTCACCAGAGAACCAGGAGGAACGTCATTAGGTTTGGGGCTACGTAAACTGTTGCTGGAGGAAGAGGGGAAGCATGGTAGTACTATGGCTACACCTTCAGCGATTCAAGACCGGGCAGAACTTTTACTGTATGCAGCGGATAGAGCTCAGCACGTTGAGGAAATTCTCAAGCCTCAGTTGGCATTGGGCGCAATTATTTTATGCGATCGCTATACAGATTCCACCGTTGCCTACCAGGGTTACGGGCGAGGTCTTGACCTAGCATTGATACAGCGGCTCAACCAAATTGCGACTGGCGGGCTGGAAAGTGACCTCGCACTATGGCTGGATGTTGATGCCGAAGTGGGCTTAAAGCGGGCGCGACAACGGGGAACTGCTGACCGAATCGAGCAAGCAGACATAGGATTTCACCAACGAGTGCAGCAGGGATTTACTGAATTAGCAGCATCGAATCCCCAGCGGATCGTCAGGATTGATGCCAGCAAGAGCGAGGAAGAGGTACATTTGGCAATTCAGGAGATTTTGCGTCAACGGTTTAGTGCATGGTTTCACAAGCTCATCCGACCCTCCTAGGGCAAGACCAAGCGATCGTCTTATTGAAGGGAGCGATCGCGGCTAACCGCATTGCCCCTGCCTATCTTTTTGCTGGTCCCTCCGGCGTTGGGCGGAGTCTAGCGGCGCGAGCTTTTATCGAACTGTTGTTTTGTACAGATATCCCTACACAGAAGCAACCATCGGTACAAAGACGCCTGCGGCAAGGTAACCATCCGGATGTGCTGTGGGTAGAGCCGACTTACCTCCACAACGGTACGCGATTATCTGTTACGGAAGCAGCACAAAAAGGTCTTCAACGCAAGGCTCCCCCCCAAATTCGCTTAGAACAAATTCGGGAAATTACCCAGTTTCTGGGTCGTTCCGCTCTGGAGGCGTCGCGAAAGGTAGTGGTGCTAGAGCAGGCAGAAACAATGGCAGAGGCAGCAGCGAATGGCTTGCTCAAGACATTGGAAGAACCGGGACGAGCGACGTTAATATTGATTGCACCAAGCACAGAGTCTTTGTTGCCGACACTGGTTTCTCGCTGCCAGCGGATTCCGTTTTATCGGCTGGCGCAGCAAGACATGGAAACTGTGCTGCGGGAGACGGGTCATGAGGAGATTCTCAAGGAGTCGTCGGTGTTGGCGATCGCGCAAGGGAGTCCTGGAGAAGCGATCGCTGCCTTCGAGCAACTCCAAGCCATCCCTGATACTTTGCTCGCCCAACTCAGCAAGCTACCCAACTCACCTCGCAAGGCACTCGAACTGGCAAAGGAAATTGACAAAACTTTGGATACAGAAGCCCAGCTGTGGTTAGTGAATTACCTACAGCACAGCTACTGGCAATCCCGCTCTTCACCAGGCATCATCCAACAGCTAGAGCAAGCCCGAAAATACCTCCTCAGCTATGCCCAGCCACGATTGGTTTGGGAAGTGACGCTGTTGGAGTTAAGCCAAACCGCTGGTACTTAATTAGATAGACTTACTTAACATTTAGACAACTCTTTAGGTAGACGAGCTGAAAAACTAATAGAGTTAGGTTTTTAAATAGAAGCTTTAATAATACGTCTTTAAATTTCTAACTGATACCAAGTGGCATTCAAACGAATCACTCTCTCTTTCTCTTACCTCAGCGTCCTCTGTGTCTCTGTGGTTCGTTAAATTCTACCTTAGAGTGTCACTCAGTATGACGTAGCTTCTTCTTCAAGTTCAAATCTTTTTGAACAACCAAGATTAGTTCAATTTTTACAAGATTGCTTCAAAGATCAAAATACTTTCAGCCTAATA
>CBDTXL010000906.1:0-2624 GCA_965364435.1 uncultured bacterium
AAATCTCATCCGGATGAACCGAAATCGCCGTAACTTTCTCAGAACCCTTGGCCTATCTGCAATTACCACCCAGTTGCCGCTTAGCGCTCAAAAAAACCCATCCCCAACAACCATCCTCAAGCCACCCCGCTTAAAAGTGGGCGATACAGTAGGATTAATTAGCCCCGCTGGTTACATTGACCGGAAAGATATTGAGGATATCAAGAAAGACCTGGCGAAACTGGGGTTAAAGGTCAAATTAGGTGCCCATGTCTATAACCGTTATGGATATCTAGCAGGATCGGATGCTAACCGCGCTGCTGATGTGAATGCCATGTTCGCTGATTCATCGGTTCAGGCTATCCTTCCGATGCGGGGTGGTTGGGGTTGTAATCGGATTTTGCCGTTACTTGATTACTCGCTGATTCGCACTCATCCGAAAATCATTATTGGTTTGAGCGATATTACTTCCCTGCTAATTGGAATTTACGCTAACAGTGGTCTTGTTACGTTTCACGGACCCACAGGTCAGTCCACTTGGAATCCATTTACAGTAAATTACGTTAAGCGCGTCCTATTTAATGGGGAAGTTTTCACCCTACAAAATCTTAAGACCAGCGACAATCGAACCATTACCCCTGTGCAAACTATCACTTCTGGAAAGGCTAGGGGGAAACTGGTAGGTGGGAATTTGTCGGTGCTTTCGGCAATGGTAGGGTCGCCTTATCTGCCTTCTTGGAAAGAAACTATCTTATTTGTGGAAGAAATTGGGGAAGAGGTTTACCGCGTAGACAGATTGCTGACTCAGTTAAAACTTGCGGGGATTTTGGAACAAATTGCTGGGTTTGTTTTTGGGCAATGTACGGATTGCAATCGCCTTACCAGGCAGAACTCCCAGAAGGATGGCGAGGAGTCGCTGACGTTGGCACAAGTGTTGAGAGACCACATCCAACCGTTAGGAATTCCCGCCTGGAATAATTCGATGATTGGTCACATCAAAGATAAATTCACCCTGCCAGTCGGTGTGGAAGTGGAAATTGATGCGAGTAAAGGTACTATCCAGCTGTTAGAGTCTGCTGTCACATGAATTCTCTGTGATAGAGTTTTAAAATAGGTCAGTTTAACCCAATTTTAGGGCAACCATAAATGATTTCTTCTTCCCCAACAGCGACACGACCCGTTTTATCTGAATTTGTTGATGGATTGCCGAATATTTCCGGTTGGGAAGAAGAAGTCTCTGAGGTAGTGAACCACGATGAACCTGTATTTTTACCTAGGACGAATATTCGGTTAGAGGACGTAACGGCAGCTTTTGCGATCGCTCTCCACATGCACCAACCCACCATCCCTGCTGGCAGTCATGGCGAACTTATCAGCAACCTGCAATATATGTTCGAGCATCAAGGAGAGGGAGATAATCATAATGCAGGGCCATTTGCCTATTGTTATAGCCGCATGGGGGATTTTATTCCTGAACTTGTCGCCAATGGTTGTAATCCTCGTGTCATGTTAGATTACTCTGGCAATCTCCTCTGGGGACTCCAACAAATGGGACGGGGAGATATCTTAGAAAATCTCAAGCGCATTACAATCGATCCGACCTACCAACCTTATGTAGAATGGCTCGGTACAATGTGGAGTCATGCTGTTGTTCCATCCACCCCAATTCCCGACATAAAGTTGCACATAAGCGCATGGCAACATCATTTTGCTGCCACGTTTGGTTGGGAAGCATTAGCAAGGGTAAAGGGATTTTCTCCCCCAGAAATGGCTCTTCCCAATCACCCTGATACTCTGTTTGAATTTGTTAAAGCGCTGAAAGAATCTGGATACCGCTGGCTACTGGTTCAAGAGCATTCTGTTGAAACGCTAACAGGTCAGTCCCTGCAATACAAGCATTTGCCTCACCGTCTTGTTGCTCGTAATTCTCAGGGTGAAACATTAAGCATTACGGCGTTAATTAAAACCCAAGGTTCAGATACAAAGTTAGTGGCTCAGATGCAGCCCTACTACGAAGCTAAAACCCGATCTCGCCAGCAACTAGGGAATGTATCAGTGCCGCCAATTGTCTCCCAAATTGGAGATGGTGAAAATGGTGGCGTGATGATGAATGAGTTTCCGGGTGGGTTTAAACAAGCTTGGTATGAAATGGCGAATCAAGGAGGAGGCAAATCAGGTGTTATCGGCATGAATGGTACAGAATATCTGGAACTGATTGAGGCAGCAGGTTGTACGCCATCGGATTATCCAACTTGTCAGGCGATCGGTCAACACAAAATCTGGGAACGAGTTTCCCCAGAAGGTTGTACCCCGGAAGCTGTAACCCATGCAATAGATGAATTGAAGCAGACTAACCCAAACTTTCACATGGATGGAGCGTCTTGGACAAATAATCTCAGTTGGGTGAAGGGATATGAAAATGTCTTGACCCCGATGAATCAACTCAGCACGTTGTTTCACCAAAAAATCGATCCATTGCTCCAAAATTTGTCAGGCAACCCACAAGGAGAAAAACTTAGTCAACAATCTCGTTACCGGGAAGCACTGCTGAACAATCTTTTGCTTCAAACAAGTTGTTTTCGATATTGGGGGCAAGGAGTTTGGACTGACCATGCTCGTGAGATTTACAAACGGGGTGAAACGAT
>CBDTXL010000907.1:0-2623 GCA_965364435.1 uncultured bacterium
AAGTAACGGCTGAAGGGAGGCATTAGCTCTCGCGGCACTCTCTTCGCATCACACATCAGTAACTGCTGTAATACAATGCGCTGCTGTAGCAATGCAATAAAAGCATCTAGCTTAGATGGGAATGACAAATTCTAAAGAATTCCTTTATACTATTCATAGATGTAAGCCTCATTTAGGTTTCAATTGTACTGAACGCCTAAAGGAATCGCTCACTTAGAGAGCGAGGACAGCCAACAATAAACACCAATTCCCCGTACTGAGAGTCGGGGGAGAGTTTAAATAACTGTTGATGCTGCCCCTAGTCAGCTGCGTTGGGAAAAAGTGCGATCGCTCTGACTTGGTCAAAGTAGCAATACTAGCGTAATACGACAGTGCAGGGCATTTACCATTGACAAAAGTGTTGCTTAGTTTATATAAGGTATAATTTTGCCCTTATGCAGCTTTTTGCTGAAATTCCTACAACTTGCCTATTCAGTATCGATCTATGTTCAGGCATACGTCACTCAGAATAAACCATAGGTGTTGCTTCTATGATGGTTGACACTAGTGAGCCTGAACTGGCAGAAGAAGCCTTGCAACCGCAGCCGAAGCAGATGCAAGAGCAACTGTCATTAATAGCCGCTCTCAATAGCATGGCTCAAATCAGTCTGGCAAACGATAATGCCCAAACGATCTTGCAAGCCATGACTGATATTCTCGGCAAGACACTGGCAGTAGACCATTGCCTGATTTACGATATCGACTTTGAGGGACATCAGGTAATTGGGCTGTGTGAATGGCGAAATCCTCAGTACCCTGAACTCTGTGCCAAGACTGTTTACAACCTTGACCGATTTATTAGTGGTTGTCGCCACCTACAAGCGTCTCAGGGGTGGTTGGAAAGCCACAGCAACAGCATCAATCCTTGCCTCCTCAAAGATGGTTCAGCAGTACTCCTGCACGAGGAAATGCACGTCCACAGCTTACTTTGGCACTCCTTCTACTTCCGCCGAGAGAATTATTATCTACTAGCATTCAATCAGGTTAGCCATCAACGGGAGTGGCAGCCGGATGAGATTGCATTCATCAAGGCGATCGCGAATCAAGTTAGTATCGCACTCCAGAAAATTGGCTTGCTCACTGAACGTCAGCAAGCAGAGGAAGCACTGAAAAAGACCAATAAAGAGTTAGAAATTCAAGTAGAGAAACGTACCCTTGAATTAAGGAATACCATTGAGCGTTTGCAGACAGAAATTGCGATAAGTGAAGCGTCCCGAAAGACATGTCAGCAGTCAGAGGAGGCTCTTCAAACCAGTGAGCATCAATTCCGGGCAATCTTTGAGGAGACGGCTATCGGTATGGGCGTCGTTGATTTAGCAGGACAGCTAATCGCGAGTAATCCAGCCTTGCACAAAATAATTGGCTACAGCCCAGAAGAGCTTCTTACTATGACTCTGGTTGATTACACTCATCCAGATGACGCGACGATAGATTTAGCACTTTACCAAGAACTCTTGGCAGGAAAGCGTGACTACTACCAGATGGAGAAGCGCTTTATTAAAAAGAATGGTCAGTTGTTTTGGGGTCGCCTGACAGTTTCAGCTATCCGGTCTGCTAAAGGCGAAATCGAGTTCACATTTGGCACAGTAGAAGACATCAGTGAACGCAAGCAGGCAGAGGAAGCACTACGTCAGAGTGAAGCAAGATTCCGTGGGTTTGTGGAAAACGCAAATGACATTATCTATTCCCTCACACCAGAGGGGATATTCTCCTATGTTTCTCCGAATTGGACTGATATTTTAGGTCAGGATGTTTCAGAGATTGAAGGAAAGCCCTTTGCACCCTTCCTTCATCCAAGAGATTTGCCAGTCTTTTTAGCGATCTTCAACGAAGTGATCCAGACAGGTAAGAAGCGGGCGGGAATTCAATACCGGGTAAAACATCAGAATGGGAGTTGGCGGTGGCATACATCTAACGTATCAGTTTCAAAAGATGCTGAGGGAAAGACTCTGTACTTGATTGGGATTGCGCGTGACATTACTGAGTCCATACAAGCCCATCAAGCCTTGCGGAAATCAGAAGCTCAGTCTAGAGAACAAGCCCAGCAGCTAGAGCAAGCGCTGCGAAAACTACGGCGGACACAATCCCAACTAATCCAAACGGAAAAAATGTCCAGTCTGGGTCAATTAGTGGCAGGTGTTGCTCATGAAATTAATAATCCCGTTACCTTCATCTACGGCAATCTCACTCCAGCTAGCGAATCTACCCAAGATTTGTTGCGGCTGCTGCGCCTCTATCAAGAGCACTATCCCCAGCCAGTAGCAGAGATTCAAGAAGAAATGGAGGCGATTGAGGTAGATTTTTTGGTCGAAGATTTGCCCAAAATGCTTTCTTCAATGAAAATTGGGGCAGACCGCATCCGTCAGATTGTCTTATCGCTGCGTAATTTCTCCCGTCTAGATGAGGCGGCAATAAAACCTGTTGATATTCATGAGGGACTCAACAATACCCTGCTAATTTTGCAAAATCGCCTCAAAGCAAGAGCAGGACACCCAGAAATTCAGATACTCAAAGAGTATGGTTCCCTACCCCAGGTAGAGTGCTATGCCGGACAGATTAACCAAGTATTTATGAATATTCTCAC
>CBDTXL010000908.1:0-2621 GCA_965364435.1 uncultured bacterium
TTAGCTGTCTAGTGCAGCGTAGTAGAGGCGTTAGCGGAGCGGAAGTGAGCTTGCGCTCGTCAGCATTCTGGTGACAATTTATTGGTAAAACCCAAGTTTTTGTGTCCGAAGGCTTCGCCCTTGCAGGGGTTTGTAGACAGAGTCAATGGATGCAAGATTTGAGCCAATATTCTCTGGCGACAGTGATAGAAGAGGGATGACACACCAAGTTCACACTATTTACACATAGGGGTTGTATCTTGCAGAGACAGTGGTGGGATAGGTAAACTGCCTCAGCTCTAAATTAGTTAGGATCAGGAGCAAACGCGGCGAATGCCAAGATAACACCTTAAAGGAATTTTTTCTGGCAAGCCTTTCCTTGTGGGTGTTTCGCATCTAGTTATAAAAATGACTTTATCTGACTCGCCTTCCTCTATGCAGCCCCTAGATTCTGGCATTCTCCCAGAGAACCAAGCCAAGGCTTGTCAATCTAAGTCTGCCCACCGTTTTAGTATTACGGCAACTCCTGGAATCTGGATTAATCGCATCACTCGTCGTTGGAGTATTCATCAAAAAATTGGCTATGGGTATGTTTTAGCGATTAGCATCGCGGTGCTAGGAAGTGGAGCAGGGCTAATAGTAGGAGAGCATTATGATGACAAAGCAGCAGAAAAATTACGAGTTGCTCAGGAAAGACATGAGCTGGTGGATAACTTAGAAAAAGCTGTTAGTGAGATAAAATTTCATCAGCAGCGGATGATTATTGCACCTGAAAATAATGTATATCAGCAAGACGAAATAATTAAATTGCTTGATAGCATCAGTAAGGCTAGAGAGAACCTATATGAACTTAAATTTAATTTAAAATATTATAAGAGTTTTCCAGGGGAAGAGGCGGCAAAATCAAAAACGTTGTTACAGATCTGTGACACTGACCTGGAATCTTACACTCAGTTAGTTCAGTCACTCTTAGAGAAAATAGATGACAAGAACCCAGCCCCGAAGGATATTCAGGCGGCAAAGCAAGATTTGTGGAAGACTCTCAAGGGAGAGTTAGATCCTAGGGTTGAACAGCTTTCAAAGAATTTAGAACAACTAGTTGATTCGGCTATAGCTCAAGAGAAGCAGGCAGCGAATACTTTTAAAGCCGCAAAAGTTCTACGGTTGATAATCATCCTAGCTAGTATGGTATTATCTATGGCGATCGCGGCAGCTTTAGCCTTTTATACTAGTCGTGCGATCGCACGTCCGATTAAAGCTGTCACTAAGGTAGCTGAGCAAGCCACTCAAGAAGGTAATTTTGAGTTACAAGCTCCAGTTACTAGCGAAGATGAAATTGGGGTCTTAGCCACCTCCCTCAATCATCTCATCCAACGGGTAGCTACACAAATTCGAGAGTTGAAGCAAGCCCAAGCTCAACTCATTCAGAGTGAAAAAATGTCTAGTTTGGGTCAGATGGTGGCTGGGATTGCTCATGAAATCAACAACCCCGTCAACTTCATCCAAGGCAACCTTATCCACACCAACAATTATACCCAAGAACTCCTAGAATTGATACACCTCTATCAGCAGCACTATCCCCAACCTGAGCCTGAGATTCAAGCCAAAATGGAGGATATTGAAATCGACTTCATCAGTGAAGACCTGCCCAAAGTTCTGTCTTCTATGGAGATGGGAGCCGAACGGATTAGTCAGATTGTTTTATCTCTGCGGAACTTCTCACGTCTGGATGAAGCTAACAGGAAAGAAGTCGATATTTACGAAGGAATTGACAACACCTTGTTGTTGCTGAACCACCGACTTAACCCTGGAATTCAAGTCATTAAACTGTATGAGCATTTACCGTTAGTTGAGTGCTATCCGGCTCAGCTTAATCAAGTATTTATGAATATTCTCAGCAATGCAATTGATGAACTACTAGCTCATCATGAAGTATCGCAGCCACAGATTGTAATTCGAACAAAACTCGTTGAGAATAACAAAATTGAGGTGCGGATTCGGGATAATGGTACTGGTATTGCACCGGGAATCAAAGAGAAAATTTTTGACCCCTTTTTCACCACAAAGGAGGTTGGGCAAGGAACCGGAATGGGGCTAGCTATTTGTTACCAGGTTGTTGAGAGACATCGCGGAACAATTGAGGTGATATCAGAGTTTGGTGAGGGAACAGAATTTGTAATTACTTTGCCGGTGAAGCATGATTTAGTCGAGGGATAACCCTCTTGTGTCACTATGGTCAAAGAAAAAGGCACAAGCATTCGTTTAAATACATACTGAGTGCGATCGCACTTTAAAAATCGCCTCTTTCGGTAAATCCACGGTTACACCTCAAGAGGACGCACTTTATAATCCCTCCAGTTATTTCAGGGTGTAATCTAGTCGATTATGTTATTGCACAGATCAGCCTTTTGTCCTCGGAAGGCTTGGCATATGTATTGAGAGCGATCGCTTCTCGCATTGCTTCTGAGGGTCATAGTTCTAGGCGTTGATTCAGATCTTAGGGGTTTTAGCGGCTACACTACACTGAGCGTCTTTTTTTTTACCACAATTTGCTTTAATCCCCATCACTCAGGCTCCACCGCCTACAGCATGAGGGACTCCCATAATCCTAGCTAAAGCCCGTTGACAAATGGCAGCAATAA
>CBDTXL010000909.1:0-2618 GCA_965364435.1 uncultured bacterium
CAGATGAATGCAGATACTGAGTCATCTTGAAAGGATTTTTCGGATAGGCTCTTAGCTCACTACAGCTAGGATATCTTGGGCGTGGGTACTTGTATTAACACTGGCATCAACATGGGTGATTTTGCCATTGCTATCAATAACGTAGGTGACACGCTTGGCATAACCGCCACCATCAACATCGTAAGCCTTGGTAATCGCTCCATCGGTATCTGCTAGCAAGTTAAAAGGCAGACCATATTTTTCTGTAAATTTTTTATGGGATGCTTCATCATCCATACTCACACCTAGCACAACCATTTCTTTACCTTGATATTCGGCATAGTTGTCCCGGAAACTTTGAGCTTGTTTGGTGCAGCCAGGAGTGTCGTCTTTGGGATAAAAATACAAAACAACCGTTTTCCCAGCAAAGTCTGACAGTGAAACGGTATTGCCATTGGTGTCTTTGGCGGTAAATGCCGGGGCATCCATACCAACTGCTAGAGCCATAGTGTCTGTTTCCTATTTGTTGAAAATGAACTTTCAACTCTAAATATTACAGGAAATTACAATTTTCCCGGAGCAGAGCAGAAGTGGTTGAAACGTATTGGACGGGATGAGCTTGAAAGCGCGTAAGATAGAAAAGCCTGACAAGTCAGTGTGGTGTTAGTTTACAACCGTTGTGATGACTTCGATTCAGCCCTTAGAAACCCAGTCGATTGAATACCCTGCCCGCACTGTCAAACGCGCCGAGAGGGCAATGTGTTGTTTACCGTTCCAGCTTTCTTTGTTTGCAGCGATGCGAACCAAAAGTGTCCCCCTCCAAGCGATCGCAGGTCAAGAGGGTGTTGGAAATCATTACACAAGACGCCCCATGTCGGATCTGGCAGTGGAAAGTGGCTTGATGTGGCTGATTCAAGTCGGTATCTTGCGGCGAGAAGTCGATGGTCAGGGCATTACTGATAGTTTTCGCTTGACACCTTTGGGACGTCTGCTCGTAGAAAAATGGGAACATCAGGGAGGGACGTTGCCTTCCCCATCATTTTTAGATCGGCTTTATAATGCGTTGAGCCGGTGGTTACGACTGCCTGTTTGATGAGCATCGATTATGTTTGAAAGGGTGGCTTCTACATTCTCACTCCATCTAGTCCCTAGCCCCTAACCCTGAGTATGAAAGCCATTATGGTCGTGGGTACAGCATCCCACGCAGGAAAATCTCTGATTGCAACTGCTTTGTGTCGCATTCTCTCGCGGCGCGGCTGGCGGGTGTCCCCCTTTAAGGGGCAGAACATGGCGTTGAATGCCTACGTGACGCCGAACGGGGGAGAAATTGGACATGCACAAGCGGTACAAGCTTGGGCAGCGGGTGTGACGCCCTGTGTGGAAATGAACCCGATTTTACTTAAGCCCCAGGGAGATATGACCTCTCAGGTAGTTCTCATGGGCAAAGCGGTGGGCAATGTCGGCGCGTCTGATTACTATGAACAGTATTTTACTCAGGGCTGGCAGCTGATTGAAGAATGCCTGCAACGTCTGACCAGCGAGTTTGATTTAATCGTTTGCGAGGGCGCTGGTAGCCCAGCTGAGATTAACCTCAAGCACCGCGACTTGACCAATATGCGAGTGGCGCGGCATTTAAATGCTCCCACCATACTAGTGGCAGATATTGATCGAGGAGGGGCTTTTGCTCATATTATCGGCACCCTGGAACTGCTGGAGCCAGAGGAACGAGCCTTGATTAAGGGTGTGGTGATTAATAAGTTTAGAGGTCAGCGATCGCTTTTGGAATCTGGTATCACCTGGCTAGAAAAAACCACAAAAATACCTGTCATTGGAGTCATCCCCTGGATAGATGAACTGTTCCCCGCTGAAGACTCCCTCGACCTGCTTGAGCGAAACCCTAAAAAGAAGTCAGGTAGCGAACTCACCATTGCAGTGATTCGGCTTCCCCGAATTGCTAACTTTACCGACTTTGACCCCCTGGAATCGGAATCCAGCGTCACGGTTAAATATCTGATGCCTTCGCAAACCTTGGGATATCCAGACGCAGTAATTCTCCCAGGGACTAAGACTACGATTCCTGACTTGATGCTTCTCCACAAAACCGGCATGGCGGCACAGATTCAAAACTATGCAGCAGCAGGCGGTACCGTTCTCGGAATTTGTGGGGGCTTCCAAATGCTGGGCAAAACGCTAGCTGATCCGGAGGGTTTAGAGGGTCAAGAAGGACGTTATCATGGGTTAAACTTGTTGCCTTTAAAAACTGTGATTACTGGCAATAAAATCGCGCGTCAGCGACTTGTGACATCCAACTATCCCCAGGTTGGTTATCCAGTTGCCGGTTATGAAATCCATCAAGGTCGTTCACGACTGATCGAGTCGGAGGAGGGAGATCAACAGTCTTCTTATAAACCTTTATTTGATGACCCTGGTTTAGGTATTGTTGATGTTGGTCAAACCATTTGGGGCAGTTATCTCCACGGTCTTTTTGACAATGGTCCTTGGCGACGTGCCTGGTTGAATCACCTGCGGCAACGACGGGGATTGCAAGCTCTCCCCACAGGGGTTCCTAACTACCGCGAACAACGAGAAGCTATTTTAAACTCACTTGCTGATATCGTGGAAGCTCATTTAGATTTAAC
>CBDTXL010000910.1:0-2618 GCA_965364435.1 uncultured bacterium
TACTAACCTTGGGTAGAGTTCAAATTTTTTACTTTTTATTAAGATAAACAACGTTTCAAGGAGTTCCGGAGGTGTCATGAATCCCAAAGACTCAGTATCAACAGCATGGGATAAGATTCAGTCGATGAGCAACGGCCTGATCGTAATGCTGCCCAATATTCTATTGGCTGTGATCGTCTTCACAATCTTTTTTGTCGCCGCCAGGGCGCTCAAATCACTGGTCAGACGCCTTACCCGAAGGCATCGGCAGGCTCGGAGTCTAGGGTTGGTACTCGGACGTTTGTCCCAGGGGATTATCATTTTAGTCGGTCTATTTGTCGCATTATCCATTGTCATACCGTCATTCAAAGCAGGGGATTTGGTTCAGCTGCTGGGTATCAGTGGTGTGGCGATTGGTTTCGCCTTCCGGGACATCCTCCAGAATTTCCTGGCTGGAATCCTAATTCTCTTGACTGAACCGTTCGAGATCAATGACCAAATCGTCTTCAAGAACTTTGAGGGAACGGTCGAAAACATTCAGACACGCGCTACGACAATTAGAACCTACGATGGTCGCCGCATTGTTATTCCGAACTCTGAGCTTTTCACTAATGCGGTGACGGTCAACACCGCTTTTGAAAACCGCCGCTTGGAGTATGACGTTGGCATTGGCTACGGTGACAATATTGACCAGGCAAAAGAGTTGATGCTGGAAGCGGTCTATAGTGTAGACGAGGTCTTGAAAGATCCGGCTCCCGACGTGCTGGTGATGGAACTTGCTGAAAGTACCGTGAACATTCGCGCCCGTTGGTGGATCAACCCGCCACGGCGTGCGGATGCTCTCGACTCGCGGGATAAGGTTCTTACTGCAATCAAGAAAAAACTCACTGCCAACGGAATTGACTTGCCGTTCCCGACGCAGCAAATTCTGTTCCACGACCAAACCGAGGAGACAGATGGCGATCGCTCTCGTCAGCGTGAGGGATGGCCAGCTGGGAACAAGCAAGTACCGAAACCACGCAGCATTGGTGGCTCACTGAGGACGCTTGCCCAAATGCGATCGCAAAGAGACGGGAACGGAAGCGAACACGCCCAAAACGGGAAATGAGAATCAAGCTGCTCAAACTTTGGGACTCGCTCCCCTCTCGCTAGTGGTTCGTGCCAACACTGATGGTGGCTATTAGGATAAGCCGCAGTCAGGGCGTTAAGCAGCTGATTTCGCTAAAAACTGTTCAAAGAAAAGACTTGGACAAAGCCGATCGCTACCTGAACAAGAGGCCAACCCACTAAACAGATCACAGTAGCCCAGCCAGTGCGGATATCTAAACCTTGGCGGACTGCCACAATCACAGCTAGCAAACTCCAGACAGATAATAACAGCTCAATCGGTCTTCCTAACAAGGGAATCAACGTTAAAAAGTTCAGCACTTGAGGAGCATAGGCAAAGCCAATTGGAATCAGCAGATCTCCATAAGTTAAAGAATGCCGTCTGAGCCACTGTCCGATCTTCCAGATGGTTAGTGTCCAAAAATAGTAGCCTCCTACCACACTCAGACCATCAATCAGCAGCAATAGCACCAGGATGGGAAGTGTGGTCCGATTAATCAACAAGATCAGCGCACTCCCCAGAGCATGGGAGACTGCTGCTAAAATCACAATCGTTCGGGCTATTCGCTGGTTTTTAGGCGTGTTACGAGCATTTTCGTAAAAATTCCCATCCAAAGCCAGTGCATTCCAGACTGTTGTGCCCAAATTCCCTTTTTTATCCCTGCCACTCACGTTAACTTCCTACTGCTCAGGATTGATGACAACCTTGAGTAGGATAGAGTTTCATACAACCAACGGCAACCAAGAGTTCAACCTACGCCTGAGCGCGATTTGTCTCAGGGATAACCTTCGACAGCTAAACAGAACTAAATGCTTGATGGGATTGGGCGGATACTGCTCTGGCTGCGAGGTAGCAGCTTGAAACTGCTGACTTTAGCAGGACTTATACTCTTAGTTTGGGGCACTGTTTCCCCGGTAGGCACTCTGGTGTGGTGGTTGAAGGAGGGAGCAGAAAGTCTAGGTCTTAAGAAGAACCAACCCAAGCGATCGCTATCCAGCAGTGGCTCAGCTTCCGTTTCCAAGTCTTCAAAAATCAATTGTTATATTGTCTTTCTCCCAGGAGTCGGTGACTTTTCTACCGATCAGTTAACTCCTGGGGAAAAACTGTTTCTAGACCGTTTAGTTAAAATCCATCCTAACTGCGTAGCGGTTGATGATGTCTTTCCCTACTCGGCGGCGAACGAAAGTTTAGGTGGAAAGCGATTACTAGCTCCTCTCTGGCGCTTTGCGAATCAGGCACAGGGGTGGCTAGAAATGGCAGACATCCTGATCAAAATCCGCAATCTTTGGCGATTTGCGATTTCCGTAGACGATCGCTATGGACCGATCTATAACCAGGGAATTGCCAATGCCATCATTGACCGGATGAATGCCGCGCATCCCATACCAAGCTCTCCTAATCAACCGCTGAAAATTATTCTCATTGGTACCAGTGGCGGCGCACAAGTTGCCCTCGGTGCAGCTCCCTATCTTGATCAGTGGTTAGATAGTCAAATCATTGTGGTTTCTATTGGAGGTGTCTTTGCTGGCAC
>CBDTXL010000911.1:0-2616 GCA_965364435.1 uncultured bacterium
TTTTTTGAGACTTGGGTTTGCTTAGCAGGAACCACCACAGTTCTAAGCCAATCAGTGCTATCCCCCCGGCAGTGACACTAATTTTGAGACCCAACGGTTGTTCAATGCGACGAAACTGGCTTGTTGGAGAAGTTTCGGAGGCTGGCATCTGATGATTCATCTGTGCAGCTGCTCCACCGGAGGCGACCCCCAGCGCCAGTCCAAGACTTGCAATACTGCCAATCATTGCTTTTTTAATCAACATTTGCTGAGTCCTCCTTATGAGATGATTTTGGCTTGAAAATTCCGCAGCCGTAGAGCATTTGTTACCACTGAGACAGAACTAAATGCCATTGCTGCGCCAGCGATGATCGGATTGAGTAACCAGCCGAAAATGGGATAGAGAATTCCAGCCGCAAGAGGAATCCCCGCCACGTTGTAGATGAAGGCGAAAAAGAGATTTTGGCGAATGTTCCGCATCGTGGCACGAGAAAGTTGAATTGCCGTGACGATCGCCTGCAAATCACCAGAGATAAGCGTGATGTCACTGGCTGCGATCGCTATATCTGTTCCCGTTCCAATTGCTATTCCTACATCGGCTTGAGCTAGTGCAGGTGCATCGTTGATACCATCACCCACCATTGCAACTACGGATTTGGGATTGGAAAATCCCCCCTTCTCCCTCTCTCCCCCTCTCCCTCTCTTCTCCACCTGGAGAGATTGAATCACTGCTGCTTTTTGCTCTGGGCGAACTTCTGCAATCACTCGCTTGATTCCCACTTCACGGGCAATTACTTGGGCCGTCTGTCGATTGTCTCCCGTCAGCATGACGACTTCCAAACCCATTCTTTGCAAGGTACGAACTGCGCTGGCAGAAGTGGGCTTCAAAGCATCAGAAATTCCCAGGATTCCTTCGACTTTGCCGTCAACAGCAATCCAAATTACGGTTTTGCCCAGATATTCCAACCTGTCCCGATGTTGTTGCAAAGCTTGGGTGCCAATCCCCAGTTCTGTTAGCCAGCGTTGCGTGCCAATCTGGACGAGATGACCTGAGACATACCCTTGAACGCCACTGCCTGCAATTGCTTCAAAGTCTGGTGCTGCTGCCAATTCTACTTCCTGAGACTGGGCATATTGCACCACGGCTTCGGCTAAGGGATGCTCTGAATTTTGTTCTACAGATGCGGCTAGCTGCAAAAGTTTTATTTCATTACCGTTGGCAGTGCCGTTAACTGTCACAAAGTCTGTAACGCTGGGCTTTCCTTGAGTTATTGTCCCTGTTTTGTCGAGGACAATTGTTTGCAGTTTGTGCGCCAGTTCTAGGCTTTGTGCACCTTTGATCAGAATGCCGTTTTCTGCACCTTTTCCAGTACCTACCATAATGGAGGTAGGTGTCGCCAAACCCAAGGCGCAGGGACAGGCAATAATCAGCACCTCGACGGTTGTAATCAGTGCCAGGGTGAGATTACCCATGAGGTTGAACCAGATGATGAAAGTAGCGATCGCAATAGCAATCACCCCCGGCACGAACCATCCCGTCACCTGATCTGCTAACCGTTGAATCGGAGCTTTGGAACCCTGTGCCTGCTGCACAAGTTTCACAATTTGCGCCAGGAAGGTGTCTTTACCTACTCGCGTTGCCCGAAACTTGAAGCTTCCGGCTTTGTTGATGGTGGCTCCAATCACTTCATCACCAGGTTGTTTTTTGACAGGCACACTTTCTCCCGTCACCATTGCTTCATCGATTGTTGAGGAGCCATCAATAATCTCTCCATCAACAGGGATTTTCTCCCCAGGACGCACCAAAATCACATCTCCAACCAAGACTTCAGAGATTGGGAGATCTATTTCCCTCCCGTTGCGGATGATCCGGGCAGTTTTCGCCTGCAATCCCATGAGTTTGCGAATAGCTTCTGATGTTTGTCCCTTAGCACGGTTCTCAAATAGGCGTCCCAACAGAATCAGCGTAATGACGACGGCTGAGGCTTCATAGTAAACATGGGGCGTTAACCCCTGATCTGTGAGAAATCTAGGAAACAGCGTGATAAATAGCGAATAGAAATACGCCGCACTGGTGCCGAGGGCAACCAAGGTATCCATCGTGGCAGCATGATGCTTTAGGGCTTTCCAACTGTTGATGTAGAAGGACTTGCCACACCAGAATTGAATCGGTGCACTCAGCACTGCCTGAAGCCAAACGTTATGCAGCCAGAGGGGAATAAAGGGAAGCTGTAATCCGGTCATCATTGGCAGTGAACCAATCACCAGAATTGCACTAATGATGCCACCTAGCCAGACTTTCCGTCTCAAGTCTCGCAATTGGGTCAGTCGCCCCCTGCGTTCAGCATCATCTTCCTTAGCAAACAAATCTTGTTCCTGAATCGGATGGGCGGAGTATCCAGCCGCATCGACGGCATCCTGAATTGCTTGTAGGTCAGTTCTTCTAGGGTCATAAGTGACACTCGCTTGTTCGGCACCGAAGTTGACGCTACATTCGCTTACTCCTGGAACCGAGCGAATAGCTTCTTCAATGCTACTAGCACAGGAGGCGCAACCCATGCCTCGGAGTTTGAGCGTTGCTTTATCCATGACTAACCTCACTTTTTAAGATATCTAGTTCTCACGCAACGGTGTATT
>CBDTXL010000912.1:0-2616 GCA_965364435.1 uncultured bacterium
AAAGTGCCATTGCTGGTGTTCAAGTAAACAATCAGGATAATCGTGAGTATCCAGTGACTTTTTTCGTCTTTTTTGGTACTCCGATTAGAACCACTATTAAAGGCAACGCCAGCCAAACGTTTGTTTGCAAAAGGCGTTGTGCAATCAAGTTATCAGAAGGTCAAACTATCCCTCTTGTTGATGGTGATGTGGTCACAATTAAGAGAGGTTCAGTCAGGGTTAACATGTCCCGACCTTTGCCCAATTTTTAGATGTGCTTCTCGTGCGGCGCTCGGTCACTTGCTAAGTGATTTCCGTTATCGGTAATAGGAAATAGGTAATAGACCCATTACCTATTCCCCATTACCCATTCCCCATTCCCCATTCCCCATTCCCCATTCCCCATTCCCCATTACCCATCACTAAGTTGAGGGCTATCTTCTCGCTCCGGTGTTGGGTCAAAAATGATGGTGTAAGTCACGCTTGGGATGAGTCGCCTGAGGACTTGCAGATGGGCTTCAGCGTCACTGCGGCGACGAAAGCGGGCGACGACACAAAACTGCAAGTTGGGGAGGGGTTTGATAATGCGCCACGGATGCAGTTGTTCAAAGTAACTCATGAAACCCTCCCGGCAATGCCTGCGGGGCGAAGCGTTAATGCGCCTTGAATGATGTTCATGATCGTGTTACGGGAGGCGTCGTTGCTTTCTGGGTAAAGGACCCAGCTACTGATGGGAGCCGGTTGATAGGTCATCTGGTACAAGTTATCATCGGTGACATAGACAGTCCAGACGGGTTGCTTGGGTCGCTTGCGGAGGCGGTAGCCGTGTTGGTGAAGTACTACTCGAATGGCAGCAATTTCTTGTGCGACGCGCACAGCTTCGATCGCTTTGGATTTCCTCATGGCTGGCTCGATTGGACTGTCGCTACAGTAGTAGAAGTTCGCTTAGGAAGAAACATCATGGTGATATTGACTAAAATCACCTTTAGTGCATTTCGGTAAAGGTTTGTAGGGGCGGGTTTTCCGATTAATCTTGCATCCATCCGAAAATTTTGGTAAGCCCGCCCCAAGCCAGGTATTAGACACAAAGCGGGAAATTAAGTAACCCAGTCCCCAGTTCCTACTGACGCTGATTGGGGGGACATAGCATGTTAAAGAGTGGTTCAGGAATCTCCTCGAAGTGTTCCAAGAGGAAGTCCATGAGGGCGAGATGGCGCAAATCGCTTCGACTCGGACGGCTATAGTTGCGACCTCTTGTGAACCAGCGCCTGACTGTGGAAATTGAGCGATCGCATATTGAGGCAAGTCTGTCGTAATTCACAGCCCATTTGCGATAAAACCGTTGTGGTGTCATTCCCAGTTGGCAATTGCTGTAGAGTTCGATTAGGTTTTGCTCACGTTGAGTTAGAGTCCGTGGATTGGTTGGGTTTGTTTCTCCAGAGTCGTAGGTTCCAGGGGGCAGATGTAGAGATTTGGGGATGAGAGTATAAGGGGATAAGCTAATGGGATAATTGGGTTGTTGGTTTGGGTTGAGATTTGCGAGAGTTCTCTCCCCATCTGCCGAACCCTCCCAACCGTTATCGCCGCTGGGTTCCAAATCCTCTTCCCAAGCTGTGTCGGCAACAGTCCAAGCGGCACTGGGTGAGTCTTGATCGAGCCAAATGAGGTAGCAAATAGCCCAATTGCCCTGATGTGGGGCATAGGTATAAAAGTGCCCAATCACGACACCCCAGTCTGTATTATCAGCTAAAGGTCGCCACCTCACGCGATCGCCTTCTGCGTAACGGGGTGTGACACCCTTGGGGAAGTTGGCTGGCAAGTCCATCGACGGCGGCGAGATTTCCAGGTTAATCGGGTCACAAAGCACTTGTGAGTCCCCGTGGCGGATGGTATTCAAATAGCTAGCAATCAGCTTGCCTTTGAGGGTTTTGCTAAAGCGCTGGATTAATATTGCCGCTAAGCTTTCTAGTTCTTGTTCCTCCAAATTCATCAATGCCGCATCGAAATCGGCATCCAAGTAGTTGCTTAAATGCGTCCGCAGTTCTGTAATGCCAAAATCCTCTAACGCTTGCTGATATCCCTTCTGATAGGTATCACTGTGACCGCTAACTGCTTTTACCATTGTTATTGTCTCCTGATATTTGGAGGCAGAAGCCAGCTCGAAGCGTAGGAAACTTGGCGGCTGGCTTCTAACCTATGATTCGCGAACAATGAATGTCGCGATGCTAGTTAAGATAACACTAAACACGTAAATAACGCAATACACTTATATCACCCAGTGACTTGTTTCGACCTTAGTAGGATAATTGGGAGGTCAACTGGGTTAAATACTGTGTCAGAGGAAAAACAAGTTAGCTACAAAATGTTTCTGTCTGAACCGTTGAGGGCGAAATTCAAATCCCTGTGTGCCCTCAAGGGAATCAGCATGAATCAAGTCTTGATTGAGTTGGTAGAAAAGTGGATAGAAGAAAACGATACCCCCTCACCTGCTAAGAAGGGCAAGGGGGATTAACAAAAATTCCTGTAGTAGAGACGTTGCATACAACGTCTCTACATTTGTGTGGATTATCTATGTGCATTCAAACTCACATCTTGCACCCTTCTCAGTAAGCCTGTAGGGGCGGGTTTCACCAACAG
>CBDTXL010000913.1:0-2616 GCA_965364435.1 uncultured bacterium
CATAAATCCGGGCGGGAACGCGCATCCCCTCCTTGTAGGAAACGGGAATTTCCCAAACGGTATCGGAAATTCGTTTTAAAACTTCCATTAAAGCCATCTTGGATGTACTCCCTTCGGTTCTACGGAACCTAGTAGCTTACTGACGGGGGTATCAAAACATACTGCGATCGCTATTCGGTTTTGGCGATCGCTTTACTTACTGGCGGGATAGTCAACCCCCTTGAGGTGTTTGTGTAGCTCTATTGGATTCACTTTAGCCATTGCCATCTTCCTATGAAGGTCAATTCAACAACAGTTCCGAGCATAACGTTATGGTTTTGTCTAAACCTCTCCCTAAAGGAGCGCTCTAGGGTTAAGTCAACCCGTCAATAGGAATACACAGGCACAAGAGTTAACTAGAGACGTTCTGCCGGTTTGCGTTAGCGCAACGAGGCGTTAGCCTAGCAGGGTTCGCAGCAGCAAACGTCTCTACAAAGTTTCACAAGTTCAATAGACCTCTTGCTTGCAGTCAATAAATCCCATCAAATCCATCTGTCTTTATCTGTGTTCATCTGTGGTTAAAAATCAAAAATAAGCATTTTTGCAAGAGGTCTAATCTTTTAAAGCCAGCATCACACACCTGAGTGCGCCGCGATCGCAATTTCCACCAGACGGAACGGCGGCTGATCTGGGAAAGTTCGTTTGAGCAGTGGCATGGCTACGTTGTATACTGGAGTGTTGCTACTTGTCCGACCCTCAGGACTACCGTGGTGGGCGTGACCATGAAAGACAACGCTTACTGGGTAACGGTTCAACGGCTCCTCAAGTCGGCTGGAGCCTAAAAAGGGAAAAATCTCAGGTGGCTCGCCTTGGACGGTGCTCTTGATGGGAGAGTAATGAAGTAAGACGACACGCTGTTGAGTCTGCAACCTCGCTAACGCAGATTCCAGCTTTAGTGCTTCGTCCACTGCCTCATGAACAAAGCGCTTCATGGTCTCCTCGCCCCAAGGCCCCAAAGCCCCTCGACCAAAGCCACCCGCGAAACCTTTGACACCAGCGAAACCAATACCCTCGACCTCACAGGCTTCCCCATTGAGCACGATAACACCAGCGTCAGAAAGAATTTGTTGGACTTCGTCTTGCTTTCCCGATTCATAGTCATGGTTACCGAAGACGGCGAGAATAGGAATCGTTGCAGTGCTTAATTCCTGGGTGAGGATGTGCGCTTCCTCTGGCAGACCGTAGTCAGTAAGGTCACCGCATAATAACAGGACATCAGCAGTTTCGGCGATTTGTTCAAACAGGGGCTGTAAAGTTCCCTGGGATGTCCGAGTGCAGTGGATATCCCCAACTGCTGCTAAACGCACCTTCTCTTTTGCGATCGCGCACGGCGCGGTATCTTTGGTAATCACCATTTCTCTATCAAGCTCCCTGAAGTGAGCCGTCACCCTCTGGGTTAACACTGTTTTATGAGCAACCTGGAAGGAGACAAGTCTTTGCTTGCTCAATGATGGCGCACCAGGTGGGGTTGTTTTCATGCCTCCTTGGTAACATTTCTCGTGCTTATTAAGCTTACCCAGTTAATGTCTCTGGATTGAGGCTAAGCGCTTAGCTCTAGGTCAGGATTGGGGAGTAGGGAAATTGAACAGAGTCTCCGGTTTGCCTGCCGATGAGATAGGGAAGCTATCTCTGGGGAAGGAAGTGTTTCAAGCAGCTAATATGTTATCGCCTACACCAAGTCTCGACGGTCTCGATCCGAAAACTCGTGCATTCTACGAAAGAGTCCTGACAACGTTGAACTCATCGGGGATACCGTTTCTCGTGGGCGGCGCGTATGCCTTTGAGCGTTACACAGGGATTGTGCGCCATACAAAAGATCTCGATATTTTTGTTCGTAAAAGTGATTGCGATCGCATCTTCGAGCTATTCGCCGCGACGGGTTGCCGTACTGAGATGTCGTTTCCTCACTGGCTAGGAAAGATCTGCTACAAAGAGGACTTTGTTGACGTGATCTTTAACGCGGCAAACGGCAATCACGAAGTAGATGATCTCTGGTTTAAACACGCTGTTGAGGTAGAAGTATTTGACATACCCGCCAAGATATGCTCTGCCGAAGAAATTATTCGCTCAAAGGCGTTGATCATGGAGCGCGAACGGTATGACGGTGCCGATGTGGCACACTTGCTTCACGCCTGTAGTGAGCGGCTTAACTGGTCCCACCTGCTTGATCGCTTCAGTTCCCACTGGCGGGTACTATTGAGCCACCTGATTCTCTTTGGCTTTATCTATCCAGCTAAGCGCGATCGCATTCCTGAATCGGTCATGCAGGATCTGTTACAGCGTTTGCAAAGTGAGATGAGCAGTGCGAGTCCCACAGACCGGGTTTGTCAGGGTACGGTGCTATCTAGGGCGCAGTACTTGGTCGATATCCAGCAGTGGGGGTATGAAGATGCGCGGCTGTGCCCTAGGGGTAACATGACAGCACAAGAGATTGCAGAGTGGACAGCAGCAATTGAAGGAAATCACTGAGCGCGATCGCGTTCCTGATGGTGTAATGTAGGAGCTATTATATTTGCCAAAACGGGATGCTCCCATTCTTTTCAGGCAAGGTCAGTCTAAAAGACTATTACTATTGAC
>CBDTXL010000914.1:0-2615 GCA_965364435.1 uncultured bacterium
CGCTGGGTGACCAGAAGCAGACTTGGAGTGATAAGCAGTGGATTGAGGCGTTTGCAAAGGACGCGATGCTTCTCAAACGACCGCTTTTTGTTAAGGCTGGAACAGCTGTGCTGGTAGGCTTCAGAGACAAAGAGGACGTAATCCAGGAGAAGTTGGGGTATTGACTACTCCCACGGCAATCGAGCGCGTGGGATTCTATCGCTCTTTTGTCACTCTGATGAGAGAATAAACGCCGAGCCTTTTTTCATATCGTTGTCGTACCTCAACTCAAAGGCTTCGCAACGAAGGCTCGGCGTTTCAAATATTCTCTGGCGAGAGTGACAAAAGAGCGATAACTTCGTTGAATTTTCCCAAAGTGACAAAAGAGGGATAAATAAATTCGCTCCTCGCAAAATCCTTAGTGAGCCTTGCGGCGACAGAACCAACCAAACAGATTGATGTCACCTTGCATTTTCTGCAACTCTTGCTGGTGGCGTTCTGCTGTCAGGCGGTACCACTCGCAGTAGCGCTCATGCTCCTGTCGATAGTGCGCTTCTCTGTAAAACTCGTGAGCCAGTTGGTAAGTGGCAAAAATCTCAGCAGGGGGGGGTGGCGCTGGGACAATATATCGGAATTGTTCTGGCATGATGACTGGAGGCTAGGGGTGAAAAAGAGTGAAGAGTTATTACTATTTCATTTTTAACTCTCACGTTTGACTGTTCATCCTCGTGAACTACCCACACTGCCCTAGCGGGTCAGTGTGGGCTTCTAACTTCATCGACCGCCGCCCCTTACCAACGATCGGCAGGTGGTCTTATGCAGTCTCCATTAGCAGGAGCGGGGTTCCCTCCGCTCATAGATAATATCCGGATGCCTTCAGCTCTGATGTTCAATGATGCATTACGATCACGGTCATGATGAGCGCCACAGGATGAGCAATCCCACTCCCTAATATCTAGCGGCAATTCCGAAACAACATGACCGCAACACGAACATTTTTTAGAACTTGGGAAAAATCTATTAATTTCTATTAGTTTTCCTTCCTTGCGTTCCAATTTATAGGCAAGAAAGTTAACAAACATTCCCCAACCAACATCCGATATAGCGATGGAGAGCTTGCGGTTCCGTACCAGACCCTTAACGTTGAGATTCTCTACAACGATGACTTGGCTTTCGTCTACCAGCTTTCTTGATAATTTGTGTAAGAAATCTTGGCGGGTATTCGATACTCGTTCATGAACCTTAGCTACAAATTTTCTGTATTTTTCCCTGGTCTTACTCCCCTTAGTTTTACGAGCAAGCTTCTGTTGCTTCCTAGCTAGATTCTTTTCATGCCGTTTCAAGTGCTTAGGGTTAGCGTACTTGGTGACTTCTTCACCATCATGAACGATGGCAAAATCCTTCAAGCCCAAGTCGATACCCAGAGTTTTGTCTCCAGAATCTTGACTTATAGAGTCTTCTGTCTCGCAATTGATAGAAGCAAAGTACTTATCCGATGGAGTTTTACTGATGGTTACTGTCTTGACTGTTCCGATAATTTTACGGTGAAACACAGCTTTGATTTCACCAATCTTGGGGACCTTCAGGCAGTGCCCCTCAACAGTAACATTTTGAGGATATTGAATTGACTGCTTACCGTGCTTGGACTTAAAGCTAGGAAACTTTGCCCTACCTGCAAAAAAGTTTGTGTAAGCCTTATTGAGATTGATAGCTGCACACTGCAAAACAGCAGAGTAGCAATCCTCTTTCAACCAAGGATACTCCTTCTTGAGTTGAGGCAGCATTCCTTTGTAAGCAGCCAGTTTTAAATATTTTCCTGTCTCCTGGTAGTGCTGAATGCAAGCATTTAAGGCAAAGTTCCAGTACCACCTAGCACAGCCAAATGACCTTGCCAAAGTCAATTCCTGTTCTGGTGTCGGATAGAGCCGTACCTTAATCGCCTTCAACACTTTAATCACATCCTTTGTATCGGTGTTTTGTTTTTTGGCTACACTGACTATAGCATACATTCCGGAAGCTCCATGAAAAATGATTTTGTTAGCAAGGGAAGGTCTGTCAGCGACCTCAAAGTTCATCTCGTGTTAACTACCAAGTATCGTCGCAAGGTCTTTAACACCGAGATGCTTAATCGCTTGCATGAAATTCTGGAAGATTTATTGAGTAAATGGGATTGTAAACTTGTCGAGTTCAATGGTGAGGCTGACCATGTTCATGTACTTTTCCAGTACCATCCTGATATTGCACTCAGCAACTTGGTGAACAATCTCAAGTCTGTAACTTCTCGCAAGCTCAGACAAGAATTTGCAGATTACCTGGCTTCAATCTATTGGAAAGATGTTTTCTGGAATGGCTCTTACTTTGTTGCCAGTTGTGGCGGTGTTACTATTCAGGCGCTTCGACAGTATATTGAGAATCAATCACGTCCCGATAATTAATCGATTTGGTCAACGGAGTACCTCCGTTGACCCACGATTCATCCCACGCTCACCCTAACGGGTTGAGACGTGGGGTTTCTCGCGAATTAAGCTAAAGCCAGCCCCGGAGACGATAGATTACCATTCCAATGTATTCCTTAAGAGCGCGAGTGGTATTTCCTAATCGCTCAGCATCCGGAAGCAAACTCAGCAGAGTGGCTT
>CBDTXL010000915.1:0-2615 GCA_965364435.1 uncultured bacterium
ATCTGGCTCATCCCTACTACTGGGCGGCTTTTACGATGATTGGTAGCCCCTGGTAGTTTGCTAAACCAAGTTTCTGTTTAAGATGCACTGGCAAAATATGGACATCGCCTCCTCTGCTCTCTCTGTGACGAGTTGGCCCTTTAGTTTAGAGTGGCTACCGCCACAGGCTTGCCTGGTGGGAGGCGCAGTGCGGGATGCCTTGCTAGGAAGACGTGCTGAGTACCTGGACTTGGACTTTGTTTTACCCACTGACGCTGTGAAGATAGCGCGATCGCTTGCTCGTCACTACAAAGCTGGGTTTGTGGTGCTCGATGCCGAGCGGCAGATTGCTAGAGTTGTCTTCAAGGATGCCACAGTTGACCTGGCTCAGCAAGAAGGCGACAGCCTGGAGACTGACTTGCATCGGCGGGACTTTACTGTAAATGCGATCGCCTACAATCCCCACACTGGCGAATTTATCGACCCGCTTCAAGGTGTCGTGGATTGCCGTGCAGGCGTCATCCGGATGGTGTCGCGGTCAAATCTGGAAGATGACCCCTTACGGTTATTGCGAGGTTACAGGCAAGCTGCCCAGCTGGGTTTTAGGATTGAACCGGAAACCCACTCAGTGCTTCGTCAGTTAGCACCCTTACTGGCACAGGTTGCAGCAGAACGGGTGCAGGTAGAGTTGGGCTATCTTCTCAAGTCACCTCAGGGCACACCTTGGCTTACCGCTGCCTGGGAGGATAGTTTACTAAAATCGTGGTTTCCCGATGCGACGGCTCAAGGTTTAGCGCAAGTGGCAGCGGTTGACCACTCTGCTATAGTGCTGGAAGACACTTGGCATCAGCTGGGAGTAGAACTGCGTGCGCTTGTTGGCAGTAAGTCAGCCTTGCTGAGTCTGGCGAAGCTAGCGTGTTTGCTACCATCGGTGCCAGAAGCGGCTGAGTCACAACTGTTGCGTTTAAAATACTCTCGCGCTGAGATTCGGGCTGTGGTTACAGCGCTCAAACACTTGCCCCAATTGCTATCTCATGCAACCTCCCCCATGCCTCTACGGGAGCAGTATTTTTTCTTTCTGGATGTCGGGACTGTCTTTCCAGCTTTGGCGGTTCTGGCAGTGGTCGTGGGAATGCCTCTGGCTACCATAGCACCCCTAATTGACCGCTATCTTAATCCTGATGACCAAGTTGCTCATCCGACACCGCTAGTGACTGGCAATGATTTGATGAAAGCCCTGGATTTGACAGCTAGCCCTCAAATTGGGAAGCTACTCACTGAGATTCAGATTGCACGCATTGAGGGGAAAATCGACCGCCGCGAAGATGCCCTGGAATTTGCCGCCGAGCTCATTGACTTCTAGTAAGCGCTGCTTAACATTTCTCCATCCTCTAAAGCTAGACTTGCGGGATATTTAACTCTATTAAATTCTGTAACTATTTGCGTAATAGCTAAACCCACCACCGAGAACATAGCAAGTAGGCTGCCAGAGCTATCACCCATTAAGCCATCAAACTCCCAAACCACTGGAGGAGAGTAAAGAATTATGTCTCTACTGTGGAGCATCTTCATCACCGTCTCACCTGTGGAATTTTTATTTCGCTTCAACTCCTAAGAACCATGAATAAAGAAGATAAAGTTCGAGACAAAAGGGCTTTAGAGCATCAAACCCCATCAACTCCAACTCCCACCCAACCCAGCTTGAAAGAACTTGCCCGACAAGGCAATCCGAAAGCGATCGCGGCACTCCTAAACCGTTCCTTAGAACCCAAAGGCATTACCGTTAAAGCAGCTTTAGACCAGCATTGTCTACAGGTAATGCTAATATCAGCTCAAGTGCCAACCATTGAGTTAGTCAGGGTAATTCGTGACAGATTAAGCCGTTTAGGAGTTGAATCAATTGAGCAGGTTAAGATTTACGGAAAACAGGCAGGCGAAGATATTCCGGATTGGCATCACGAATTTGAATTCGTTCCCCCTTCATTGGCTACGGAAACTTTTGCTGGAACCGTTAATCCCTCAACCCGAACACCAAACCTCAGTTTAACTGCAACAAAAATTTCTGCAATCGTAGCATTAGTTGCTATTTGTTTGGTAGGTATCAGTTATTTTGCTTCCCAAATTCCGGAGACATTTGAAGCGAACAATTACCCTAGAACTTCCTCATATCAGTCCAGCCCAAGCTTAGAACTATCGCCACAGGACAAAGCCGAACTTTCTGCCGCTGAACAAGCCATTCAAGCTAATCCAAATAATCATCAAGCCTGGTATAACAAAGCTCAGGCATTATCTAACTTGGAACGCTATCCAGAAGCCCTAGATGCTTATGACAAAGCCTTGCAAATTAATCAAAACTACATCCAAGCGTGGAGTGGTCGCAGCTTAACATTAAGACGGTTAGACCGTTTTGATGAAGCCCTATTTGCCGCGAACAAAGCACTAAAAATTAATCCGAGTTTCGCTGAAGGCTGGAAAGATAAATGTGGAGCATTATGGACATTGAAACGACATCAAGAGGCACTTACCGCTTGCGATAAAGCCGTTCAAATCCAGCCAGACTTTCCCCAAGCTTGGCGTAACCGAGGCTTAGTTCTAATGTCCTTGAAACGTTATGAAGATGCATTTACTTCTTTCGA
>CBDTXL010000916.1:0-2611 GCA_965364435.1 uncultured bacterium
AACATAATCAAACCCAGCCGAGCGCCGAGGGTGACTGCCTCGGTGCGCGACGAAGCATTGAGTTTGGTAAAGATGGATGACACATGGAACTTGACGGTATGCTCAGATATCCCCAATCTTGAAGCAATGGTTTTGTTGCCAAGTCCAAGAGCCAGCATACCCAAGACCTCAATCTCGCGAGGGGTCAAGGCTTGAATTGGGGAAGCTGGTAGCGCCGAAGTGGGAGAGCTGTTTTGGGGCAGTAGGTCTTCAACAAGGTCTGGAGGCAGCACTACCAGCCCGACTGCGACAGCAACAACGGTAGCGATAATCTCGTCAGTTGAAGCACTTTGTGGTAAAATTGCCCGAACACCTTTGTTGAGTGCATCTGTCGCCCAATCGTTGTCCTCATAGTCAGCTAAAACGATGAGCGCGGGACGGCTTAGCTCAGTGCCAAGAGCCTGTAATGTCTCCCACACCGGCTCGTTATCGTCTTCGAGCCACTCCAGCAGCACCACATCGGGTTGAAGTTCCTCTACCCGCTTCAAGAGAGAGACAGAGTTGGAAGAACTGCCAATTACTGACAAGTCAGGGTGGCTGCGGATGATGCTTTCCAACCCCGCACGCATAATTGAGTTTTCTGCATGCACCATCACTGAGAGCATGCCAACTACACCTCGGCAATTTTGCCAGTAATGTCAAAGCTAGTCCGCGCGATCGCATTACAGTAATAGAGCTTGCCTTTTCGCAGGAACTCAAGAGGTAGCGATTCGCCCGGTTCGGTATTCTCTAGGACATTGACCAAATCATCAGGTGTGTTGAAACGTTGACCACAAGCTCCAATCAGCACGTCCCCCAGCATGAAACCCGCTGCCATCGCAAGGCTGCCAGAAGCTACTTCCAATACCAATAGACCCAAGATGCGCTTGTTCTCCAACAGAACTTGCACAGGTCGCAGAGTCACTCCAAAATAGGGACGGCTACCGCCCTTGAGGAAACGCTCTACCTCATTGCTGGGTACCGCTAGAGCCAAACCGCCAGCAATCATTGTATTAATCCCGATGACTTGACCTCGTGCATTAGCAAGGGGACCACCTGAATTACCGGGAGCTAACCGCACATCCGCCATAACCCACCTCTGACGGTTTTGTACATCGGTTGGACTAACCTCGTGGATAATTCCTGTTGTCAAGGCACCAACAACACCCTGAGGATTACCCATAGCTAGCACGAGTTCACCAACCCGTAGTGCATCGGAGTCACCAACTGTTACTACAGGTAGGTCAGTTGCCTCAATCCGGAGTGCGGCTAAATCTCGCCTGGGGTCAACGCTGGTACGTACAGCATCGATAACCCGTCCATCGGATAGTTCGACGGTAACACGCTCATCCCGCGCAACATGGGCATTAGTAATGATTAAGCCGTCTGAGTGCCAGATTACACCTGAGCCACCACCTGAGCGACGGCTTCGTACTTGTACAGTACAATGATGCAACCCAAGAGCAAGCGCCGCTAACTCAGAGGCGATGTCTGTCGAGCTATCTTTTGTGATTAATGGAGCGCTCGCCATATCAATCCTCCTTCCAAGGTCGTTCGCCAGGAGCGATCGCTACTTCAACTAATGCGCCTCCACGGACAATCTGCGCCTTGAGGGTTTGACCGACGCTTTGTGGTCCTAGCATTGCCTGCACATCACCTGTGTCGCTCACGGGAGTATCATTAATTGCTACCAGTACATCACCAATCATCACGCCTGCCTGCTCCGCCGGACCATTAGGCTCAACGTTGACAACAATTACCCCACCGACAGAAGCTAAATTCAGGGTACTCTTGAGAGTCTCAGGTAGGCGTACTGGCTGCATCCCCAACCCCAGGTAGCCTCGCGTAATCCGTCCTTTTTCGAGCAGCGTGTCTACCACACGGTTCACGGTAGTGGCTGGGATAGCTATAACTGTACGGCGTGGTCCTGACACAGCCATGCCCACCACACGACCCGTTGCATCTACCAGCGGTCCACCCTCTATATTGGGGTAAAGAGTTAGGTCTAAGCGCACGAACTGGTCAATCAAACCCCCGTAACTGCTGCGCCAAGGACCGCCCAGGGCGCTAACAGTACCAAGGCTTGCATTCAAACCGCTCTCATCAGAACGTCCTACAGCCAAGACCAGATGACCAACTTTGAGCGAGGTGACTTCGCCAATTTGGGCGACGGGGAGTTCGACATCGGGGAGTTTGAGGACAGCAATATCGGTGCTAGAGTCACGACCTGCCAAGGTCGCCGGTACGGTACGACCATCATCAAGCGTGACCGTAATATCCTCAGAGCGTTTGATTGTCTCGTCGGCGGTAACGATTATGCCAGAACGCCAGTGGATACCACTTGAGGAGATACGCGATCGCGAAGCGCCTCTGTAGGAGGTTCGCGCTTTCACAGCAACGACACAGGAACCTACCTGCTCGACAGCATCAGCTAAATTGTGGGAGAGAGCCAGTAGTGTACTGGAGTTCTCCGGTGAAGATGAAGACATTCCCTTTCCTCGACGGATTTATCGCAACAACGGGAGCAACTGTCCCGTCTGCTGATATCCTGCCGCTTTATGGGGACTGGCAGCATCGGAGAAATGGGGAGAAC
>CBDTXL010000917.1:0-2602 GCA_965364435.1 uncultured bacterium
AGGCAAAAAAGCCCAAAATTGACCTCAATAAACTGACGGTGCCAGTGCAAGCGCAAAATCTCACCGTGCGGATTACCGCCAATGGCACTGTGGTGCCGGTTCAAACTGTAAACATCAGCCCCACAAATCCTGGTCGATTAGCAAAGCTGTTTGTTGAGCAGGGAGATAAGGTGCAGCAAGGACAAAAGCTGGCTTTGATGGATAATGCGGAGGTGCAGGCGCGATATTTGCAAGCCAAAGCTAACCTGAGCAAAGCTCAAGCCAGTCTAGCAGAGGTACAGGCTGGAAGTCGTCTGGAAGAAATTAACCAAGCCAAATCTCGTGTATTACAAGCTCAAGCTCGTCTAGATGCAGCGCGTGCTGGGAATCCGGAAGAAATTGAGCAGTTTCGAGCGCAAGTCGAAGCGGCAAAATCACGTCTGGCGCTGGCAAAGGTACGGGCAGATCGCTATCGGAACTTGGGGGCTGAAGGAGCTGTCTCGCAAGATCGACTGGATGAAGCCTTGACTGAAGAGCGAAATGCCATAGCCAACCTTAATGAAGCCCAACGGCGCTTAGAGGAGCAGAGAAACAGTAAGCCGCCAGAAATTGACCAACTGGAGGCGGCTGTGGCAGAAGCACGCTCAAATTTGCAGCAGCTACAAAAGGGTAGGCGTCCAGAGGAAATTGACCAGTTCAAAGCTGCTGTTGAGGCGGCTAGAGCTGAGTTGCTCTCAGCGGAAGTCCAATTGCAAGATGCGGTGATCACTGCCCCATTTTCTGGGATTGTGACGCAGAAATACGCCACGGAAGGAGCGTTTGTGGCTCCAACAACGTCAGCTTCTACTACAGCTTCGGCAACCTCAAGTTCAATTATTGCGATCGCCAAGGGTCTAGAAATTCTCGCGACAGTCCCAGAAGTCGATGTGGGACGAATTAAAGCCGGACAGTCGGTAGAGATTGTAGCTGACGCTTTTCCCGACAAAGTCTTTAAAGGTCGCGTGCAGCGAGTGGCACCGGAAGCCGTTAAGGAGCGGGAGGTCACCTCTTTTCAGGTGAGAGTGACGCTCTTAACGGGTCAACAAGAACTGCGTTCAGGCATGAATGCTGACCTGACGTTTTTGGGCGAACAGCTGAGCAATGCTCTAGTTGTTCCCACTGTAGCGATCGTCACTCAAGATGGGGGCGAGACTGGCGTCATGGTACCTGATGTGGATAATGAACCAAAGTTTAAATCGGTGAAGATCGGACCGTCGATCCAAAACCAAACTCAGATTCTGGAGGGATTGCGGCAAGGCGAACGGGTGTTCATTGACCTGCCCAAAGAGTTCAAACAACAGAAGGAAGATCAGCAGAACGAAGATTAAATGGACATTGTAGAAAGCATCAAAATGGCGAGCACCACCTTGGTGGCTAACAAACTGCGGAGCAGCCTGACGATGCTGGGCATTATCATCGGGAATGCTTCTGTAATTGCCATGATCGGCATCGGAGAAGGGGCACAGAAATATATTGCTAAAGAGCTTGAGTCCCTAGGACCCAATGTGCTGTTTGTAATTCCAGGCAGTCGTGAAACCCAGCGTATTACTTTAGATGTGCCGAAGACATTGGTGTTGGCAGATGCGGAAGCGATCGCAACCCAAGTGCCTTCTGTGGAGTCAGTTGCTGCTGAAGCGAACAGTCGCGAGTTGGTTACTTACCGCAACAAGAACACCAATATCAATGTGATTGGTACAACCCCAGAATTTCTCCCCGTGCGGAAATTTGATGTGGGCAGAGGACGGTTTTTGACAAACCTGGACATCAAGCGCAGTAATCAGGTGGCTGTGCTAGGTGCCAACCTGGCGGAAAGACTGTTTGGTAGCACTGACCCCGTAGGGCAGCAACTGCGACTCAAAAATGTATCCTTTCAGGTCATTGGAGTGCTGCAAGCCAAAGGCTCAAGCCTGGGAGTAGATTACGACGATGCTGCACTAGTACCTATCACCACGATGGCGAACCGGATTGCCGGACGAACGTCTCCCTATGGAATCGAATTAACCTACCTCGTTGCTGCTGCCAAGGAGGCAGATAGCGTGGATGCAGCAGAGTTTCAAATTACTAACCTGCTGCGGTTGCGGCACAAACTTACCGGAGAGGATGACTTTAGCATCCGCACTCAGAAGGATGCCCTGGAAACCGTTGGCAAAATCACAGGTGCTTTGACAGTGATGCTGGCGGCAATTGCCGGGATTTCCCTATTTGTGGGCGGCATCGGCGTCATGAACATCATGCTCGTCTCCGTTACAGAGCGCACCCAGGAAATTGGACTCCGTAAGGCTATTGGTGCGCGTGAGCAAGATATCCTGATTCAGTTCATGATCGAGGCGGTGATTCTCTCTGCTGCTGGTGGGGTCTTGGGTACCCTGATTGGCGTCGGCGGTAGCCTGCTGATTGGTGCGGTGACGCCATTACAAGCTGGTGTTTCACCAGTGGCGATTGTTCTTGCTGTTGGTGTTTCCGGCAGTATTGGTTTATTTTTTGGGGTCGTACCCGCGCGACGAGCAGCGAAGCTTGACCCAATTGTTGCGCTCAGAAGTGCTTAGATCGACTTTATTCATTTAGAGCCTATCCCAAAAGTGGA
>CBDTXL010000918.1:0-2602 GCA_965364435.1 uncultured bacterium
TCGCTGCCAAAGCACTATTGATCGTGCTTCAATTCAACATAGGAATACAGGCTAGTAAAAAAATCCCAAACCTGCTTGACATGCTATGAGCGATTTGAGATGAGGGAAGCGAGAGTGATTGTTTGCAACCAACGGGGTGATAGCTACGGAGATATCTGTCCCCAGTGCATAACGATGGGTTTTGGTTGGATAGGGAAGCAACTCCAAGATCTTGCGCCACGGGTTTAGCTTCTAGCTTTGAATCGTTACGTTTTTGCTGTCAAGCCAGTTAAACCGAAGGCATAAGAGAGGGTTTAACGGTTTGATGGGAGTGACACCGCTGCCTAACCAGTCGATTTACTTTGCAATCGCAGTGGCGCTTCCTGGTCTCATCCCTCTTTTGTTACTTTGAGGCTGAGCGATTGGGCTCTCGCCTTCTTGGATCAGGCTTTCACGCTTCACCCCGATTTTGTGGCAAGAATGCTTCGTGCCTACAAAAAACGTGATTTGTTCCCGGAAATAACAAAAGAGCGTTTTCCTGTTACCGCAATCCGGTACCCCTAGTAAGCATAACCCTCTTCTGTCACTCTGGTCAGAGTAAAATTAGAGAAGAACCCTAGAACGCTTGCCAGACGGGAGGTTGTCATGAACTTACCCAGGGATGCGATCGCTACCATTTCTTTCATCGACCAGTATTGTGCAGCTTATCAAGATTTGTTTCCAGAGGTGAGGAGTTTTGAATGTTTCAAGTTCCTTCACCTAGGGATGATTTCAGAACTCAAAAGGAAGTCTCTGCCTGCGAGCGCATCCCTGGGTTGGTCTAGACAATGCACAACCTTTGCATCACTTTCTGGCAAATTCTCCTTGGGATGTAAAGCTGGCGGGTTCGATACAATCGATGGAAAAAATTCGACCGAGTGTTTTCTAACGGAGAGAAAGAGGTTCGTTACATCCGGGAAATTCTTTTTGGTAAGAGGCGAACAAATGGATTTAATCAGATACGAAACTATGACGACTACAACACGCGCTCGTAAGTCTACCAAATCTGTTGAAGCGATCGACACCGAAGCCCCGGGCGAGTACAGCACCAACAACTACCATGAAAAGCTCTACGGCACTATCTACTACACCATCCGCAAACTGCAAGGTTTGTCGGCAAAACGCGCTCTTGGTGAATCCTTCTGTTGGGATGAACTCAAAGTGCGCTTTGAAGCAGTCTTCGGTAAAGTTGATGAGCGCCGATTTTCCCTTGAGCAACTCTTAGAATACGCTAATCGCAAGTGAAGACACAACCCACCAGTGGCAAAATCCTTGCTTCAGCCTCTAGGGTGGAGGATTGGAAACGTACTCACTGGCTAGGAGCAAGTAACGGCTCTTTGGGCTATCGCGACTGGTAGCAAAACACCAACATCCTGTAGATTCCCTTTTCTTTTTTTAGGTTTAACCAAGCCCCCCTTGCCTATAGAGTAAGGCGGGATTTTTTTTCGCTCCACTGTCCTAGAACCGAACACTCTTCATTACAGCTACAGCTTCCTCGCATCAACTTTTAATCGCTAACGCTCAACTCGTGAAGTGAAACCAGCGAATTCTAACGAACCCCACCTTCTCTAACTCAAAGTGTCTTTTGTGTAGAACTTTCAAATGCCTCAAATCATTGAATTTAACAACAGTTCCTTCGCTTCGTTGGTGCTGCTCGAACTAACAGAAACCTGGAACGACATCGGCATCTCCGATTTGCCACCTAATGAATCAGAACCACTGCTGCTATTTCTTGAGCAGATTGAAGCCTTTAATCAGCCAGAGTTTGACACGCAACGGCTGATTAAAGTCAAGGCAGCAGGGGGAGTTTTGCAAGCCGTCTATGGACCTGCTATCTTTCGTGATGGCGACCAAATTGTTTTGAAACTGGGAGCGAACCTTCTTCCCCTTACCCAACGCAGGTGGGGGTTAGGGCGAGGCAATGAAACGAAGTGGAATTGCCC
The DNA here is from genome assembly GCA_965364435.1 of uncultured bacterium. Classification (GTDB taxonomy): domain Bacteria; phylum Cyanobacteriota; class Cyanobacteriia; order Cyanobacteriales; family Coleofasciculaceae; genus CBDTXL01. Next base: position 1,962 of record CBDTXL010000918.1, read on the forward strand.
ATCACTCTATGGTAAGATTATATCATCTTGAGCGGTACGGCAAAGGGCGGAACGAGATTCCGAGTAACCTGGAGGCACGACCTCTCAACCAGAGGCAGACACCCTGTAAATCCTGTGCAATCGGTTTATACAGGTCTGACTCTAGGTAGAAGTTTTCTTTCATAAGCCCGATAGCGGAAACGACTTGGGGGTGTTTACGGGCAAAAGTTCCCGTAACACGGCGAGAATGCCGCCTGTCGCGAGGGATAAACCCTTGTAATTAAAGACACCACCACTTCGCGGAACGCAGGTGGGGGAGCATTCATGTGGTGAGTGAGCCTGCGAGTGTATCCGAAAGAACGCCTCTGAGGGTAGTCTCTGCAAGACTTGAAAATCCGGAATTCTCCGATCTCGATTCAATTCCGTTTTAGCGGTGTGAGCAAGATGGCACAAGCGTTGAATCAATAATCTGCTCGTAGTGAGCGAGGCGATCGCTCACTACAAACTGAGTCTTCTAGCATTGAGCTAAAGCGTTCTAGGAGATGCCAAACCGAGAATCCTGACCGGATGAATCTTGGCATAAACCCGATGCTGGAGTGGCTTCCAGCTGAAGGGGTGACAAGCAGCTCAGAAGCTTGAAGAAAATAGCTTTTCACCGAGTT
>CBDTXL010000919.1:0-2597 GCA_965364435.1 uncultured bacterium
TGGATATGGCTCTTTCCCTGAAAGCTGGCTCAACCTCCCTGAAAGCTGACTCAACCTGGTTGCAAGCGCGACGCTACTGGGAACTGCTCCATGTATTGGTGGAGCGGAATCTGAAGACGCGCTATCGGGGATCATTTTTGGGGGTATATTGGTCGCTAATGAATCCGTTGCTGATGACTGGGTTGTATGCGGCTATTTTCGGGACTGCCTTTGCGTCTCATTACGGTAATTCAATTATCAATTATATGCTCGCGGCGTTTACAGGTTTGGCGGTAATCAACTTTTTCTCGGCTACGACTTCCCAGGCATTAGTCAGTGTGGTGGTGAATGGGGCGTTGTTGAATAAGATACGTTTGCCGGTGACTATTTTCCCCGTGTCGATGGTGGCGGCAAATGTGTTTCAGTTTGCGGTTGGGGTGTTCCCGTTGTTGGCAATTGTGGCTTTGGTGACTTCCAAGAGTCTACTGAATGTGGTGGCGTTGTTGTTCCCGTTGCTGGCTTTGGCTTTGGTGTGTACCGGAGTTGGGTTTTTGGTCAGTGCCTTATATGTATTTTTTAGAGATTTGCCCTACTTCTATGAGTTAGTTGTATTTGTGCTATGGATTAGCAGCCCTATATTCTATCCAGCAGCCATTGTGCCCGTCCGAGTTAAGCCATTTTTGGCATTGAATCCGTTAGCGCCAATTATTGAAAGTACTCGTCAGATTGTCTTGTCAGGAGAATTGCCGAATTTGAGTTTGATTTGGGGAGCTTTGCTGAGTGGTATTGTGTTCTTGGCGATAGGATGGGTATGTTTCAAGATGTGGAAATCGCAGTTCATGGATTTGCTTTAGATGGAAGTTATTCGCCTGGATCAAGTTTCCCTGTGGCGGCGGACGCAGGAAGAGTTTTCTTATGATTTAAAGAAGACAATTTTGTCAATTTTGGAGGGGAAATACCGCAAGCCTGCCAGTAAGTTGGTGCTGGATAAGATAGATCTGGTTGTACAAGCTGGCGAGAAGGTGGGGATTGTTGGGGCGAATGGCTCTGGAAAATCAACGCTGTTGAAGGTAATTTCGGGAATTTTGCAGCCGACAAGTGGTTCTGTGCGGGTACGGGGTCAGATTGCGCCCCTGATTGAATTGGGTGCAGGGTTTGATGTAGCAATTTCCGTGATGGATAATATTGTCCTTTATGGGGTGTTGCTGGGATTTTCAAGGGCAGAGATGCGAGAAAGAGCGTCGTCAATTTTGGAGTTTGCAGAGCTAGAAGAGTATGCATTGGTGCCAGTGAAGGCAATGTCTTCAGGGATGGTGGCGCGCTTGGGGTTTGCGATCGCGACGGATGTGCAACCAGATATTCTAATTTTGGATGAGGTGCTATCAGTAGGTGATGAAAGTTTTAAGAATAAGTGCAAGCAGCGGATTGAAAAGTTTTGGAATGCGAATGCGACGATTTTAGTAGTATCTCACTCGATGGAATTTGTTCAGGAGTCTTGTCAGCAAGCCATTTGGTTAGACCGAGGAAAAATTAGGTTTGTTGGCAGTGCTGATGAAACGGTATATCACTACCTGAGGGCGGTAGAAAATGGTATAGATATGGGATTACGTCAGGGTGAGGGTAGCTTAAAGTAGTTGGGAAAAAAGCCAAATTTAGGAGGATTGGAGTAGGAATATCGTCAGCGCTCTTGATACGGTACAAACTAATTCATCTCACCCCTCTAAATGGCTTATACTTTTTTCGGCACTAAATCTATACAGAGGCATGTTTATGACTGAGGTTGTAGACTGCTAGTTGAAAGCTGTGGATATTAAACGCCTGCTACAGATAACAACCCTTTCGGGTATCGTTGTCAAGGAAAAGGATTTGCTGCGCTCAGGTACATTGAGGCAGGTGAATGCAAGAGAATCACAAAAGTGAGAAAGCTCAATGAAAAATAAGAGTAGTTACGCTTGGTGGCAGGAAAACGGAGCCGGATGGATAGATGAGATCAGGAGTAGGAAAAGTAACCTGATTTACTACCATATACAAGAATTGCTCCTTCTAAATTATTTTGAGCGAAGCAACTTCAGTCGTGTTTTGGAATTTGGCTGTGGCTTTGGTCGTCACCTGCATTATCTAAGAGAAATTCCAAATTTAGAAGTATTTGGATACGATCAGAGCGAATCAATTACAGGTAGTATATTAAAGTGGGCTGAAGCTGAATGGGTAACTCAATACATTAAGGTAGGTGAGCCAAATTCGGCTCTTCCCTACCCAGATCAGTATTTTGATGCTGTTTTTACGACATCGGTTCTCATACACATTCCCCCTGAGGATGTGGTGGGAGTAATAAAAGAATTAATAAGAGTTGCAAAATATCAAATAATCCATCAAGAGCCAGCACCTGATTATGAAGTTTTTAAGGAAGCTCACGATGGATGTTGGAATCATGATATAGTGGAAATTTATAGAAGTATTAATCAGTCGTGTGAGGTTTTAGAGCCTGCTTGTGAAATACAGCGTATTTATAAAGTTTTACTAGACTCTAAAACGGAAGGTTCATACACACCATCAAACACCTTCCTGCGGAAACTTTACGATTTTGATAAGTTTATTCAACCAACTGTAGATTCACT
>CBDTXL010000920.1:0-2596 GCA_965364435.1 uncultured bacterium
TGTCTTCAGCATTTGTGTCCTGCCTACGTCGTTTTCCCGGAATTCCCTTACGCAGTCCAACGGCAATTTTGCTGTGCTTCTCAATTTGGCTCATCACTTGCTTTGCCCGCTGAATCACGGGTGCTGGTAAACCTGCCAAACGCCCTGCTTCAATACCATAGGAACGGTCAGCCCCTCCGGGTTGAACCTGATGTAAAAAGATAATCTGTTCGGGTAACTCTTTCACCGTCACCTGGTAATTGGCAACATTCGATAGCATCGACGCGAGTTCGTTGAGTTCGTGATAGTGGGTGGCAAAGATAGTTCGCGCTTGAATTTCCGTTGCAAGATACTCGGCAACTGCCCAAGCAATTGAAAGACCATCAAACGTTGCCGTACCGCGACCAATTTCATCGAGGAGAACCAGGGATTTAGCCGTGGCATGGTTGAGAATATTCGCTGTCTCATTCATCTCCACCATAAACGTCGATTGACCCGTTGCTAGGTCATCAACCGCACCAACACGAGTAAAAATGCGATCGCACACCCCCAACGTTGCCGACGACGCTGGTACAAAACTCCCGGTTTGCGCCATCAACTGAATTAACCCCACCTGCCGCAGATAACAACTCTTCCCACTCGCATTTGGTCCAGTAAGGATGATTAGGTCAGGGAGTGGAGAAAGTCCTTCTTCACTACTCCCTACTCCCAATTCCCTACTCCCCAAATGTGCCGAATTCGGCACAAAGAACCCAGCAGGGAGAGATTGCTCAACCACCGGATGACGCCCATCGATGATTGTAATTTCTCGACTTTCGACCATTTGGGGGCGGCAGTAACCTTGATACACCGCTACCTCTGCCAAACCACAGAGGATATCAATTGCGGCAACAGCACGCGACACATTGCGAATCTGTTCGGCTTGTTCCCCCACCTCGGCTCTTAAACCCGCAAAAATCTCATATTCTAAACGGTTCAAGTCTTCCCGTGCTGTGAGAATCCGGGCTTCCCGTTCCTTTAACTCTGGGGTAATGTAGCGCTCTTCATTCGTTAGGGTTTGCTTGCGGATGTAGTTATCGGGAACTTGGTCTGCCTTACTCCGAGTGATACTAATGTAGTAGCCGAAGGTTTTGTTAAAACCCACCTTCAGCGTTGGAATGCCACTACGCTGTTTCTCCGTTACTTCTAAATTAGCAATCCACTGCTGGTCACCCTCTGCGGTAGAGCGCATCTCATCCAGCTGAGGATTGACGCCCGGTCGAATCAAGTTACCCTCAGTTAAATGTAGGGGAGGCGACTCGACTAAATGGGAACGGAGTTTTTCCCCCAACTGTTCCAGGAGTGGGGATACTTTCTGCAAGGCTCTCAGGTAGGGAGAGGAACCATAGACGGCGAGTTCCGCAAGTTCTGGTAATTTCAAGAGGGAACTACTGAGTGCTACTAAGTCTCGCGCATTGGCAGTACCGGAACCGGCACGTCCCGTCAGCCGTTCCAGGTCATAAATTTGGCGCAATAGCTGCCGTAAGTCCTCGCGTAATCCGCCATTTTCCACCAATTCCTGAATCGTATCGTGCCGCGCCCGGATTCCTTTAATATCGAGTAGGGGTTGCAACAGCCAGCGGCGGAGTGCCCTACCTCCCATTGCGGTGCTGGTTCTGTCTAGCGCCCAAAGTAGGGAGCCATGAAAGGTGTTATCCCGGACTGTAGCAGTAATTTCCAGATTGCGGCGGCTTTGGTGGTCGAGAATCAGGTAGTCGGCAATGGTGTAGGTGCGTAGGGTTTGGAGAGAGACATGATTTTCTTTTTGAGTGTCTTCCAGATATTCCAATAAACCCCCAGCAGCGCGGACACCAAGGGGGAGATGTTCACAACCCATCCCTTCGAGCGATCGCACTTTAAACCGCTCTAACAATCTTTGTCTGGCTTCCGCTGGGGAAAAGGGCGTTTGAGAACGAAACGCATAGCAAAATGAGTTGGGCAAACACTCAGGCAAAAGCTCCGATTTTTCCCCTGGTCTGAGCATACTGCCTAAATCGGGTGCATTGATCGGAACCAATACCTCCGATGGTTGCAAGCGCATGAGTTCTGCGGTGAGCAGTTCTAAATCCGTGGCTTGAGTGGTGAAAAATTCGCCTGTGGAAATGTCTGTATAAGCCAATCCCCAATGATTCCCAGCAATGACTACAGCTGCCAGGAAGTTGTTGCGACGGGCAGTGAGCATGCCATCATCGAGTAAGGTGCCGGGGGTAAGAATTCGCGTGACCTCACGGCGCACCTGACGCCCTTCTTTCGCCGCAACCGCAGCATCTTCGACTTGGTCACAAATGGCGATCGCAAAGCCTCTTTCTACTAGCATCGTGCAATAGCGATCCAAGGCGTGGTGGGGAACACCCGTCATCGGCACCCGCCCAACCCCCTTACCTGACTCCTTGCTTGTTAAAACCAGTTCTAGTTCTTCAGACAGCGTCCGGGCATCCTGAAAGAAGGTTTCATAAAAGTCTCCTACCCGATACAGTAACATCGCATGAGGATACTGCTCCTTCACCTCAACGAAGTGCTGCATCATCGGCGTCAGCTTGGAGCGATCTACTGTCTGATAGTCAGCATTCTCGGCAGC
>CBDTXL010000921.1:0-2582 GCA_965364435.1 uncultured bacterium
TATTAAATGGGAACGCAAAATAAAAAACAAAGGTGATGCTGTTTATTCAATTTAGTTGCGTAGCAGCTTATCCACAGTCTGAGATTTATGCTCTCTTAAACAAGAACGATGAACTGTTCGGAGTGAGACGGGAATGTAAGGTCGTTTTTAGCCCTGAAGTCCTGTTAGATATGCCCTCTGACAAAGAGGCCAGGACTGCACTCCTGAAGCGATTATTAGCACCTCTGTATGCTGTCTATGACATCTTCCTTTTCCGCAAACAGAAACCAACATCCTCCCGCAAACGGTTTAAGGAATCTCAACCCGTTCGCTTAGTCTTGGGTGATTGGTATGGAACGTATCAAGAACTGCAAGCACGGCTGACTAAGGACGAACTACAGGGCGTTCTGTCCATGATTCGCCAGATTATCACCATCGGTCGGGATATGGGTATCGGTTTGGTTGTGGATACACAATCAGCTAACCTTGACTCATTAGGATTAGCCAATGATGCCAGTATCAGACAATCTCTCGACATCTTCAGCCAGGGCTTCATTTACTACCAGGATGGGGAGGAGAAGGGCGAACTGCAAACGATTCGGTTGATGTTCAGCAATAAGTCTATTTGCTCACCGGAGGATAGAGAAGCGATCGCCCTAATTTACAACGAGTTAGCAACCGCGATTAAGGATGGATTTCTCAAGACTCCCATTATCTTCACTTCAATTGGCAGCCGACCAAGGATCGGGATTGTTTCTGACCTGGCGGATGGGATAGCAACCAAAACCGAAATCGACTGGGATGAGGTAGCACGGCGGTTAGATGCTCAATACTTGCAGTCTGAGTTCATTGTTGAGCCAACCCAGGGTCCTGAACCAGAGGAACCGGAACAAATTCAGTTAAGCCAGTTAGCTCAGGCCGTGCTGGAAATTATCAAGTCGGCTACAAAGTATCCAATCGGGTTTGACTCAATTCGGAAGTCACGCCGATGGACGACACAGCCAGAGCGTACTCTGCTCAGGAATGCTCTACAGGAATTGGTCGATTCAATGCTGATAGTTGGCAACGAATGGGGTGGATATAGCCTGAAGTCAAATTTTGGGAACAAGTGAGAAATTACATCTTAGAACCCTGTTAAGAGGCACTTGGCTCCTGGCGTTCCCACTGTTCACAAAAACGCTAGAGCGGTTGATTGGTCTTGTTCCTGGTGTTCCTAGAGTTGTTCCTAAACTGTTCCAGTGGGAATGCTTGTTCCCAAGATGTTCCCAAGGAGATTTCTCAACAAAACACCACTCCCGACTGTATAAGCCGGGAGTGGTGTTTTGTCTAGCCAATGGCTTAGGATACTCCTAGAACGTCCACCTTGGGTTTTTGTCCCCCTCATGGTTCAATGAAGTCTTAAGAATTACACTTCCAGGGACTGAATGCGCGACCCGCTCTCTGTAAACTGACTGAACTCGTGCCGTTGACTCTTCATCCAGCGGCGGTGTATCTGTCTGGACTGAGAGAGGGGTCTCGTCCGACGATGCGCCACGCCCTAGATGCGATCGCGTACTTGCTGACCGATGGCGAGTGCGATGCAATGAATCTGGATTGGGCGGCACTGCGCTATCAGCACACAGCGGCAGTTAGGGCGGCGCTGATGCCGCGGCTGGCTCCGGCGACTTGTGAGAAGATGCTGTGTGCGATGCGGCGGGTGTTGAAGGAGGCGAGGAAGCTAAAGCTTATCGAGGCAGAGGACTATGAAGCGGCAATTGACTTGCCCCGCATTGATACACCCCCAAGAAAGCTCAGGGGTCGCGCTCTTAAGGGTGATGAGATTGCGGCTCTTTTTGAGGTGTGTCAAAAAGAGGATGCAAGAACGATTGATGTTAGAGACGCGGCACTGATTGCTATCTTGCGCGGTGGGGGGTTAAGGCGCAATGAGGTGGTCAATTTGGAGCTAAAAGACTTTGACTCCAGCACTGGCGCTATTGAGGTTCATAAGGCAAAAAGAGGGGCGTACCGCAAGGTTTATAGCGCTACGCGCTATGATTAGGACAACAGTATGATAAAATACAGTAAAATCACGGGTAGCGGAAAATAGTTATGCCTGCACCTTATAGTTACGATTTACGCTCCAAAGCCGTTGCAGCAGTTAAAAGAGGAGAAAAGAAAATAGAGGTAAGTCGTTTTTTTAAAATTAGTCGCAACACATTAGATTTATGGCTGAAAAAAGAAAGAGAAACAGGAGACTATCAGGCCAGCCAACCTGTAGGAGTAGGAACTCGACCGAAAATTCAGGAGCTAGAAAAATTTCGAGAATTTGTGAAAGAAAATAGTGAGAAAACCCAAAAACAAATGGCCCAATTATGGGGGGATAAGGCGACACAACAGAATATTAGTTATGCTTGCCGGAAACTGGGTATAACTCGAAAAAAAAAACTTATGGATACAGGGAAAGAGATGAAGAAAAAAGACGAGAATTTCTTCAAAAACTAGAGCTAATAGAAAGTCGGAAAAAAGTTTATGTAGATGAAGCCGGAGCGAGATAATCGAGAGGATTATCCTTCAGGGGGCGACAAGCGCCCTATAATGCTTGCTGTATCTGGGTTAGAGCTTTT
>CBDTXL010000922.1:0-2580 GCA_965364435.1 uncultured bacterium
AATCATGGCCGATCAGAATTCCAATAACAGTCAAATAATTCCCAGCAACCTAGATGCCTTAACTTTTGATAGCTTTGAGCGCAGCACTTGGGATATCGTATGCGTTGCTCCAGTCCGCACCATTGTCAGACGTGAAGAGGAAATCGTCCTGATTCGGAGAGTCAGAAAGGTTGAAGAAATAGACGCAAGTCCAGCTTGCCCCATCAATACTGTTCAAGTTTCGGGAGCTCAGCAAAACGAACAAACAGATGAAAAAAAAAGCGAGGCAGTAGGGTACTAGATCTATCTCCATCAAACGAGCTAAATAGGCCAATTGATCGAGAGGTCGAAAGTCCTGGAGGGAAGGAAGAAATTCCCGGTAGTAAGCAACAGCAGGTAACCATCCCTCCAGTTGATTTAGTTGTGGTGATTGACACCAGTCTTTCAATGAAAGATGAAGCCGAAGGTCTCTCTCAGATAGCAGAAGCGGCTATTGAAGCTGCTAAATCTAGTTGTCCAACGGATTTGAGAGTCGCCTGGTTTGGGATAGAAGGCACATGGAAAGGGACAAGATTTGACCGGACAATCCGGGATTATCTAACTATCCAGTGCAACGTGCCTGTATCTGATATTCGTAGCAGGAAGCGAGGAGAAGTTGCAAATGCAGGTGCCCAGGAAGATGCTGCTCGTGTCATTGAAGATATCTCGGATCACTTTAATTGGCGACCGGGTGTAGCAAGAGCAATCTTTTATTTAGGAGATGAAGCTCTTGAAGGCGGTTGGGACAGGACGGCTCAAGAGGCGATTGAAGCCGCTAATCTTGCTATACAAAAAGCTAAGAAGGCTGGAGTTACCGTCCACACCTATTTTGCCGCATCTCAAAGCAAGTATCGGGAAGGCATCGAAAAAGAATACGCCAGAGTTGCATCCGAGACAGGAGGAAAAGCTTTCACGGAGAAAGATTCTCTCACTGGCTTTACAGCAGTTTTGGAAAAAGTCATTTGTGGCAGTCGCCCGAAAGCGCCTTCAACTCCTGAGGCTGAGTCTTCCCCTCAATTTGTCCTGCGTTCTGGGACGGTTTACGTCCAAGATTGTGTCTCCGCTCAACTGAGTAATCTTTATACTCTAGACTTATCTACAGCTAAAGCTACTTTCATCAAAGCGATCACTAGCGAAATCACTGATATTGCTTTTGTGGGAGCAGAACTTTATGGACTCGACCACAAAGACGGCAGTCAAACGATGCAGCTAATAAAAATTGAACCCGCTACCGGCGAATCAACAGCGATTGGCGATATTGGGTTTTTTGTCGTTGGCTTGGCATACAATCGCGATCGCCAGACCCTCTATGCCTCGGCTGCTAAGCAATTGATTGCTATTGATATCAAGACGGGTGCTGGTACGCCTGTGGTGACTGTAGCTAATCAAGATTACAACTGCGGCGAAGTTGCCTTTGATCGCAATGGCAAAGCCTATATCACCCTCATCGGGTATGACGAAAGGAAGCTTCTGGCAACCTGCGATCTGGATACTGGTTCTGTCACCACCATTGGTGATACTGGATTTCCTGGTCTCGGCAGCATGGAATTTTACGGGAACGTTCTGTACGGGGTGACTGGCAAATTCTTCGGCTTAGGAAGTGACGGTCAGCTGATCCAAATTGACACTACCACTGGTGCTGGAACTTTACTAGCAACGACCGATCCCATAGGCCGTTGGGCAGGAATCAGTGTTTACAAAGCAGCTGGACTCGTCCCCTAGTTACTGGGAAAAAGCCTATTTTACTGATAGCTTCCTAGAAAATGTCTGTTTGTATTACACGAAACATTTTCATCATGATCTCGAAAGAGATATCGAAAGAAAGTAAAAAACAATCTGTAGTCTGAATAGTATATCTGAGGATGACTCTACTATTCACTGTGAAACTTGTTGATTTTGTCCTGATCGGTTTTTCCTTTGGCACAGAGATAGAGCTATGACTAATCACGCCGAGTATATTACCCTGAATGCGATCATTCGAGACTTTCGAGCCGACCATCCGGACTTTGAGGTACAGAAGTACGTCTTTTTCGCTCAGTCGCATCAGAATCAGCCGGAAAAGGGGATCGTGAAAGCCCTACTCGGTTCTGATGATAAACCCGATTACAACGGTGATCCAAATACTGGAACTGGAAGTACCTCAGGTAAAGCAAATTTTGAGCAGTGGTATAAAGATATTCCCGGCGTCAATAAAACGATTGTGTATCCACTTAAGTTTAAACACAGAGGGTGGGGGATCTATCAGTTTAATGAAACACACAACAAGGCGTTCTTTCCGATCGACAACCATCCCGATTCATTTGGTAACCTCCGCCAAGAGATGTTTGAACCTGATGCTACGGATGCGAATGGTCGGCCGCAATTGACGAAAATCGGTGAAGAGGTTTTTAAGAAAAACAACAACCATGATTACTATTACCATCAATACTCTCTCGGCTCAAACTCAGAGTTAGACCACAATTTCCACTTTACTCTTGAGGCGGTAACGACATTCACCTATCAAGGCACGGAGACGTTCACATTCGACGGGGATGATGACCTGTGGATTTTCATTGATCGCAA
>CBDTXL010000923.1:0-2580 GCA_965364435.1 uncultured bacterium
GCGATCGCAGGTAATATATCCTGACAAGTTTTCACCAATTGGGCGGCACTTGGTAAGCCTTCAGCGATGACTTTCAAAAATCCCATCGCCTTTTTTGCCTGTTTTTGTGCGGTTTCATTCTTGGGGTTTTGTCCTGCTTCTGCCAGAACTTTCAGTTGTTCTAGGACTTGCGCTTTGTCGTCATCGGCTAGATTTGGGTCGTTAATTGCCGCTTGCAGTTGTGAGAGTAATTCTTTGATTCCGGGTTTTTCGGGTTCGGAAGAATCGGGTAATTCATTGATGGTGGTAGTAACTGTGCCGCTGATATCAGCCATTGCTGAATTAGTTACGCTTTCGCCAGCGCCTGCAAGTCCACTAATTTTGCTGCTGTCTCCACTGGTGATCCTGATGTTACCTTTAGTTTCAGACATGGTATCTCCTTGATTGTGATAGTTTTCTGCATAAAAGCTAGGGCGTTGCAGCGCCGTCGCTATCATATTTTCTAAACTACTAATTCGGCTATCTTTTTCTGCTAATAGTGCTTGTAGCTCTTGCTGTGCCAAAGCTTTAATTTCGTTGTAAGTATCAAAATACTCGGCATTCAGCTCAGAATGATTGGCCTCTGGAGCGGTTGCAACCCTGAGCATAAATTTATCTCCACCCCGTTTCTCCATTGCTACGATTTCTAACTCTGCCTCTGGGTGCTTCTCTGCTAATTGCTTAAAGGAAATTGCAATAGCACGGGGGTCAACGTCCTGGTTGTGGTAGAGGTCGAGGGTATCGACAATGGGTTTAATGAAGTCTGCAAAGTCACCGTCTTTAAAAGTTTCGTTCCAATTGTCGGGTTTGCGGCGGGGATTGGGGTCTTCTTTTGTTGGCACTCGCATAAAGACATACTCACACCTCACCCCATGCAGCTTGGTATGACTAGTAATGCCCCAGTCTTCTATAGTGGCTCCCGTGAGAGTAGCACCCGTTAAGTCTGTCTCGTCTAGTTGGGTTTGCACTAACTTCGCTCTGGATAGGTCAGCATCTTGTAAGTTGGCTTTGCTTAAGTCAGCCCCAATGAAGCTGGCATCGGCTATGTTCGCGCCCTGTAAGTTGATGCCTCGTAGGGGTTGGCGGTCAAAGTTCTGAGCTTGTCCCTGTCCCGTAATCAGTAATTGTCGCACTTTGGCAGTCTGAAGATAAGTGGTTCCGGGGCGAACGCGATCGAGCATTTTGGTTTGATGCCAGCGAGTACGGGTAAGGTTAGCCTTTCTGAAGTCTGTACTTTTGAGTGTGGCAGATGTGAAGTCAGCGTCGGTTAAGTCAGCATTGCGAAAGCTGGTGCCTCCAGTTGCGGCAAAGGCGATCGCAAATGTCCGAATCCAAGCATCTCGCTCATCTCCTTTAAGGACACGCCAGCTAAGGTAAGCGCTGAGCAGCATGACAGCTCCAGCTCCAGCTCCAGTGACAGCGACAACGACACCGACAGCGACAGCGACAGTTCCAGCGACAACGACACCGACAGCGACAGCGACACCGACAACGATACCGACAACGACAGCGACAGCTCCAACGACAGCTCCAACGACAGCTCCACCGACAGCGACAGCGACACCGACACCGACAACGACACCGACAACGACAGCGACAGCGACACCGACAACGATACCGACAACGACAACGACACCGACAGCGGTACCGGAAGCTCCAGCGACAGCGAAAGCGACAGCGAAAGCGAAAGCGACAAAAAACGCGCTGAGTCCTGCGACTAAACCTTTGCGGATCGTGATGATAAAGAAGATTGCCGTCGCGATTAAAGCAACCCAGCTAGTAGGCGTAGCAATATTCTTTATCGGTACTACGACAAGACCCAAAAATGCTGAAAATATCCCCGATAGTACTGAGAGTATCAATGAGCTGATAACCAAACTAATTGCCCAACGGCGCTGTAGTCCTGCTTTCGCACCACTGAAGTTAGCACCTGTCAGCTTGGCGTTGGTAAAGTTTGCCCCTTGGATTTTGGCTTCACTGAAGTCTGCCCCTGAGAGGTCTTTTCCTTTGAAGGATTGACCTCTGAGATTTTCTCCCCTGAAATCTCGTCTCCCATCTGCGTATCGCTTCAGAACCTCATGAGCCTTCATGGTTGCCAGCGTTGGGGTGTTAATTCAAAACTTTAACACTGCGATCTCTGTTTGGCTGCTCGTGCGATCGCGTTTTGGTAGGGGCACGAATGCCTCATTGGTGTCAACTTAGCGCGAAATCCCGGCGTGAGGAGCCAAACAGAGACCTAACCCCCCAGCTCCTCACCTTCGCTCCGGCTTCCCACCTCCCCCTGCCCCCTCCTACGAGGAGGGGGAAAAGGAAGAAATTTGTTAGTTGGAAGGGGGAGTCGGATCAAAGTCCCTCTCCTTCTAGGAGAGGGATTTAGGGAGAGGTCTCAAACACTTGTAGCGAAGCGAGTTTCGCTTAAGTTGACACCAATGGAATGCCTTAGCTTTTATGGTGCGGCTATGGAGGTAATTACAAGGCGAGAGCGTTGCGCTGACTTCGGCGCAAATGACTCCTTACTAATTAATCTGATTGTTTAGCTTCTTCAATTCCTTATGTACGCTG
>CBDTXL010000924.1:0-2579 GCA_965364435.1 uncultured bacterium
AGAGCAGTCGACTCATAATCGATTGGTCGCAGGTTCAAATCCTGCTGGGCCCACCTCGATTTGGGGACAGCCACTTATGCTTCATGCGACTTTGGGCAAAATGTGGGCAGGGCGATTTTATGAAGAATGTTGGTAATGCGGTTTTCGACGAGGTGTCAGAGCCAAGTCACCAGTGGCGAAATGCCGTTGCCTACCCCTATCTTTGAGGGTACTCAGTCTTAAGCGCTCAGGCCGCGAACTTTGGACGCGTGACAATGAGTCGGGCACCTATAACGCGTAAAATAAAAGTGCATGTACTGATTTTGAATACTGGGTGTTATACAGAAAACAAGTCAGTGGTTATATTTCAGTTTTGTTGGTAATAAAAATTGAATGAATCTGTGGCTCAGAGCTTATTAGATATAGTGGGGCAGCTTAATGCAAGCCCTGCTTGGATTGTTCAAACACTTCGTGAGCGGGGTTTCACTCTTCAGAACGAACTTTTGCTTGGCAAACCATCGGCTATGCTCAACGATGACATGATTGATGTTCTTGACCAACATGTCCTATATGGACACATACCTACGGGCTCAAAAATGAATACAAACAACGGCATTATAGAGCGTGCTATTTCTGTGTTAAACGTTCCTGATGAACAGCGTGCTAGTTTTAGGTCTATTCTTGAACAAGCCTTGCCGGCTGTCATCGAAGAGGTGAAGACTCAATTTGGTCGAGATACTCTTGATGCTCTAAGTGAAAGCCTTGACATATTGTATGAACAAGAAAGGAAACATCTAGATCTTATCAAAGAGTACAAGGAAGAGATCAAGTTTGCTCACACTATGCAGGAGGATCTTCGGCGAGAACGGGCTGGGTTCTTTGCCCAAACTCTTAAAGAGGTGTCAGCTACACTCCAAGAAGCACCAGTTGACAAGAGCGTTGCTGCTAATTGGGTTCAGGAGCTCGTCCGCAGTTACACTGCTAGCCTTGACGTAAGCAACGATGTCATTCAGACGACAGCACTTGATCGTTTAGGAAGTCTCAGCGAGAAATCCAACCTGATCAAGGCAAAGGTTGAGCGAAAGTCCAATATTGATGCAGACTCCTAGCTCTTCGAACTGGCGTCGGCAGTGGATTGCTACAGTGGCTACCGCAAACATGCTGCTTCGCGGGAGAGAGCAGCTAATCAAGCGCACACAAACACGTAATAGCAGTCTGTTTAACGTCTTATACGACTCTGAAGAAACCCCAGCTTTGCAAGCTCTTCTGTTTGAGCGTGAAGCCGTTGGGTGGGTGGACCTTCATGTTAATCTCATTCAAGAAGGCGTTGCTCGCCAATCTTGCGGTGCCCCGATTGATGATACTGCCGCGTCTGTTGAAAGGGCCATGATTCAAGCGCAGGACAAGCTTCTCCGTCGTCTTCTGAACATCTCCTGTACCACTGAAGCTACAGCCGGTCTCCTCTCTAACTATCACGCCCTTCTTAGTCGGCTCATTAGTGGGGCAGTGCGCGACCAAGTTGACTACGAAGATCTCCTGTCTGCGCAGGCTAGACATCGCGCTATCTACCGGCGCGCTAGGGATTCTGCAGAAAGAGTGCGAAAACATTGATCGTGCTTCAACAAACATAGACAAACCGATGGGGTTTTTTACTACGCTCACTAAGGCCTTCGACAAGATTGACGACATCGTTTTTCGTCCAATCGACGCAATTTCCAATTGGGTTGAAGAACCTCTCAAGAAGTGGGATCACCAACGCGAACTCGAAACCCTTCGTGAAAAAGGGCGGCTTGACGCTATGCAACAATCTCGCTTACAGAGTTTGGAAGAGGAAAAGCACCGATTTGAGCTTGAGCGCCAGGAGCGTATGAAGCGGCTGGAGGTGGAGGCTACAAATGCTCTCCGCCAAGCGGAAGTCCAACTTGAGGAGCTTAAGAAGAATGAGGAACTTCGCCGGAAGAAAGAAGCTGCTGAGGCAATGGTGTCTTATCAGAAGAAGCTTATGAGGCTGAATAAGGATATCATTGAGGCACTAGGAAACATGCGCCTTGATCTCCAAGAACGAGCCCTAAATCTTATCGAAGAGAGAACTGCCCGCTATAAAAATATGCAACAGTTAGAGCGTCAGCAAGCAATGCAGGAGCTCAAGCAGATCAGGGCAGATTTTTCTGATGACGAAGCTATTCGTGATCAACTTGGCGACATCGTACTCGGCAACCTTCGTAATATGCTTGCTTCTGCTGATCGCTTTATTGACAACCTGAGTGTTATCCTCAGTGAGCTCAATGAAGATATCAAGCTTCTCACTGAGCACGGTCGGCACCTCATCGACAAACAGGCTGACCGTCTCGGCGTTGTCGGCCCGGCACCTACTGTTACTTCTATCGCCGAGCGTCAAGTGGGGACAACCGACGCTCCACGCGCACTCACAAGTGGGAGGTAAGTATTTGGGGGTTCCGGTGCAAAGGGAGAGCCTTATCCTTACTCACCACCTCTGGTGTGTAACAGATGTGGGCAGGGGATAGCCAGCACTCGTCGTGCTAATATCCATGTGGGGCGCGGCCTGAACAGCGCGCCCGCTGCGACGTTGGCACCCGCCC
>CBDTXL010000925.1:0-2574 GCA_965364435.1 uncultured bacterium
GATTGAGAGCAGTATTGCCCATCATTGATTAGTTGCAGTGAGTGTGAAGTGCTTGGGTAGCTTGCTGGGACAGCAGTCTAGCGTGGAGCGACGTTAAAAGCTCTACTCGACTCTTTCGGCACTAGGGAATCGTGCACATCGAATCGCCTATCGGCGCGGCTGACGCTTTGCCGTACTCAGCATCGGTAACGCCGGACGCGACGAAGTAGGAGGGAGAAAATGTGTAACAGGCTGCTCAGCTAGCTCAGTTTCCCTACGCTGGGTTTGCCACCAACGAAGTACAACGGCTAGCACCACCATCATCAGCCCAAAAGTGAGCAACGACCAGCGTTCGCCGACACCACCAATCACTGCATCCACCGATCCTACAATCACGATAAAGCTTGTAATTGGCTCTTTACGGTAAGCTGACTTCAAAATTCGAGGGAACAAAGCATTCATACGGCTTGCTACTTAGTCTCTTCCACTTAGTATTTAATCTAATCTCAGGTTATCTGATCAGCATCCAAAATAACGATGAACCACTAAAGCACTATCTGTCTATCTATATTTTCTCTCGTTTGATCACAAGTGACAATGCTGGTCACTCCCCAATCCCACTAGTGCAGCGAAGCCAAAGTTTTTAACCAGTTTCCCCACCTAGCAGGGGCAAAAGGGGAGATTTTAATTGACCAGTTATTTCTGCCAGACTGCACTAGCTAATGATTTTCAACCTTTCCTACCAGTCTCTTCACTTTGTACAAGACGCAGGAAAATCAGTGGAGGTTTCCGCTAAGCCAGAGCCAGATTCTTGTTCTATTGCAAGCCCAACCAGGTGAGAAGCCCTTGTCCTGTGGAGTACTCAATGATCACAGTTAATATAAAACCAATCATTGCGGCTCGACCATTCAATCGCTCTGCGTATTCATTGAAGCCAAACTTTGGTTCTTCTAGTTGGGGGGTTGTTGTTGGTTCTGGTTGTGTCATCGGTTTAAAACCTTGGGCTTCGAGTGTTTACAATCTTTTACTAATTTTAATCTTTCTTCAATTAAGAAGCCTTGTCAAGTTTTCAAGAACGGGGTGGGTATCAGGATATTATGGTCACGCCGATTTCACTAGTTGCCAAGGCAAGTAGTAATCTATCGCTTCTGACTGGAAGTCAGGCTCCGGAAGCCTCATTATTTCGTAGATTGTCAATAAATAATGACTAATGACTATGAGTAATACAAAAAACGACAAACTATGGTTAAACAAACTTGAGATGAGTAACGATAAGGGCTAGAAGCAAGGGCGTAACGCCTGCTTTTGGTAAGACCGTCAGGCAAAGCATCGGTGCCCAATAAGGTAAAAACATGGAAATAGGTGTCCCAAAAGAAACTAAAGACCAGGAATTTCGTGTCGGCTTGAGTCCCAGTAGCGTCCGGGTTTTGTGTGAAGCCGGTCATGCTGTATTTGTTGAGACTAATGCTGGTACTGGTGCTGGTTTTTCAGATGAAGACTATCAGCAAGCTGGGGCACAGACGGTCTCAAAAGCAGCCGAGGCTTGGAATCGGGAACTGGTCGTCAAGGTAAAAGAACCGCTGAAGCCGGAGTATCAGTTTTTACAAAAAGGGCAGCTGCTATTTACTTATCTGCACTTGGCAGCGGACCGTGCGTTGACAGAGCATTTGATTGATTGTGGCGTTAGTGCGATCGCCTATGAAACTGTCGAACTCTCAGAAGGTAAACTGCCCCTACTCGCGCCCATGAGCATCATTGCGGGTCGTCTTTCCGTGCAATTTGGGGCAAGGTTTCTAGAGCGCCAGCAAGGAGGACGGGGCGTCCTCTTGGGTGGTGTGCCTGGGGTCAGACCGGGTAAGGTGGTGATTCTCGGCGGTGGCGTAGTCGGTACGGAAGCTGCCCGGATTGCTGTGGGGATGGGTGCCCAAGTTCAGATTCTCGATGTAAATGTAGATCGGTTGGCGTATCTGGAAACCCTCTTTGGCTCTAGAGTCGAGCTACTCTACAGTAACTCAGCACAAATTGACGCGGCTGTTTCCAACGCCGACTTGCTCATCGGTGCGGTTTTGGTCTTAGGGCGTCGGGCACCCATACTTGTACCTCGGAGTTTAGTGCAAAAGATGCGTCCGGGTTCTGTGATTATTGATGTTGCAGTAGACCAAGGGGGCTGCATCGAGACATTGCGACCCACATCTCACACCAATCCCACTTATATAGAGGAGGGCGTTGTCCATGTTGGCATCCCCAATATGCCGGGAGCCGTTCCTTGGACAGCAACACAGGCACTCAACAACAGCACACTTCCCTACGTCCTCAAGCTGGCGAATCATGGTATGGAAGCTTTAGAAATCGACCCCGCTCTGGCAAAGGGATTGAACGTTGGGAAGCACCGCTTGGTTCATCCTGCCGTGCGGGAGGTGTTCCCGGATTTGGCGGGTTAGATTGGGATTGAGCTGAGCTGAGAAAGAGTGTGTGAGCGCAGGATCGCTGGCAGATGTCTGTTGAAGCGATCGCTCACACAATCGTAAAGAAATTAACAGCCCACATTCTTTCCTTGAAGTGTCACACTACGTAATGCATGGTAATGGGTAATGG
>CBDTXL010000926.1:0-2567 GCA_965364435.1 uncultured bacterium
CCATCTTGCGGCTTTGAAAAACTTGCAGGACAGATTGAGTTGGTTTCACTACACCTTCGAGGACTACTGTGGTCTGCTGTCATCTTGCCACAGATAGAACTGCATTCTGGCGATGCCATGTTTGTTCATACTAAGTTGCGGTCAAAAGAGGATGAAGCGCTGAAATACTGACGATATAAATCGCAACTGGGCGTCACCTGATTGCCTCGTAGATGCACCAACCCCATACTACGCAGCTTCAACGCCTGCACCCGATCCAATTCCAAGGGAGTCTGTGAATTCGCGACTTGGGCAAACGCACTAAAGAGTTCTGGATACTGTTGAAGATTCGACCATTGCTGGCGCAAGTGTTCCCCATAAACTCTCCCTTTTGTAGCAGACTTGGGCAACAACTCTTCTAATGTGACATCCTGGTACCAAATGTGGTAAAGTCCCTTGCGTACAAGATAGGGATAGCCAGCCACCAAAGACATTAGCTGCTTCACCTGACGAGCGTCCCAATCCAGTCCATGACGCCGTGCTAAATCTTGCACCTGTTCGCTGGTAAACTGTGGCAACTCAATAGACAGCCCAACATTAAAAGGTGATTGATTGATATTCAACGGGATATCAACTTCCGTGGAATGTACCACCACTAACCGAAGTTTTTTCCAGACATCGCTGAAGCTATTCCCATACTTGGCTTTCTCATACCAGGCTCGCAGCATCCCAAAAAAGTCCGAGGCAATTTCTGGGTATTGAAATACCACATCCACGTCATCTAAGCCCAGTACCACCGGACTGTCGATTTGAGCTAACAGAGACTTTTCAAAGTAGTCGGTGCTGCTGTAATTGCCACCAAGCATATCATCCCAATAATCAGCCAACTGATTCGGCAACCCAAGGCTTTTACCAACACTGGCACAAAACCACTGTAAGAATCGATCCAGATTGCTGAAGACTTCTCTACCGGCAAGCTGAAAGCTTAACGTTACCGTGCTATAGCCCTGCTGTCTTGCCTGATGGAGAATCCTAGCCATCAGCGAGGTTTTGCCCATTTGCCCAGGGGCATGAATCCGAATCAACGCTCCCGGTTCCAAAATCGCTGCGTAGGAGCGTTTTTCAATGGGGGGACGCTCCACATAAAAGTTGGAATCCAGAGGCACTTGACCCCCCGGTAATTCTGGACATTGGGGATTAGGGATTGGGGATTGGGGATTAGGAAATTCTCTTGAAGCTCCCTTAGTCCTACTCTCGCACTCTCCCATTCGCCGTTGCAGGACTACCTGGAAGTTCTTTTTGTTAACTTTTGTACCAAATACTTCGGAAAGGAATTGCCATAAATTTGCACCAACTGCTTTGGCATGGGCACTAGAAAAGCAGTAAGTTTCGGCAATTTGTTCGTAAGTTTGATTTTCAATAGCTCCCCGCAGTACAGCGGTTTGCAGATTATCCAAATACTTGCTGTTTTGTGCAAAGACCAAGTTTTGCACAAGTTCGAGGGCTTCTTCAGGACTCACAAGGATTTCTCCCTCCGGCAGACATACCACCTGCTAATCAATTTTCAGTAGCACGCACAATTATCCGCTAGCCCACCCTGACTGGATCAATTAAATCACAAAACCTGTAAAGGAGGGAGCCTTTTCCTACCTTTTTGCAGTAACTTTACCAACCTGCCTACCTTTTCACAAAAACTTTATAAATATTGCCTACTTTGTTTGCAAACTTTACAAAAACCTCTCTCTAAACCTTCCTAATTTTTCCTACGGACAGCAATGAATATACCTCTTAATCTAGGTAATAACAAAGAACAGTAAAACACAAAAAGCTCTCAATATTTACATTTTTGGAGTAATAAATATTATGGCTAACTCAATTCTAATCAAAAAGTTATCAATGGCTGTTGCCGGAGCTGCACTAATTACGTTAGGAGCTGTAAGTACAGCTCAGGCAGGGACAGTTGTTGCTCCGAATAGCCAGGAAACTACAGAGGGCAACTTTGATAATGGTTTTCCATTCAACATTGGTTTCTTCAGCTTGTCCTCACAGCGGTATCAGCAAGTTTACGCAGCTTCCGAGTTTGCGTCCTTCTCTGAACCACAAAATATCACCCAAATCTTATTTCGCCCAGACGCATTTTTCGGCAGTGCTTTCTCGTCAACGCTCCCTAATATCCAGATCAATCTTTCTACAACGAGTAAAGCACCTGATAGGTTAAGCACGGCTTTTGCAGATAATATCGGGAATGATGACACAGTGGTTTTCAGCGGACCCCTGTCGCTCTCCAGCGCCTTTACTGGACCTGCGGGAGGGCCTAAGGATTTTGATATCGTGATTAATCTAATGACCCCCTTCCTCTACAACCCTAGTGCGGGCAACCTCTTGCTCGACGTAAGAAACTTTGCAGGAGGTGTCACAACTTTTTTTGATGCTCAATTGCAAACCGGAGATTCTACATCCCGTAGGTACACGCTTGGCGCTAATGATGTTAACGCATCCACTGGTTCTGGCGATTCGTTGGGATTAGTAACCAAATTCGTAACAACCCCTCCTTCAAAAGCTGTTCCTGAACCCACTTCAGTAATGGG
>CBDTXL010000927.1:0-2562 GCA_965364435.1 uncultured bacterium
CTTGAAAACTCAGATGCGTCTTGATGCTGCCATAACGCATGGAAATGATCGCACTGGCAAGGGTCGAAGCCGCGATCGCTATTCCAGTTTGAGCATTACTCACTTGACCCAAGCTCTTCAAGTAAAAAGGCAGTTGCACTGGAATCATGTAGAACACCACCATCGTTAAAAAGGCGAGAGCGTAGATTAAAGCGATCGTTCCTACAGGCAACTTAGCATCTGCATCTTCAGCCAATCTCTCCGCCTGAGCCGATTCAGCATTTGCCTCAGTTAGACAAAATATCACCAGCGGTAAAACAGCAAAAGCCGAAAGGTAGATCAAGAAAGGAACCCGCCAGTGAATATCTGCCAAGAAGCCACCCAGCGTTAGGAAGATAACCCCCCCATAACCCATGAAAGCCGCTTGGATTCCCATTACTTGATTACGCTTTGGTCCCTGATAGTAGTCAGCAATTAGAGCAATGGAAGTTGTCATAATCGCGCCAACGGCTATGCCCAAAAAAGCACGTCCAATTAGCAAGCCAGTCAAAGAACTGAGAACACACCCCGAACCGCCAGCCAAACCATAAAGGATTACCGCACCAGTTAGTAACGGTTTGCGTCCAAAGCGGTCAATAATTATTCCCGCAAAGGGCGCACCAATCGCCGTAAAAAGTGCAGGTAACGTTAACATCAGCTTGACCCAAAACTCTGAGTTCGGTTCATTTTGAAAAAATTGCTGGATTTGTGGCAGAGCTGGTGAAATTGTCGCACCCGCCATAACCGTCATACTGCTGGTCAGCAGCAAAGTGATGAGTTTGAGCATGGGAATTGATCTACCTTTAATCGAAGGCGATTAGCCGTCCTTTACGCTGCCAACTTCGCGAGTACCGTTGCCAGCTTACGGCCAAGTTGTTCAACAGCTTCCTGTTGTTTTGGGTCTTTCAATCTGCCATCGCCATCAAATGCCTCAAACGCTTTGGGAATAGCCTGTTGCTCCGGCAGTACCAGAACGTAGATATTGCTGAGAATGGAACGGATATGAGTTATAGCCCTTCTCGATTGGATGCGGTAC
The DNA here is from genome assembly GCA_965364435.1 of uncultured bacterium. Taxonomy (GTDB): domain Bacteria; phylum Cyanobacteriota; class Cyanobacteriia; order Cyanobacteriales; family Coleofasciculaceae; genus CBDTXL01. The sequence continues at coordinate 1,055 of CBDTXL010000927.1, forward strand.
ACTCTGACCTCTGGTGGAAAACCTCTCTCCACCTCTGGCTAACCCTCTCCTACTCTTGAGAGGGAAGCGGATAACTTTTTTGGCTGAGAGAGGCTTTGATTTTTACTCCCCTTCCAACTAACAAATTTATTCCTTTTCCCCCTCCTTATAGGAGGGGGCAGGGGGAGGTGGGAACCCTTTGGGGGTTAGGTTTTTTTGATGTACACGCGCGTAACTGAGAACTGCTATATACCACGCAGACCCTCTTTAGCTTCCAAGTCTTCGTCAAATAGGGGCATAGGCAAATCCCGTAAGTCTAAATAAGTCACCTCTGCACCTGCGGCTTTGGCTCCCTCTGCTGCAATCTTCACCAGTTTCTTGTTGTAGGAAGCTTCGCGGGTACTGCCTGCAAAGGCAAGGATTTTGGGGGTGTTTGTCATGATTGACTCCTGAGAGTGGTTTTGAAGAACGCCGTTCTACTGAGCGAATCTTACTCCTTAAAAGCTCAATTGTTTGGCCTTAATGCGACCAAGGGCTATTTGAAAGCTTCAGCAGAGTCGTTAGCAAACTGCTCGAAAGTGATAGGTTTGTTTCCCGTGACTTGCTCCACTATGGGCGTTACCTCTGAGGCATATCCTGCTTTGTATATGCCATACAATTCCATCGTGGCTTCAACTAGCACTTCTGGCATTCCTGATTGCTTCATCTCTTGACGAGCTGCATCTTCTGGAAAATCGACATAGTTAATTTTTCTGCCTACGACTTGAGAAATAATTTCTGCAATTTCCTCATTAGAAATTGCTTCCGGTCCCGTGATTTCGTAGGCTTTTCCCTCATGTCCATCCTGCGTCAGTGCTACTACAGCAACAGAGGCAATATCACGAGCATCGATATAGCTCACCTTAGCGTCTCCCACTGGTAGATAAAAAGCATCTTGGGTTTTGATAGTTTGCCCATTGAAGTTGGCATAATTCTGCATAAACCCATTGGGACGTACAAACGTGAAGGCAATACCCGAAGCTTCAATGGCTTTTTCCGTTTGCCGATGCCATCTAGTCAACGTAATTCCTGGTTCTATCTCTGCACCCATACCAGAGGATTTAACAATATGTTTGACTCCTGCCTTTTTGGCAGCTTCCACTAAGTTGGCTGAAAGCGCTACCATGTTTGGAACCAGTGGAGTTAGCAAGAAGACTTTATCAACGCCTTGGAAAGCTGCCTCAACGGTTTCTGGCTTGTCGGTATCAAATTCAGTTAGAGATACTCCATCACCTTTGAGCGCTTCTGCCTTGCTTAGGGAACGAACAGCTGCACGAACATTTGCCCCTGCATCAGCTAGCTGTTTAACCACTTGAGAGCCAACGTTGCCTGTGGCACCCAGCACTAAAATTGTGTTTGTCATGATTCACTCCTCTATAAATTTGAGCGGCTACGACTGTTAAAAAGCGACGCGCCTCACTATCGAGCTATTCACGCTGTCTGAAGGTCGAGCGTTGGGTAGTCAGTGTACCCCGTCTCGCCTCCACCAT
>CBDTXL010000928.1:0-2560 GCA_965364435.1 uncultured bacterium
CAGATACTTAATCATCTTGAAAGGACTTTTCGGTTAGGCTCTCAGCCCAGCGGCAGTATAACTTGAAGGCTAGTGCAGCGGGCGCGAAAGTTTCCCACCCGTTCTAAAAACTCCTCTTACCTCTTACCCCTCCCTAACTGATGGGTTATTTCTGTGGGGCTGCATTAGTTACTGGCAACCTCACAAATCACCATGACATGTGATAAGTATTTGTCAGTACTGTAGTGGACGAGTTGTAGCCCAGCTCGTTCTATTTCTTGGAGAAGTTCAGGTATTTCATACTTATGATGTCTCCAAATAGTAATCTCTTCACCTTCAGAGATTTCAAGATTTTTATCTATTCCCCTAAAGCTGAAATTTATAGTATAGTCCTGACGGAGTTTCATATTGGCAACTATACTATCTGTTTTGTCATCATACTTTCTCACAAGTTCACAATCTTCAGCTCTAATCCCAATCTTGTTTTTAATCCATGCATATACTTGTTCCGCATGATACTTGAAACCACCTCTGACTCTTCCATCCCATTGAGAGTTAGAACCCGTTTCGTTAGTGAACACTAGTAAATCCTTCTTCCCCATGCTATCTCTAAAGTTTTTGAGTACACTAGTTCTATTTTGATGATTGCCAATTGTCACACCTAAGTGCAAAATTATTTTTGCTGTATCGTCAGTTTCAAGGTCAGCCTGATTTTTTAGATAAATCTTGGGTAGACAACTATTTTCTATGTCAATTTTGTAACTGATAAACTCGATTAGTGGAAACCATTTACTAAAATTTTTTCTGGATAAATTAAGCAATTCTTCGCTAATGTCTAACGCAATATATTTATTTATTTTTCCCAACTTATTAAGTTTGAATATAAATTCTTTTACGGGATACGAGTTTCCGGAACCTACATCTACAATATTGACTTTCTCTGAATTTTGAAAGTTTCCATTAATGTATTCAAAATTATCCTTTAAAAGGTCAATTTCTAAACTTGATGTCCGAAACCATCTAGGAAAAATATACCTCAGATAAAAATTATCCCAATTTTTTGCTCCTCTACCTTTGTAGGAATACTTCAAAGGAATTTCTTGTCTGAATTCTAATGAATGAACTATACCTAAAACTTCTTCTTCTGAAAAAATAGAGTAAAACTCAGAACTGGGCTTGACTGTGCGACGGCTAGGAGTTGGTTTTGAAGAGGAAAGGGGTGCATTGCGATTAAAAATTTTAGCCATTGTTCTTGTTAGGTGAGTTGGATTTGCGCTTAAAACTCAAACAGTTGGAGTCAAGCGATCGCAGTCTCACAAATTGTAAGCTGTCAGAACAACCCTCATCTTCCTCATCTCCCCCATCCTCCTCATCTCCCCCATCCCCACCAACTGGTGCATGACCACACCCCACCTTATCCCCATCCCTCAACCACTAGCTAGAGAGAGATTCCCTCACTAGCTCGTCTAATTCATACTTTAGACACTGGTAACATTACTCCTTTGGAAGCAAGGATTGACGCCAGCTCCACTCCCACAAAACAGCCGATCAGCAGCAAACTAGGAATAGGGTGCCATTTTCTGGGAAATAGCAATTAGCACGATTAAGGAAAGGTCATGTCAACTGCACAGCTAACTAGGGATAACACGGACAACTTAGATCCAAAACAGCTACTCAGAACCTTGGCGGCTGTTAAGAAAGGTGACTTTTCCGTTCGTATGCCCATCGACCAGACTGGCATGGCAGGGAAAATCGCTGATACCCTCAACGATGTTATTGAACTCAATCAAAGGATGGCGTTGGAGTTAGAGCGGATCAGCACAGTTGTTGGGAAAGAAGGCCAGATAACACAACGGGCATCCCTCTCAGGTGCTGGCGGTTCATGGACAGCTAGCGTTGATTCTGTCAATACACTAATTACTGATTTAGTCCAGCCTACAGCGGAAACAGCTCGTGTGATTCGGGCGGTTGCGAATGGCGATTTATCACAAACGATCGCACCGGAGATCGAAGGTAGACCCCTCAAGGGTGAGTTTCTCCAAACGGCGCAGGTTGTGAATACGATGGTGGATCAGCTCAGTTCCTTTGCCTCGGAAGTCACACGGGTGGCGCGTGAGGTGGGAACGGAAGGCAAGCTGGGCGTCCAGGCAGAGGTCAAAGGCGTGGCTGGCACCTGGAAAGATTTGACCGACAGCGTCAACTCGATGGCAGGAAACCTGACCGCACAGGTGCGTAATATCGCGGAAGTGACCACAGCGGTAGCCAACGGCGACCTTTCCAAGAAAATTACTGTTGATGTTAAAGGCGAGATTCTGGAGCTGAAGAACACCATCAACATTATGGTGGATCAGCTCAACTCCTTTGCCTCGGAAGTGACGCGGGTGGCGCGAGAAGTCGGTACGGAAGGCAAGCTGGGCGGTCAGGCACAAGTGAGGGGTGTGGCGGGTACCTGGAAGGACTTGACCGATAACGTCAATTTGATGGCGGGGAACCTCACCGCCCAGGTACGCAATATCGCGGAAGTGACCACAGCAGTAGCCAACGGTGACCTTTCTAAGAAAATTACTGTCGATGTTAAAGG
>CBDTXL010000929.1:0-2555 GCA_965364435.1 uncultured bacterium
AACCAATCAACTCACAGAAACCATCAAGCTGCTGGGTTGCCCCAGATTCCCCTCTAAGATGACACCCCGCTTGTTTGCTTGGAGATGACGCAGCATTTTATAAATCGCTTCGATCTGATCAGAGGACTCCGCTTTTTGAGCCAGCTCTTGCAGGGACATCGGGGCACCTTCTTCCTTTAGTACCTGCATCACCCGTTTCTGTAAATCCAGCACAGCGGCGGCTGCCTTCTTTCCGGCTTCGACCCCTGGCTGATGGTAAGCGTTGATATTAACCAAGAAACCATAAAGCCCTACGGCGCGGTCATAGAGGGCAATCAGAGCGCCTACTGTCCGGGGATTCACCTGAGGAATTGTCACTGTGACAGAATCCCGCTGATTCTCGTACAGCGCTTGTCGAGTTCCCTGCAACAAACCTGATAGATAGTCTCCTGAGGTTACCCCTGGTTCTACTTCTGGGGACGTTCCCTGTCGGTCTTCTAAGACTTCAATAAATGTCAGGAAGAAATTGGGGACGCCTTCTCGCAGCTGCTGCACGTAGGCGTGTTGGTCGGTTGAGCCTTTGTTACCGTAAACCGCAATGCCTTGGTAAACAGTATTGCCCTCCAGGTCTTTCTCCTTGCCTAGGGATTCCATAACCAACTGTTGCAGGTAGCGCGAAAACAAGATCAGGCTGTCTTTGTAGGGCAACACTACCATATCTTTCTCGCCTTTGCCGTTACCGGCGAAGTACCAGGATAGAGCGAGTAAGGCAGCAGGGTTTTCTTTTAGCTTGGGCGTTCGGGTAGCGGCGTCCATCTCCTTGGCACCAGCAAGCATCTCGCGGATATCGATACCTTGTAGTGCTGCTGGGAGTAGCCCCACGGCTGACATTTCTGATGTTCTTCCTCCTACCCAATCGTACATGGGGAAAGTTGCTAGCCAACCTTCGGATAAGGCAAGTTTATCTAGGTGGCTGTCCTTGCCGGTAATTGCGATCGCATAGGAGGCAAAGTCCAAGTTCTGGGATTCATAAGCTTTTTTAACTTCAATCATGCCGTTGCGGGTTTCCGGCGTCCCTCCGGACTTGGAGATGACTAATACCAGGGTGCTGGTAAGTCGGTCTTGCAGCTTTGTGAGGATGCTATCAATGCCAGCCGGGTCAGTATTGTCAATAAAGTGAATTTCCAGGGGGGGGGAGTGTGGGGCGAGGGCGTCAGCAACAAACTCAGGACCGAGGGCGGAACCACCAATGCCAATGGAAAGGACATCGGTGAATTGGAACTTCCCAGAGGGATGGATGGCACCCGTGTGGACTTTTTCGGTAAAATCTTCAATCTGTTCTAGGGTATTGAGGATTTCTTGTTGGAGTTCTGGTGTTGGGGCTAAGTCGGGGTCTCGTAACCAGTAGTGACCGACCATACGGTTTTCATCGGGGTTAGCTAAAGCGCCTCCCTCCAGGGCGTCCATATCCTTGAACGCCTTCTCAAACTTAGGTAGCATCGCCTCGACAAAGGCATCATCAAACCTCATACGACTGATATCGAGGTAAAATTCCAACCCTTCGTGGTAATAAAGCCAGTCTTGGTAGCGTTGCCAAAGTGCAGCGGCGTCCATAAGTAGCTCTCAAACTTCTGTTTTCACCAATCACAAGTTTAAGTGGTCAGTTGTCAGTTGTCAGTTGAGACTTGTTTGTTGTTCTTGACAACCGACAACGAACCATTGGCTACGGGCAACTTACACACTCAAATGTACGGTTTAGGCAGAACTCGCAAAAATTTCACAATGTGACCAGTCACTTCGATCCCGACTATGTAGTTGTCTATAGTAAATCGGTAAAAAAGGGCATCCGAGCCAATCTGTTCGAGTCCTGGCAGGTCTTGAATCTGCTTGAGTCCTCTGAAGTCCTCAAAGACGACTTGGCAAACCTGCTGGTAGGCAGCTGACTCTAGGTTCTTGAGATCTCGTAAAAAGGATCGGGCATAGCGCACTTCTATGCTCACAAGGCGGACTCTGGCTCCAAACTAAAAATTTTTATCCACTTATTCACTCTTTCAGGTAATCCTAGGGAAAGAGTGCAGGAGTCGCAACGCCTCGTCGCGGGTTAGAACATCCCCAGGTCTGACAGTTCGCATCGACTCTTGCATGGCTGTGAGCATATACAGGTCATAGTAAAGCGGTTGTAGAACTCTCCAAGCGTCTTCCAAGCTCTCATCAGAAAGTAGCTCAATTAAGCCAGGGAGCTGTTCAGTTAAACGCTGCAATCGACCTCTAAGCAAATTCATGGTGAGCATTTTTAAGCATGAGCGACATTTGAGCAGGGTCAAAATTCTAATCTAGTCAAATTCACCGACAGCGTGGGGAATCCGTAGAGACTCTTCAAGCGTCAGACTCTCTAACCCTTAGCTAGGGTGCTACAGGAGCATAGCTAAGCGCTCTCTGCATCTTCCCTGGCTTTTACCCTGGCGTTGCCATCACCCTACAACAACAATAGGGCATTGCTGAATTACGGAATACTATCAAGTCCGGTTGTGCCTTGCTATACGCAATGCCGCTAAACTCGTCGGTGAATTGACTCA
>CBDTXL010000930.1:0-2553 GCA_965364435.1 uncultured bacterium
CTAAGTCATCTGCCGAGCCATAAGCTTCGTAAATAGCCCTTGCTGATTCGATAGCTGTTCAAAAGTGCCCTGTTGCACCACCCTGCCTGCTTCAATCACATAGATGTGGTCAGCGTTGCGGATTGTGCTGAGTCGGTGGGCAATCACCAGGCGAGTGACTTGTAACCGCTCTAGGCTTTCACTCACGATCGCTTGAGTTCTATTATCTAAGGCACTGGTAGCTTCATCAAAAAGCAAGATTCTGGGTTTCAACACCAGAGCACGGGAAATTAACAGCCGCTGTCGCTGTCCTCCAGATAGATTAGTGCCTCCTTCGGAGATCACCGTGTGCATCCCCATCGGCATCGCTTGAATATCCTCGGCAAACCCAGCCATCCGCGCTGCTTCCCAAGCTTCATCCATCGTGATCAAAGCATTGCTGGAGATGTTCTCAAATATAGAAGCATTATTAATCCGACCATTTTGCAGCACAACGCCCAACTGCCGACGCACTGCCGATATATCCAGCCCAGACAAATCCTGACCATCGTAGTAGATGGTACCTTGTTCGGGAGTTTCAAACCCCAACAGTAACCTGATGATCGTAGATTTACCACTTCCAGAAGGTCCAACTAGTGCAATAAACTCCCCAGCCTCAACCTGGAGAGTCACATCATCTAGATTAAGGGAGCCATCCTTTCGGTAGCGGAAAGTCAGATGATCTAACCTCAGTCTGCCTGAAAGCCGACCCGGATCAGCTTGCTTGTGATCCACTTCCGGTTTGGCTTCAAGGATTGGCTTTGCACGCTCCCATAAAATCGCAATTTCTAAAACATTGATTACTGTATTGCTCAGGCTTGTAGCCCCACCAATAAAAGTGCTAAAAGCGGTATTGAAAGCCAGGAAAGTACCCGTGGATAAACCCTCCCCTTTAATTTGGAATTGCCCTAGCAAGGTACTAGCCAACCAGAAGATGACAATCGAACTCAGCGTCGGCAGCATTACATTGAACGTAGCGAGGATGTCTTCGATCAACTGAGTACTTAGCATTAGTTTTAGCTGCTGGCTATATTTTTTAGCCCAGTAGGCAAACGCACGATCCTCCGCCCCTGCTACTCGGAGTTTAGAAACACCGCCAATTAGTTGTACCATCAGACCAAAGATTTCTCCCCCTAGCTCTTGCAGGGGACGAATTTTACGGCGAGTGACGACGCCTGAGATCGTGGTAACGATAATCGCCACCAATGCTACACCAACAGCAACTAAAGCCAATTGGAGAGAATAGAAAAACAACAGACAAAGATTCAGTAAGGAGAAAAAACTGGTGAACAGAGTTCGTAGAGTAGTGCCACTGAGTTGACGACGAATCTGACTGATGGATGAGACGCGGGATTCTAGATCCCCTGTGGAATACTGACGAAAAAAGGACACTCTCAGGTTTAATAATCGATCCCACACAGCAGCTTGGGTGTCTGAGTCGGAAACGGTTTCCAACTTCAAGGTGGCAAAACCCTGAGCCAGTTGAAAGATAGCGGTTCCAAAGCTGGCAGCCAGCAAACCTAACCCGATCTGCACTAACAACCCTCGGTCAGCATCCGGGATAGCGTTGTCTATCAGGATAGCTGTTACCAGAGGCGTCAGCATCCCTAGCAGGGTAGCGGCGATTCCCGTCAATAGGATCAAGAATAGATCCCTGGTACGACCTTTAATTGCAAACTGAAGCAAGTCCGAAGGGTTCAAATCTCTATCGGGCAAAGACCGATAAAACATATAGGCGACTGGTGCCAGCAACTGGGCAGTGCGCCCGTTAACGGGTGTCCGGGTTCGCTTGACGGGGTCAAATATCTCATAGTTCGCAGCAGCCACCGGCAGCAGTGCCACGGGTAAATTCTCCTCATTGGTGTAAGCTAGCAGGGGACCGCAGTCTTTTTTCCACCAGTTATCACTGAGCAACACTCGACGCATACGGATGCGGGAAGCTCGTGCGATCGCCTCTAAGGGGTCTTTGACTCGCTTTAGATCTTCTGACCTAGCAGGGGGACGAATCGTAATTCCTAACGCCCGTCCCACTGCACCAGCCGCGATCAGCAGAGGTGTCCCCTCTTGGAAAAAGGCGGCTTCTTGGGGCTTGAGTACCGATGCCAGTTCCCCAAGCGCCCCCTCAGCCAGCTGACGATTGAGGCGTTCCCTTTCTGTGAACTGAGCGAGTTCCTCGGTATACTTCTGCTGTTCCAACTGCTCAAGGCAGCGGAAGCACTCTGTATGGAAATTTGCCAGAGTCTCAATAGCCTGAGTATCCCAACTCTGGATAGTTGAGGTGTCCAAGATCGGCAGGGTGACTACACCCGAGAAAACAGAAGACAAGCGATCGCACCAATTCTTAACCAGAGCTCGCGCCTGACTATTAGCATCAGTAAGCAACTCCCCAAAGCCTTCTTCAGTCAGCTTCAGGAGTACTGTTTCCTCAACCGACACCGCCAGAATTTTATAGGGATTGCCATTCAAGTTTGGAGCCACGCCGAAAAGCGCCTCACCAACTCTAGTACTGAATAGATAATGGCGAGTCCCCTCCAA
>CBDTXL010000931.1:0-2551 GCA_965364435.1 uncultured bacterium
ACATCGCCTTTGTGGTAGGTGAAACAGTGGCTTTATTTTCCTGTTTGCTAGTCCGGTTCCTGATTAAGGTGCTTTAGGTTGACGAACCCCGCCTTTTCTTTGCGGCGGGGCATGTACCAGAAGAATTTTCTGTCTTACCAAAATCCAAAATCGTTAGCTAATCATCCTTCACCACTTTTGTCATCAAAGTCATATCCCTCAATGAATGGAAAATCAACGTCGTAGTCACCAGGGATAGTAGTTTTAGGCTTCGGCTTGCGCGAGGTTGTAGAAAAGCTGAGAAGCGTGGATGCAGCAAGAATAACAATCGCTAAAAATTCCATCTTTTCTCCCTCAATTAGTGTAGTTAGAGTGGGGACTCTATCTGCTACAACTTACTGAGGTAGATATGGATTTCTGGATGCTTTATCAAAGCTTTTTATTCAGTTTTATGCATTGTTTAAAATTGATTACAAAAAAAGGGGATTTAGAAAAGAGCGTCGAGCGCCGAGGCTTTCTCCAACTGGTATAAACCTTTCGCCGCGCTGCACTGACTAACATCTTTGACCGCAACTTGGTATAAAGTCCCCCTTTTTAAGCCGGAGCGAAGGTGAGGAGATTTAGGGGGATCTGAATCTGGCGGGGAAGGCAAGAAAACATGCCCTAACCCCTGTAAAGATTATCAGACGCTACGGTCATTTCGCTTGTTGCGCTTGAGCCTATGAGCAGACGACGGCTCATTTCCAATCATGGCTTCGATGATGGCAGCCACAAGACAGAAAGCACCAATAGCCATAAAGCTTAGAATTACTTGCATTTGTTTGGCTCTAACTGTTGATACTTCAACAATAGAAACCTCTTGTCAGCTTGAGAAGCTGCAATATGCAACTCTTTCAAATGACTGTCAGTTTGGAGTGGAGTTGGCTAAATTATTGAGGGTTAGCGAACTTTTTCAGTGGACAATCTACAAACTGGCACAATCAAACCTTTAACCCTTAATCGCACCTGCAGTTAATCCTTGGACAATCTTGCGCTGGAAGAACATCACCAGCAACACCAAAGGCAATGTCCCCAAAACCGTAGCAGCGGCAATGGGTCCGTAGGGAATTTCAAACACCGATGTACTGCCTAACTGGGCAGTGGCAACGGGAATTGTCTTCATTGATTCGCGAGTAATGAACGTGAGGGCGAAGATAAACTCATTCCAGGCGAAGATAAAGGTAAGAACTCCAGTGGTTACCAGTGCGGGAACTGTCATGGGCAGCACAATTTGGGTCAGCATTTGCCAGGTGTTGTAGCCATCTACCTTAGCGGCGTCTTCTAAATCTCGCGGCAGCTGTAGGAAGAAACTTCGCATCACTGAAATTGTCAGGGGCAAATTGACAGCCGTGTAGGGAATGATCAGCCCCAGATAGTTATTGCCCAGTTTCAGTACCTGGATAATTTCTAATAACCCCAGGAAGAATAAAATAAAAGGGAATAAGGTAACGAGTAGAATGCCTGCAAGGATGATTTTTTCCCCCTGAAGGTGTAACCGTGCTAGAGCGTAGGCTGCTGGGGCACCAATCCCTAAACAAATGACTGTGGACACAATCGACACGAAGGCACTATTGAAGATGTATAGTGCAAACGGGCGACGAGTGAACAAATCAATATAGTGCTTGAGTGTGTACCGAGTAGGGAAATAGATATTAGGAACGGCAGATATATCCTCACTCTCCTTAATTGAAGTGAGCAATTGCCAGAGGATTGGCGATAGACAAAAGATTAAGAGCAAGAAGATTCCCAAGGGGAGGATAACTTTCTGGAGATTTATCCCGCTGCCTGCTTGGGTTTGGTTAGTCTGGAACTCTTGAGTTGCACTCATTTGAATTTTGGATTTTGGATTTTGTGGGGGTGGGAGATGCAAATATGAGCGTTGGTTGGTGTTTTAATTACTTTCGGAAATGTTGGAACGGGACTTAGAGCCTATCCGAAAAATCCTGGAAAAGAATGGGACGCATTATCAGAATCCCCTATTCATCTGCGTTCATCTGTGTTCATCTGTGGTTTCAAATCTCTTAAATCTACTTTTCGGATAGGCTCTTAGTGAGTAAGAAAGTGCCAATCAGCACGACGACTACCAGTAACAGAAAGGTCACCACAACCAGTGCTGCACCATAACCGAAATCTAGATAGCGCATTACTGTGGAGTAGATGTAGAGCGATACAACTTCAGTAGCGCCACCAGGTCCCCCCCCTGTCATTACCTGGATCAGGTCGAAGACCCCGAACGCCCCGGCAAAGCGGAACAGCAGTACAAGTAGAATTTGCGGCATCAACAACGGCAGTGTGATTGTGGTGAAACTCTGCCAAGGTCTTGCCCCATCAATGGCGTGGGCTTCGTAGAGGTCATGAGAAATCGACTGCAAGCCTGCCAGCAAGAGGATACTGATGAAGGGCGTGGTTTTCCAAACATCACCCGCGATGACTGCCATCATTGCTGTTAGGGGGTTTCCTAGCCAGTTGAACCCAGTCTGAATAATGCCCAGACGCATCAGGATGTCGTTCCAAACACCGAACTGGTCGTTAA
>CBDTXL010000932.1:0-2551 GCA_965364435.1 uncultured bacterium
TTAGATCTTTACAACCTGAAAGGTGGTGATACACACTTAGTAATTTTTGTCAAGGAATAAGCCCTGATTTTGTCCTGATTACTAACAGCGCTTCAGTATAAATGGACAGCACCTTTGATTGGAGCCTGTTTGTGCCAGCTGAGCCTGTCTCTAACTTTCGTCATCGAGATTTACTTCCTGTTAATAGGTTTTACACGGGTAAAGCCAAGCCTGATACGACCCAGTTATATAGAGAATTGGACTATGGGTGGGCTTCGTCTCTAGGACGTGTCCCAACCGTTGCTATTTATAGCTTGGCAGCTCTTGCAGCTTGCGACTTGAGTAATCAAGCGATCGCAACTCAGCCATCATCTCCTGCCTATTTTGATTCAGGGAATTTTGTTGTTCCCAATGCGGAAGAACCGGCAACAAAAGAGCTGACGCAGGGAAGTGCGCCTAGTGCGATCGCCTCACCCGAATCCCTGACGGTACAAGAATTTACACCGGAAACTTCCAGCGCTTCAGAGTCTTCCAGTAAGGGCGAGGAAACCGTTAGCCCTCAGCAGAACCCGATTGTTGTGGCACAAGGTAAACCAACAGCAACAAAACCCTGTCTCGAAGTTGAAGGTCTACAGTCTCAGCTGCATGCTGTGCAGGAAATAAAGGATGTAGGGGAATTTCAAGCATCACCGGCACTGAGCATTGTTATTCCGACCGGGTTTGGTGCTGATAACAACACGGGTTTTATCAGCGCTACTTATCAAAACCGAACCCGATACACTGACGTGAGTGATGGGAGTTTGGGTGTTGGGGTCGGTTTTGGGGATGCGCGTCAATCGGTAGGTGTCGAAGTGTCTTATGCGATCGCTAGCTTCGGTGGCAGTCGGGACTTTGGCAGTGGTGGCTTTAACGTCAAAGTGCATCGCCACCTGCCAAATGACTTTGCAGTCGCGGCTGGCTGGAATGGCTTTGTGACATCCTCCTACGGCAAATCTTGCGATTATGCCGTAGGCTTCCAAAACTCACGATTTGGATTTCCTGGTTCTTCCCTTACGGGATTTCGGCACTTGGCTAGGAGTTTCCTCCCCCGCTAGTACGCCTGCACAGGCAGTTTCCCTTCCCCGATTGTCCTCGGGTACTGATTCCAAACCTCGTAACAACACGATTTGAGCAGCCGCATGGTCGCGATGAGTACGATACCCACAATCTGGACAGATGTGATCCCTTTCACTCAAGGGCTTGGCGACTGTTGCTTGACATTCGGGACAAGTTTGGGAGGTACCATTGGGGTTGACTCTCTGAAAATACACCCCACGTTTCCAACACACCCATTCCAGCAGCGACAAAAACGCACCAAACGAGGCATCAATACAATCCTTGCGGAGCATTCCCCGATTCAGTCCAACCGTGTTGAGGTCCTCAGCAAAGATGGTTTGCGCTTGGTCGCACAGACTGTGCGCTGTCTTCAAATGGAAGACTTTACGAGTATTTCCAATGTGGTGATGCAGTTTGGCTACTTTGACTTGCGCTTTCTCCGAGTTGTTAGAACGCTTCTGCTTTCTTGCCGCCCGACGTTGGAGCAATTTCAGCTTCCGGTGCCGCGATTTCAAGAACTTTGGGCGTTCGACCGAGGAGCCATCAGAGATAGTCAAGAATCGCTCCAACCCCAAGTCGATGCCGATAGCTCTTCCATGTACGGGAGCATCGGGAACCGAAACAGGAGAGGAGATTGTTACCACCACATACCATTGAATATTCCGGCACCGAGACAATACCCTAACTTGCTTGACCGCAAATCCTTCTGGGATTGGGCGATGCATATTGATGGCAGTAGCTCCAATTTTGGGAAGTTTGATGTGGTAACCCGTCAGGGGATTGTCTTTGAATTGTGGAAAAACAAAACTGCGAAACTGCCCGAACTTTCTGAACCTGGGAAACCCAAACCCTCGCTTCTGGAATGCTTCCCAAGTGTCGTGCAGTCTACGAACCGTAGTTTGCAGAACTTGAGAATGCACTTTGGCCAGGTCAGGATTTTCTTTCTTTGCCCTGGGCAGTGCGTCCTGTTGTCGCTGATAACTAGGGAAGGGAGCATCAGCCGGAATGATGTACTCCCGAGCCAACGAACACCTATCAATCGAACATTTCCGAGACGCAATCCAATCTTTGATCTCACCAAGAGCATAGTTGTAGACCTGGCGACAGGTTTCTAACCACTCCATTATGAGCTGCTGTTGAGTTGCGTCCGGGTAAATTCTGTAGGTGTAGTTCAGCATCAGCATAGAGTCATTCTACCACGCTTGTATGCTGACGGTAAACCGCCGATTATCGGGACATTGAGTCCCACAAGAAAGCTTGGGGGATGTCCATGTATCCCGACGCCGACACATGCGTGTACGGCGTGGGACTTATTGCCTCCCCCAAACCCCCACCATTAGTTAAAATTGTCCGTTCTTGAGATCAGCGGCACTGACCTTATAGGCACGTTGGGCAGCTTCAACTGCCGCCTGAGTTTGCGGGCCCCAAATACCATCAATTAAACCGCGATAGAAGCCCTGTTCTTGTAGACGCCTTT
>CBDTXL010000933.1:0-2546 GCA_965364435.1 uncultured bacterium
TTGCAGCCAAAGGCTTCTGTCAGCGTAATCGGTACTAAAGAACCCCTACGCCGACAAGGGCAGGGGTACTCAGTATTTAAGTCAATCTTCTGAGCTTTTTGAGGTGGCACAAGCGCTATTCAAAACCCAAATACTTCAAGCAAAGATTATCCAAAACATCTAGGTCGCAATGCTTGTTAATCACGCCTAGGCGTGTGATTGCAAACTCCTACGACTTAGTAGCATCCGAAACCCCGGTTTTGACGATGGATAGGATACGCCCATTATTCCTATAATAGCGCTTTCCTTAAGCTTTACAACTGCTTTGTTCTGCATTTCTACAAGCTCACAATCGCTGCTTGCGTCACTTACAAGCAAAAAGTTTCAGTAACAATATACTGAACAACTCTTGTTATGTTACTGTCCATTAACTTAAGCGGGTAACGCGATTCGAACGCGCGACATTCACCTTGGCAAGGTGACGCTCTACCACTGAGCTATACCCGCATTTTTTCTATATGTTCTAGCTTGTCAGAATAATGAAAATTTGTCAACTTTTTGAGCTGTGTTGCGGGTTCACTCCAAAGCAGGAGGATGAAACAGTGCTGAGTGCCCAGGAGGGAATGCGTCAGACTAACAGTTCAGGATATAGGTCCATAGCCCCCGACTTCAGTCGCTCTTTTCTCCTGGACATTCAGCACTCAGCACTCAGCAGTACTTGAAGCCTCTTGTTTGTTCAATGCTCACAAGCCAGCCGACTCTTTGTATTCACTCGTTGACTCTGAGGTAATCGTCCGATTCGAGGATACTGGCAACGCTGGGGTGGTAACGGCACCCTCCTCATAGGAACTGTAGGCTGAGGCTGACCCATTCCCCCTGAACTGCTGCATTAAACTTGCCATTTCTAGGGCATTCATGGCATAATCCCACCCCTTATTGCTCTTGATGCCTGCCCGTTCCAAAGCTTGCTGCATAGTATCCGCCGTCAAAATCCCAAAGATTACCGGCACCCCCGTTTGAAAACCAGCAGCAGCAATTCCCTTAGAGACTTCCGCCGCGACATAATCAAAGTGAGGTGTTTGACCCCGGATAACTGCGCCAAGGCAAATTACAGCATCATAGCGATCGCTGAGTGCCGCTTGCCGAGCCATCAGGGGCACCTCAAAACTACCAGGCACCCAAATATAGTCCACTTGAGTGCCTTGGGGATTGGTATCAACACCGTGGCGTTTCAAGCAATCTTGACACCCTTCTAAAAGTTTGCCAGTCACTAGATCATTAAATCGACCAATGATGATTGCAAACCGCAGGGGTGTTGTTGAAGTAAAATTTCCCTCGAAAACTGCCATCGTTAATCTAGAGAATTGTGGTGTGGGCTACACTCTCAATCTACACCACCAAAAAGTTTAAGACGCCCACTAGAATGACAAGAGCCGCCCAAAGTCCAGAACCCAAGAAGATCAACCTTTTCGATTGAGACCAGTTCTGAGGTGTGGCGTAGGCGACTGGGACACCGACAACCATGACGAATGACAAGGCCACTAGAGCCGCGAGTGCTATTTGAAATATGACAGACATTTCCTTTTCTCCCAAAACTGCGATGGGCTGGATACAAACTACGAGTAGCGGGAGAAATGTTCTCCCTTGATATACTCTTAAATCCTTCCTGTAAGTTAAACTACCAAAATTTGACCCCTTTTTCAGAAATTACCTCTAGATAAAAGCATTCAGCCCCCCAACGATGGATCTGATTTTGTGTCACACAACAGCGGACTTTGATGCTCTGGGAGCCGCAGTGGGACTGACGCGCCTGAAGGCAGGAGCCAAGGTGGTTCTAACTGGCGGCGCTCACCCCGCTGTCCGGGATTTTTTGGCATTGCATCGGGATGAGTATGCGCTGATTGAACGTCGGTCTGTCAATTCCCAACAGATTCAGTCCCTGGTTGTGGTGGATACCCAAATGCGCGATCGCTTGGGGAAAGCAGCTGAGTGGTTTGACCTACCTCACTTGACATCCATTGAAGTCTACGACCATCACCTGGATATCCAAACAGATATCCCTGCCACACACACTCAGATTGAACCAGTAGGGGCGACAACGACCCTGATTGTCGAGCAGTTGCAGCAAACCTCAATCCAATTGACAACTGCTGAGGCGACGGTGATGGCATTAGGTATCCACGTTGATACAGGTTCGCTGACCTTTGACCAGACGACGCCACGAGACGCTGCCGCTTTAGCCTGGTTGATGGCACAAGGGGCGAATGTACGGCAAATCGCCACTTACGTTGATCCCGGTCTGTCTCCCCAGTTGCAAAAACTCTTACGCGCCGCCCTGGACAATTTGCAATCACAAACCCATTTAGGCTACACCGTTTCCTGGGTAATACTCAAAACACCTGACTATGTCCCAGGGTTATCGGGCTTAGTATCGAGGCTTGTTGATCTAACGGAAAGTGACGCCCTGTTGCTGGCGGCTGAGTATCCGAGGGGCACAGGAGAGGGGGAGCAGGGTAGAGGGGGAGCAGGGGAGAGGAGGAGCAGGGGAGAGGGGGAGCAGGGGAGAG
>CBDTXL010000934.1:0-2544 GCA_965364435.1 uncultured bacterium
ACAGGTCAAACTCTTTTGGCATTTGGCTTTGGGGGCGCTTGTCGCCCCCTGAAGCCTGAACAACAAGCGTTGCCGATGGGGATCTGAGGGCCTCCCAGGGATAAACGGTCAACAGCCAAAGACCTCCGCCGTTTTGTCCTGGGTAAATCGACATCAGGATTAAAGTATAGGGAGGCAAGAGACTCGTGGTGACAACCGTGGCAGCTGCACAGATCGCCCGGTGATTCGTTTTCATCAACAGCATCAGCTGTGTGAGGGTTGCGTAGATCAAGATTAAATGCAGGATTAGAACCAGACCTAAGATTAGTTGAATTCTTCTGAAACCATTAGACTCCCCATGCCAGAAGAGAATCCAAATAACCATTGGAGTGAAAGTAATCGCAAGATTAATAGCGATCGCCATCACTGCCGGACTCTTTTCACCGGAGATTAAATCCTGTACCAAAGAGGAACTCTTTTCCCGTCGGTAGCGTGCCCAATCCAGCAAAGCTTGGCGGTGAGGTGATAGCGCTGCAATTACACCGACCAACAGCAGTAGATTCAGTGATAGTAAAACACTAAAGTTATCGAAAAACTTCCAGGAGTACCCTTCTTGAGGCGATTGTACAACGAAGCCTAGGCTGACCAGGGTAAAGCAGCCTGATAGTAAATAACTCTGCTGCTTGCTAAGGATAGCACCGTTGGGATTGTGAAAGCGCCGCTTGAGGGCTTGCCAAATCCAGTAAGTCCATAACCCGTAGTTGAGCACCGCAAAGATGAAAATGCTGATGCCAGTTGCACCTAATGGCAGGTGGAACCATTCCCACTCTTGGATACCTGCGTCAGATAAGCGAAAATCTATAGAGGGACAAAACAGAATCAGCCAATCCGCTGGAGTCTGATTTATCCCTGTGGAATTAGCTACCCACAAGAAAGCAAGAACTGCACCACTGCCTAACCAAGACTGAAACCCACTCAACCCAGAGCTAAGTAAGCTAAACAGTAACGCCCCGCTGTAGAAGAAGGCACAACTGGCAACGAGAACGACCCAGAAGCTGATAATCTCCAGCAGAGGAATTTGGTCTAACAGCGCCAACCCTAGCTGTAAAGGGATTGTGAGGACGACTGCTAAATAGAGCAAAATCGGAACTCCCAGCATTTTGCCGAGCAAAATACTCTGGCAAGACTGTGGACTAAGTCGAATAAAGTTAAGTGTGCCACGACGCTCTTCCCTAGCCAAGTCGCTGATGAGCATATAAGTGCCCACCACCAACAGGGCGAACAGAACAAACATCCTGAGGGAGGAGAAGAACTCTGAACCGAGGTATTGCCAAAGGGGCGGATCAAATGGCTCTCTGGAGATTATGTGTATTTGCCACCACCCATAGAAGAGTAGCAGTTGGCTAAGCAATGATATAGCAACCGTGAGGGAAACATCACGAACGTTGAGGCGACCTTTGATTTCCCGAAATAGCTGTGCATTCCAATCGCCGATGCGGTCTAGTAAATTGAGTTGCATAAGTTTAATCTCCTCAATCGAATGAGTCCAGAGTTTTTTTAACCGCAGATGGACGCGGATGAACGCAGATAAAGAGCAAATTCATCTGTGTTTATCTACGTTCATCTGTTAAAAGCGGCGTCAGCTGGGTAAAGCGGGACGACTAGCAAACAGGGTTTTGGATGCCGACTCACCAGCGCGTCGCAGTTGTCGCGTCAGCTGTAGGTTCAACAATACCAGCACTGCCCACTCACTCAGCAGTGCCATAAACATTGTTGTTGTTGTCGCGTGTTCTATTCCTACCCAGGGCAAGGTTGAAAACAGCCAGAGAGTGGGGTTTTTGTAAGTATCGATCCTAAGAAGCACTACTAGAATTATCAGAGGCAAGACATTCAAAGCGGCTACAGTTGCAGTTGCCCAGAGCGATCGCTTCTGGGTTTTCATCAACAACATCAGCTGGAAGATGCTGGCGTAAATCATCATTAAGCTGATGAAGAAAGCAACACTGAACAGTCCCTTGGTCTTGTCAATATCCTCACTAGGCAAAAGTAAAATCCAAACGAAGAAGGGGGTAGCAGCAATTACTAGATTGATTGCTATTGCTATCACGGATGGGCTTTTTCCTCCCAAAATCAAATCTTGCACCAATGCGCGATTCCAGAAACCCTTGCGCGTCGAAACACTCGAACGGCGGTAACGTGCCCAATCCTGTAGGGGTTGGCGGTGAAGTGAAAGAGCTGCGATTAAACCCAGAAAAAGCACCAAGTTGAAGCAAGCTATCAACAAGGAATTAGTCAAATCCGACCAGCCGACATAATACCCTTGTCCCTCTCCCATAGCAAACCCTAAAATCACTACTTCAAAGCAGCCTACCAGCCAATAACTCTGCCGCTTGCTGAGGATGGTAGTGTTGGGATTGCAAAAGCAACGTTTCAGGGCTTGCCAAATCCAGCCAGTCCATAAGCTGTAGTTAAGCAGTGCGAAGATGACGAGGCTGACACCAGTTGCGCCTATTGGAAGGTTGAACCATTCCCACTTTTGTATCACTCCGTGAGAGAAGGGAAACT
>CBDTXL010000935.1:0-2544 GCA_965364435.1 uncultured bacterium
CCCTACCTTCCCTACCTTCACCAGCAGAAAAACAACCAACCACTGATGACCGCTCCCCTCTCCCCCTCCCCCCCTCTCCCCCTCTCTTCTACGTCGCCTCGCGGGGACACCATGCGGACATCGGCGGCATTACTCCTGGTTCAATGCCACCCACCAGCAAAACCGTCGAGGAAGAAGGAGTGTTGCTAGACAACTTCCAGCTAGTCGAACAAGGTCATTTTCGGGAAAACGAGTTAACCGAACTCCTCACATCCGGCACTTATCCCGTCCGGAATTTAGCTCAAAACATTGCAGACTTGCAAGCACAGATTGCCGCAAACGAACGCGGTGTGCAAGAGTTGCAGCGGATGGTGAAGCAGTACTCATTGGAGAGTGTACAAGCTTACATGGGTCATGTCCAGGATAATGCAGAGGCATCAGTGCGGCGTGCGATCGCAGTACTCAAAGATGGTAGCTTCACCGCTGAGTTAGATAATGGTAGTCAAATACAGGTGACAATTACCATTGACCGCAACAACCGCAGCGCCAAGATTGATTTTACTGGCACTTCACCCCAACTGAATAGCAATTTCAACGCACCCTCTGCCGTGTGCAAAGCAGCAGTTCTCTACGTCTTCCGCACCTTGGTAAATGACGATATTCCTCTCAATGCCGGTTGCCTCAAACCCTTGGAAATTATCATTCCTGAAGGCTGTATGCTAAATCCGCGTTATCCTGCTGCGGTAGTGGCGGGAAATGTGGAGACTTCCCAGGCAATTACCGATACCTTGTATGGTGCCCTGGGAGTCCTGGCAGCGTCTCAGGGGACGATGAATAACTTTACCTTCGGCAACGGACGCTATCAATACTATGAAACCATCTGCGGCGGTTCGGGTGCTGGCGCTGATTTCGATGGCACGGATGCCGTACACACACACATGACCAATTCTCGCCTCACTGACCCCGAAGTGATCGAATGGCGATTTCCGGTTCTCCTGGAAAGCTTTGGTATTCGTCCCAACAGTGGGGGTAAGGGACAGCATCACGGCGGCAATGGCGTTATCCGTCGCCTGCGTTTCCTCGAACCGATGACAGCAGCAATTCTTTCGAGTCATCGCGTTGTTCCTCCCTTTGGGTTGCAAGGGGGTGAAGCGGGTGTTGTTGGGAAGAATTATGTTGAACGGAGTGATGGAACAGTAGAGGAATTAGGCAGCACAGCTATTGTGGAGATGAATGCGGGGGATGTGTTTATCATTGAGACTCCCGGAGGTGGGGGATACGGTTCGCTCGATACCTAATTTCAAGGTAACAATTTATGAAAACAGCAACTCCTGAAATTGCCGAACAACGGGTAATTTTGTCCCATGTCAGTTGGCAAACGTTTGAGCAATTACTCAAAGAATTAGGCGATAAAAGAGCCACCCGATTGGCTTACAACGAAGGATTATTAGAGATAATGTCTCCTTTAGGTCCGCATGAGAATAATAACCGCTTCATTGACGATCTGATTAGAGCGATCGCAGATGAATTAAATCTGAATCTCAAAAAGTTTGGTTCTTTGACCCTTAAGCGAGAAAAAAAGTTGAAAGGAGCGGAACCTGACTCCTGTTACTATATCCAAAATGAGCCGCTTGTAAGGAGTAAGCAAGAAATTGACTTGGATAATGACCCGCCTCCAGATTTAGTCTTGGAAATCGATATCACCAGTGGCTCTTTGGATAAGCGTCCAATTTACGCGGCTGTTGGCGTACCTGAATTGTGGCGGTATAACGGCAATAAATTGGAAGTCTTTGTCCTACAACCATCAAGTCAAGATTATCAACAAGTTAACCAGAGTCCGACATTACCTTGGATGCCTTTAGATGTTATTCCTAAATTTATTCGCCAAAGTTTAGCAGATGGGGAAACAGCAACTTTACGCGCTTTTCGGGCTTGGGTGAGAGAGCAACAAAATGGGTAAAGCCCCTTAGTAGATTCAATAGAGTGATAAACTAAAAATACGACTAAAACAGGTAAGAAAATA
Organism: uncultured bacterium; assembly: GCA_965364435.1. Lineage (GTDB taxonomy): Bacteria > Cyanobacteriota > Cyanobacteriia > Cyanobacteriales > Coleofasciculaceae > CBDTXL01. The sequence goes on from CBDTXL010000935.1 coordinate 2,003, forward strand.
TATGATTCGCAAACATCCACTTCGCCCTCGCAGTCAAGGCAGGATATTTCCAGAATTCACGATACCACCAGAGGAGTTAGCCAAACGGGAAGCTGAAAAAAATGCTCGTTGTCAAAAAGCTCGTAGTTTTTTTGAACAAGTTGCTCCTCAATTGATAGACGACCATTACAACTGGTTCATTATCATCGAACCAAATAGTGGAGATTATTTTATTGACCCGGATGAAGAGGTAGCTTATAAAAAAGCGCGTCAGAAGTATCCTAGTGGCTGGATTGTCATTTTCCGGCTGAATGAAACAGGAACTTGTGGCAGGATATGATTTCAGGCAGGTTCGGCGAGAACGGGGAGCTAAATTTTGAAATTGAGCTGATTGCTGCTGATGGAGAGGGTTACCCCGTTGAGGTGTTATTAGATACGGGATTTACTACAGGTTGGTTAGCGCTTGATACCCAAGACGCCGAAAGTCTAGGATGGTCTGTCATTGAAACTAATCGCACGATGCAGATGGCACGGGGTGAGGGGTATTTTGATATATATGAGGG
>CBDTXL010000936.1:0-2543 GCA_965364435.1 uncultured bacterium
GCCCCGATTATTTGCTGCAATTCCTGGAACCGCGTACCATTACGGAGAATATCCAACGTCAAGGCTTTGCGCCAATTGAAGGAGCTGATTAAAGGCAGAAAAGAGCTATGAAAGTTAAACATTTCGTCAATCTGCAAAAAGGACTCACCTTCTTTGTTGTGTTGGGACTGATGGTGGTCTACCAAAACTTCACCCTTGGTCCCTGGGTGTACCTAGCACTCCACGGCACCTATGGGTTTATGTGGCTACTGAAAGACCGCATCTACCCAGATAAGCAGTGGGAACAAGAAATCTCCATCGGGACAGGCATTTTTGGCTTTGGGTTAATCAGCCTCTACTGGGTAGCTCCCTTTATCCTTATCAGTAGTGGCTCCGAACCTCCTCTCCCACTGGTGGCAGCTGCCATCTCTCTTAACATCATGGGCGTCTTTTTGCACTACGCCAGTGATGCCCAAAAGTACTACACCCTCAAGTATCGTCCCGGACTGATTACAGAAGGATTCTTTGCCCGCTGTCGTAACACCAACTACTTGGGAGAAATCCTTATCTATGGGTCTTTTGCCATGCTGGCTCAGCATTGGCTCCCCTTTTTAATCCTGGCAGGCTTTAGTGCTGGTCTATTCCTTCCCAACATGAAGAAAAAAGACCAGTCGCTCTCCCGCTACCCTGAGTTTGCGGACTACAAAGCACGCTCTGGATTTCTGCTGCCACAACTGTTTGTGTCTACAACTCCGGATACAGAGAACGCAAAGCTGGCTGAGAAAATTGGGTAGCACCTACAAACACCTCAATAAAGACGCCCTGCTGACGGTTTTTAAGTCATTTTTCTGATCGTCGCAGGGCGTTTTTTTGCTTTTCATCAAGTTCTCAGTTATGAAAAATAAATTAAGGCAGAATTGGGGTTCGTCTACAACTTGGCTACAGTTTTTCATAATTATCCTCTTGCTGCTGGGAATCTTCTTTCGATTCGTCAATCTGGATCGCAAAGTCTACTGGCACGATGAAACTTATACCTCAATCTGGATTTCTGGCTATAGACCACAAGAAATCATCGACCAAGTCTTCAACGGGCAGGTAATTGCTAGTAAAGATTTACAAAAATATCAGTATCCCAATCCAGAAACAAGTTTAATCGATACCCTGAGAAATGTGGCAACAGAAGACCCTCAGCATCCGCCACTGTATTACTTGATCACACGACTTTGGGTGCAGGGGTTCGGCAATTCAGTAGCCGTAACCAGAAGTGTGTCAGCTGTAATTAGCTTGTTAGCCTTGCCTTGTATCTATTGGCTTTGCTTAGAATTATTCGAGTCGCCACTAGTAGGGTGGATTGCGATCGCACTTATATCTGTTTCACCCTTCCACATTCTGTATGCACAGGAAGCGCGGGAGTATAGTTTGTGGATGATGACCATCTTGCTATCAAGTGCAGCACTACTGCGAGCAATGCGACTCAAAACCAAGCTCAGTTGGGGAATTTATGCAGTAACTTTGGCACTTGGACTCTATACCTATTTGTTTTCAGTATTGATCGCGATTGGACATGGAATCTATGTAGTTATAACCGAACGCTTTCGCTTCAATAAGACGATTGCTGCTTATCTACTGGCGTCTCTTGCAGGGTTTCTCACTTTCATACCTTGGCTTAATAACTTGCACGAAGTTAATGCAGCAGGCTGGACAGCACAGAAAATGGCGCTATCGACCTTGGTTAAAATTTGGGGAGCTAACCTTAGCCGTATTTTTTTTGATTTGAACCTTGATGCTAACGATTCATTAATCTATACCATTCCCCCAATTTTTGTTCTATTAATTCTAGTAGGATATTCCCTTTATTTTCTCCCTCGTAAAACTCCAGAACGAGTTTGGCTGTTTATCTTGACACTGGTTGGCGTTACAGCAATAGCCTTAATACTGCCAGACATAATTGTGGGGGGACGACGCTCAAGTGTCAGCCGGTATCTAATCCCGTGCTATTTGGGTATACAGCTAGCTGTTGCTTATCTTCTTGCTACTCATATTTTTTCTGCTCGCTCCTTACAACGAAAGTTCTGGCAGGTGATAATGGCTGTGCTTATTTCGGCAGGAGTTGTTTCCTGTGCAGTTAGTTCCCAGGCGGATACCTGGTGGATTAAAAAAAATAGCCATAACCACCCGCAAGCTGCTCGTATCATCAACCAAGCTACCCAACCGCTTTTAGTCAGCAGCAATTATCGCTTTAATCTTGGTGAGATACTCTCTCTCTCGCATCTGCTCACTCCAAAAGTGCGTCTTCAGTTGGTGAAAGAGTCAAACATACCCAAGATTCCTGATGGCTTCAGTGATGTATTTATATTCAATCCTTCCAAAACCTGGCGAAGGCAACTTGAAAAAGCAGAAAATTCTAAGTTAGAGGAGGTTTCCCCTAGCAAGCTTCGGCTCTGGAAACTCAAAAAATAGGTAATATTAGCCATTACCCAAAGGTACTGACCCAACCCAACCTCTGGTTTCAGCGGGGGTTAGAATTTTTTCCAGCTTGACATACTCACTTGTAGCCGCTGCTA
>CBDTXL010000937.1:0-2538 GCA_965364435.1 uncultured bacterium
CTAGGGACTAGGGACTAGGGACTAGGGACTAGGGACTAGGGACTAGGGACTAGGGACTAGGGACTAGGGACTAGGGACTAGGGGCTAGGGACTAGGGGCTAGGTGAAAAGGGAGACAACGGGTCGTCCTAACAAATCTTTAATACCGATTTGGACAGTCTGTTATTGTAGGCTAGGGATTTTTTTACTTGTAGCCATTTATGACAGCCAGCAGTCAGGTAACTCAATTCAAGTACAAACCACTGCACAAGCCTAACCAGCTGATTTACGGTACTGGTCAAACGGCAGTAGTCACGGGTTGGACTGTTAAAGGAGCAATCGCAAAAAAGTTACAGCCTGATGAGTATGGTGTCATTGGGCAGCTATACAGCCCAACCAGGGGAATTAGCCTGCTCATCCGCAATCTGCTAGCTAATCCCCATGTCCGCTTTTTGGTTGTCCTCAACGCGACCAAGGAAGACCGGAACGCTGGTGGGTGCGAGTGCTTGCTGGATTTCTTCCGTAATGGCTTTGAAGAAGGTTCTAGTGACACTGGGCGTCGCTGTTGGGTGATTCGTTCTTCCATTCCTGGTTATATTGACTTTGAGATTGATGCCGATGCGCTACAACAGTTGCGGCAAGCCGTGGAGTGCGTCGAAGCCCATTCCATCGCTGAAGCTGTGAGTCAGGTCAAGTCTTTTGCCCTGCGGGACACTGTTGAACCTTGGGGTTCGCCGTTGGAATTTCCGATGTCCACCGTTGTCCCAACTGTACTACCTGGACCACGCTACGGACATCGGATTGAGGGGCGGACGATTGCTGAGACTTGGGTCAAAATAATTCATCGAATTAAAACAACTGGCACGATTCGACCCACTGGCTACGATGGGCAATGGCAAGAGTTAATTGATTTGATGGCTGTTGTCACAGATGAGCCAGATGGTTTCTATTTTCCAGAGCCAAATTATTTGCCGTGCGATCGCGCTTTCATTGGAGAATACGTCTCCCAAATTTTAGATGACGCGCCGCAGCGGGAAGGGGTCAAATACACCTATGGTCAACGTCTGCGTTCCTGGTTCGGACAGGATCAAATTGAACAAGTCATTCAAAAATTGATAGCTGATATTGATTCAGCGAGGGCAGTGATGTCTCTATGGGACGTGCGCGATCACGAGGCAAACGAGAGTCCTCCATGCCTTAACCATATTTGGGCGCGGGTTGTTGATAATGAATTATCCTTGACAGCGACTTTCCGAAGTAATGATATGTTTAGTGCTTGGCCTGCTAATGCGATGGGGTTAAGGGCTTTGCAAAAACATATCAGGAACGAGATTGCTAAACGTTCTAACTATGACTTGAGAATGGGACCACTGATTACAATTAGCCAGAGCGCCCATATTTATGATGACTGCTGGGAAAATGCAGATAATCTGATTCAAACTCAGTATGCCAAAATTTGTCAGCAACGAGATTATGATGATCCTTCAGGCAGTTTTGTTATCAATGTTCAAAATGGCAAGATTATTGTTGAACAAATGACGCTTGGTTCTGGGGAAATTATTAACTGCTACTCAGGTAAATCTGCTAAGCAACTCTATCAGCAAATTGCCGAAAGTTGCCCTGCTTTGCAAGTCGAACACGCCATGTACTTAGGAACAGAATTACAAAAAGCAGAAATGCATGTGAGCCGAAAACAGGATTTTGCCTATGAGCAAGATAAACCACTAAACCACGTAAAAAGTATAGTTAAACCTCAAGAATCATCAAATAGTTCCCTAAGACAAAAGTAAATATAAAATAACCCTAATCCAAAAATAAATTCTATAACTAATGACCCTATTAAGTGACGTAGATATCAAGAAAGAAATAGGAAATAATCTTCTAATATATCCTTATAAAAATAAAAATCTAAAAGGGGCGAGTTACAACTTAACACCTAGTCAACTTGCTTGGAACTTAAAAACTAAAGCAAGTATTTATGACCCTAATACTAATACAATTAGTATTCCTCCACGACAAACTGCTTTAATAGAAACTTTTGAAACAATTTGGGTTTCTCCGAAGATAGCTGGAACTTATCATTCAAAAGTCTATCAGGTGTCACAAGGTGGAGGGCATATCGGGACTACACTTGATCCAAACTATATAGGTCCCTCTTTAATTGCTGTACATAATCATAATGATACCGAGCCTATCCAATTAGTCGTAGGAGAAGATTCTTTTGTGACTTTAGGCTTTCAATACGTTAATACAGATTCATCTATCGAACAACATGGTAACTATCCTGGTAGGATAGAAATCCTTAGCCAAGTTGGAATACGTCCTACGGCTGATGAACAACGCTGGCTTGGGCAAAGCTTTATGAACAGCCGAGAAGCGCTAAAGGCAGAGCTAAAGAAGTGTAAAGACTATAAAGCAATAGAACGAGAACGTGAAAGTCAAGTTCAAAAGTTCTCTTTACAAAAGTTGTACATCGGTCTTGGTATAATGACGATTGCTCTGATCTTTAGGCTCTCCAGGAGTCAGGGTGATAAGTATTTTTAATAAAAGGAGTTGAGGC
>CBDTXL010000938.1:0-2535 GCA_965364435.1 uncultured bacterium
TAAACGCTGCACTATGCTGTTGTAGTTTATCGGTCAAAGCGCTTCTTCTCAAAAGGAAAATTAATTCAAAGCCCAAGAAAAAAGCAACAAATACGTTTTTTTTCAACAGCGCAGGTTTGGAGAACTTGCCCTAATACAGGGTAGCTACAATAGGGTGATCAGGAGATGCGATGAACAAAATTTATCCAGTTTATCCAGAGACTAGAAAATTTTTACGCCCAAAGGCGCTGCTGTTTTCAGTATTACTAACATTTCCCTTTTTTGCTGGTTGTGGAAGTCAACAAAGTAATGTTCCCCCGCCGCCTGTTGACGATACCAGGGGTGGAGCGCAAACTTATCCTGCTCCCCAAAACTCACCCCAGGCGAAAAAGGGATTGTCAACCGGACAGAAAGTGGCAATTTTGGCTGGAGCCGCTGCCCTTTACTATCTGTACAACCAGCATAAGAACAAGCAGGAGCAGGGACCGCAGGGGAAGTACTACCTTTCCAAGAACGGGCGTATCTACTACCGCGATGCCCAAAATCGGGCTCATTGGGTAACTCCGCCACCCGGTGGAATTCAAGTACCGGAGTCCCAGGCGCAACAGTACCGTGAATTCCAGGGCTATAACAACAGATCCACAGGTCGCGACCTAACTGATGTGGCAGCAACCCAGGCACCGACTGAGCCAGAGCCAGTTCCTGCACGATAACCGTTGCTGTCGGAGATGTTACAAAGAAAGCAACGTTAGGCGATCAACTTTGTCGCGTTAGTTCCTGATTCCAGAAACCTTCGGAATCGCCTCGAACAAGGGAGTGGCTCCGCTAACTCTAACTTAGGACAAGCAACGGCAAGCACACAGATAAACACAGCGACATGTGGAATAGGTTTATACCTTCTACACAACCGCTCCAAAAGGCATAAAAAAGGAGAGCAATCATGGTAGATGGATTTTTACGAAGAATGAAGGATGCGATCGCCGGAACTGACGAGCAATTTGACCAAGATGCCGACTATGATCGGCAGGGGTACCCAGTTAGAGAAGAGCCATATGGCGACGTGCTTCCAGCCAGTGAAGACCCCTACGGTGACCCCGCCTATGAGCAGTTCGGCAATGTTCGCCCAGCCAGTGAAGACCCTTATGGTGACCCTGCCTATGAGCAGTTCGGCAATGTTCGCCCAGCTAGTGAAGACCCTTATGGCGACCCCGCTGATCAGGTAGCAGATTTAGCAGATTATGGGCAGTTCGGCGACGTGCTTCCAGCCAGCGAAGATCCCTATGGCGATCCTGCGGATCAGGAAAACGCCTATTAATCCAAAGGACGCTTTGGCGTGTTGGCTCTAAGGCAGTAATGAACTTTGGGCTTGCTGTGAAGGTTAGTCACGAGGAATAAGACAAAAGGCAGTGGCTGATGAGGCTACTGCCTTTTGTTTTTGTATCTTGAACTTACCAGAAGGCGATCGCTCAATCACGAAGAGGAATGATCATGATTATGTTTCGCCCGATATCTGCCTCTGAGCCTTTAGTCCACGTGACTATAATTTTTATGTATCTATGGTTACAAAAAAACTTCTCCTTAGATGAATCCTTAGGTGGACGCGCCGAAAAATTAATTCGGCTAACTTTAAATAACATGCTTTGAAGATATGCGTCTAATGTTGAAACTTAGAAGCATATCCGAGAATAAAAATCACGCAACTGTTGTTCAAATTGAACGAGATGGCGGAGAAGCTCATAACGCTTTCAGCCTAAACAAAAGGAGATACCAATGGGCACTCAGCATAATAAAAATTCAATTCAAAAGCTTATTAGCCTAGCGGGAGTTGCTAGTGCTAGTGTTTTTTTCAGTTTGCCAGCCTTAAGCCTAACCCCCCCTAACTCTAGTCTCTCTAATCAACCTCTCAATAATCAGAGTGATCTGGCTGACTCTACTGTGAGAACCAGAGAATTATTAGCTCAGGGTATGTCAGAAAATTCGCGCTCTACTGATCGTGAGTGTGTAGGCTACCTAGGAAATCTCACTAGTGGTGGAGGCTATTATTGTGGACTCTACAGACTAAATCAGCCATCTACTAATCGTGAAGCCAGCTCAATGAATCGGTCATCTACTACTGGTGCAGGCTATCCCGGCAATGGGGTATCTCCTAATCCTGCAAGCAATACGATGGAGCGACCATCTACTACAGGTGGCTCCCGCTCAATGGAGCAGCCATCTAATACTGGTGCAGGCGACACAATGAATCTGCCATCTACTACAGGTGCAGGCTACCCCGGCAATGGGGTATCTCCTAATCCTGGAAGCAATATGATGGATAAGCAATCTTCTACTACAGGTGGCTCCAGCGAAGTTGCTCAAGAATCTACTAGTCGAGTGAATACGATGGAGCAGCAATCTACTACTAGTGAGACTACCACAATTAATCGGGAATCTACTACTACTCAAGCTAGCCCCTTGAATCGACCATCTACTACGGGTGCAGGTTACCCAGGTAATGGGGTATCTCCTAATACTGAAGCGGATCAGGGTGTCCAAGGACTCTGGTAATCTCCTTTT
>CBDTXL010000939.1:0-2534 GCA_965364435.1 uncultured bacterium
CGTAGCAAGCAGACAAAAAACAACGCTAAGAGCCTATCCGAAAAATCATGAGCAGCGACGACTTTCCATCTGTATTCATCTGTGTTCATCTGTGTTTATCTGTGGTTCAAATCACATATCCACTTTTCGGATAGGTTCTAAGGCTGAAAGTCAAGCTCATACTGAGTTGCTGTCTAACGTACAATTCAACGAACCACTCCAGACATTCCAGGACACTCTCGGTAAGAGAAACAGAGAGTTATACCTTTGAATGCAACTTGGTATCAGTCAGCCAATCCTGATAGCCTTCTCCTTCTTGAGGAGCTTTAAAGGTTATGAACTCCTAAACATCGCGATGAAAATTCATCGAACAAACGCCTCCGCCTGTTTCGCCCTAATGTTCGCCGTCACCTTCAGCCTTGTTCTCCTGTGCCAACAGCTTCCTACAAGGAGCGTAGAAAAACCAGCGCCATTGTCCACCCAAGAGATTCTCCAGCACCTGAGAAACCTCTCCTATCCCACCCTCGGCTCCATCTACGCCCGACCTACCGATCAGGACAGGGAGGGCAGAGGCATCTATCCCCAACTAGATGCACCCGACACCCGCTCCGAACAGCTCTATCTCCCCTTTGTTTTTGCCCCCCGCCGACAAACCGACTCCCTCGTCAGGCAGGGGTACCTTTTGCTACCACAAGAAATTCGCTTCGACACGGCGTTTATCTTAGGCGATCGCATTGCTCAATATCCTGACCGCTACTTGCCCTATTTGCAAAGTCGTCAAAAGGTGGTGATTATCGGCAACTTCATTGGCACAAACCGCATCCGCGATCAAGAGGACTATAACTCCTCAGAATATGACTGGCTGCGAGATTATCATCGTCTGGCTTTGGAACAATTAAGAAATGCCCTTGCTGTGTGTGCCAGCCTTGGCAAAGAAGTAGTTGATGTCGTTTACGCGATGGGAGACTCCAGCACGACATTTGGCGATTACCAGCGCCGCCAACTACAAGCTCAGTTTGATGACATTCTCGTCCAAGCTGGTAAAAGTAACCTCCGGCGCGAGATTGCCTGGGGGGCTGACGAGGCAGTGATGAAAGCCTTTGCCCGCCAATTGGGGAATTTGAAGGTGAAGGTGGTCATGGCTAACCCCCAAGCGCAGCACCACTACGATGCCCAGAGAAGCACTGAAGAAATTGTTCAGAGTACCCTGGAGGAGTTGGGTTTAACCCAGGTAGAGGATGACACCTTCGACTTTCAAGTTTATATCTTTAACCGCCGGGACGGGGGTTCCGTTAACTCTTGGTCAGCCGATCCTTTGCAGAAACAATTTGACCGCTCTTTTGCAGAGCAAATAGCCACGCTTCCTAAAAACCAACAGGCCCGCACTGTCATTATCGACGGCAGGATTTTCAATGGTGCTTGGGATGCCTTAAGTCTACCCCCCTCAGACCAGTTTCTCGCCTATGGTTCCTGGGGGACATTTAGCAATGTTTGCGGTCAAACCTTGGCTGTGGCTAAATTGCTTGACTTTGCCAAACAACCGGAGAGCCAACGACAGCTTTTATTAGAAGCCGTAGCCCATGACATTTTTGCCAACGGTTATGAGGAGGCGCAAAGGGGACAACTCAAAGCGTTAATTGAACAAGCTGGCATTGAGTTTAATCACCACCAAGGCTATGAGAGCGAGGCTGTTACTAAACAAGTGTTTGCCATTGTCAATGACTATGTTAATCAACGCATGGCGGCGATGATGCCTGACCTCGGCTCCACCAAATTTACCGTTGTACCGCAACTGTGGCGCACGTTTGAAAGTCAAGTTTTCGCCAGTGACGGGTCTGTTGCAGTTGCCGGGGTCTATAATAGGGCGCTTGATGTCAAGGTGTTTAATCCGTTTGTCGCCGCTGTGAATGTGCGTAAGTTCACCTTTGACGACCTTTTGCGCGAAAGTGGGAGATAAAGTTAATTAACATAATTAACTTATGGTGAGAAACTGGATATCAAGTATCTAAAACCTGATATCCAGTAATCCTCCTTTGGCTACACGTCTTGTAGATAAAGTGTAATAGTGCCCTCTCTCGCCTTGTGTTGGTTGGACTAATTTTTCCCAATACGCTTTGATGATGAAATCTTGAAAAATGCTTAAGTCTTTTTGCGCCTCTACCTTCAGAAAGAGGTTGTAAGTTTCAAGGCTCAGGGATATTTGATGAAACACTTTAAAATCTGCCATGCCTAATAAAAAGGAGGAAAATGACTTAAAAATGATTATTTGGGTAGATATCGACTTCTCTTGTGTTAAACGGAGGATTCAAAGGATTAATAACCAAATTGAGACAGTTCTCTTTAAATACGAGTCTCAGCTTGCTGACGATTTTTTTAGCAAATCGGGAAGCCAGAAAGATGATTCCTAGCTTCTCATTCACTTGATTATTACTGTAACGTTGCACTTTCTCTGTAATAGCTGTAGCGTTACAGTCCACTACACTCCATTAGTTTTGTGCTTGAGTGATAGAAGAGGGTTAGACTCGCGAAATTGATTCACAACCCGATCCAGACCG
>CBDTXL010000940.1:0-2527 GCA_965364435.1 uncultured bacterium
TGGGAAAGAGAATATTTTTGTTTTACACAAAAATACTGATTTAAAAACTAGGTCATAGAACGAACAAAAAACAACCGATTCTTGCTAAAGCGATGGTTAACTCCCAAGCCAGAAGGCGATCCCTCCACGATTGGTTTGCGATCACAGCATGCTAAGTGAGGCTCAAGTTTGGACTTTAGTCCCCACGCTTTTTAGACTTTCTACTGTTTCATTCGCTAAAAAGTAACGATTGTAACAGTTACTATATGACTTTATATGGTGTTCTTTTTGAAACTTGGTGGTGCCAACAACACACTTTCACTCTATGAAACAACGCAACTTTGCCAGGAAATCACTGGACAGCAGATACCAGTTACTCCTGTTTCGGAAACACGAGCGGGGGATGTTCCTATTTTTATTACAGATTCCCGTAAAGTGATGAGTGCGACTGGGTGGCAACCCCAAAAAGATGCCAAAAAGACTCTCACTGAAATTTATGAATGGATTCATAAATATAAGCAACAAGTCAGTGAGATTTTTCTTTAGAGCATTCGACGAACGCGATTGCCTACGCGCTAGGCGCATGTTACGCAAACGCTAACAGCGCCGCAGAGCGCGTCCGGTAGGGATGTAAAAAAACATGATGGTTTTATTAGGAGGGTATCTATTATGACCCAACAATCAGATTCGACTGAGGAAGGGGCCCAACAGGTTGCTAGAAAAGCTTCTCATGACGCTAGAAAAACACCGAATTGGACTCTACCACCAAAGCCCTTACGTTTTCTCATCATTATCCTGTTAGTACTGGGCATCTTTTTTCGCTTCGCTAATTTGGAGCGCAAAGTCTACTGGTTCGATGAGGTATTTACCTCAAAATGGATTTCTGGCTACACAGAAAAAGAAGTGGTTCAGCAAGTCTATGATGGTCGTGTAATTGGCGTCGAAGATTTACAGAAGTATCAGCGTCTCAGTCCTGAAAAAGGCTTAAGCGACACAATCAATGCTTTGGCAGCATGGCCTGAAAATCCGCCCCTATATTACCTGATGGCGCGATTTTGGATGCAGCTGTTTCATGATTCCGTGACGACGCCTAGAGGTTTGTCTGCCGTGAGCAGCTTACTGGTTTTCCCTGGTGTCTATTGGCTGTGCTTAGAGTTATTTGGAACACCGCTAATGGGGTGGATGGCGATCGCTTTGATTTCCGTCTCACCTATTTACGTCCTCTTTGCCCAGGAAGCACGAGCGTACAGCTTGTGGACAGTGACGATCTTACTATCGAGCTGGGCATTACTGCGATCTATGCGCCTCAACACAAAGCTCAACTGGGGAATATATGCGGTCACCTTAGCCATCAGTTTTTATGTTCATTTATATTCTGCGTTGGTCGCTATCGGACATGCAGTCTACCTCGTAGCAACTGAGGGCTTCCGATGGACTAAGACGGTAAAATCTTATCTGATCGCATCGCTGGCAGGGCTTCTCGCATTTGGGCTCTGGCCTTTGGTTATTATCCTTCACCAACCCTCCATTGAGCATTCAGTAAACTTGGCTCAAAATCTTCGGTTGCATATGCTTAATAGGTGGGTTAATTACTTAACCCGTGTTTTTGTTGATTTTGGCCTTGACTTGCCTCAGTCCTTGACAGAGGCTCTCTCTAGGCTTCCCCTGATTTTAATTGTGTTAACCCTGGAAGGGTATGCAATTTATTTTCTCTATCGTCAGACTCCCAAAAAGGTTTGGCTGTTTATCTTGACTGTGCTTGGAGTTACAGCAGCCTCAATGCTGCTCGGTCTAATTTTAGGGGAGCTGCGAATATCAGCTGAGGCTCGATATTTATTCCCTTGTTATCTGGCTATTCAGCTAGCTGTTGCTTATCTCCTACTCACTAAAATTACCTCCTTTTCTGTTAATAACTGGGAACAGAAGCTGTGGCAGCTTGTCACAATCCTAGTGGTATCAGCTGGAGTCGTGTCTTGTGCGCTCAGTTCTCAAGCCGAATATTGGTGGAACAAAGGCTATCTGATAAATAAATACAATCGCGAAATTGCTGGTATTGTCAACAAAGCTACCCAGCCGCTTTTGATCAGTGATACCCATCAAAATTATATACTTTCTCTGAGCTATCTACTCGATTCAAAGGTGCGGCTACAGTTGGTGGAAACCCCAAATATACCTATGATTCCGGAAAAGTTTAGTGATGTGTTTTTGTACAATCCTTCCCAGACCTTGCGCTCTAGACTTGAAAAAGAGCAAAACTACAAGATATTGGCAGCTCAAAAGAACGACAATATCTGGTTATGGAGACTAGCAAGATAGACGTCATATGCGCTCGAAACGAAGGCTGCGAAGAGAGCCCCTACATAAGATTTTGGACTTGGCAAACACGGTCTAGTTAGGATAGCGATCGCTTCGCTTCCTTAGAGCCACAATATTCGTGCCCCTACAAGAAATGTATTGCACTCAATCGAGAAACGCTATAATAACAACCCTCATAGGAACAGAGGACAGAGAGGGGAGATAAAGAGAGAATAGAGATTCGATAAATCAG
>CBDTXL010000941.1:0-2522 GCA_965364435.1 uncultured bacterium
TTCCTACCCACAACACTCTAGGATGCCACTGGATTTTAGGTAAGTCAGATAGGAGTGAAAATCGCCGTTGTGTGGGACTAATCCAAATCCTCGCTTTAGCCATCAAATTTGAATTTTGGCTCCCCCCCTTACCAAGGGGGGGCAAGGGGGGGGTGGTGGGATATTCAGGAAATCCAAAATGAAATGGATGTCCCTGGGGAAGATGATTTTGCCATAACGTCGTGCCTGCTTCTTGAATCACCTGAACAGGTTCACCTCGCGCCACAACTGCACTAACACCCGTCCAATCTCCCTCCCCCCGTTGCCAACCGAAGGGAACGCCTAAGATATCCACACCTGGTAAGCCTAACCCAGCGGAAGCGCCCGTTAAAACAGGTGTTGCCCCTAGTTGGTGAGCAATAAGCCTTGCCAGTTGGTCAGCCCCTCCTTGATGACCACTAGATAAACTGATAACAAACTGACCTGCTTCATCGACGACGACAACCGCTGGATCAAGGGATTTATCCTCTAATAGGGGGGCAATTAGCCGTACCACTGCCCCACTTGCCAGACAGAACACAAAGGCGCGGTGGTGGTGCCACAGTGATGCTATATGGGCTTTGAGAGAACCTGTGTAAACGTGAACCTGTTCAAGGGTATTGAGAGACTCTGGCACCCAAAGCGCTGCACCAGTGGTTTGACACAGAGGTTGCAATCTACGGGCAGCAGTGGGGGTAGTAGCGATCGCGGCGATTGGTTGAAAATCTTGAAATAATTGACTCATGCTGAATGGCGTCAAAAACAATAAAGCGAGTGTTGTTACTTACAATTTCCTGTTTAATTCATTACAGTCGGATTGATTTGTTATAGGTGATTAAAAAGTTTTCACTCGTATCACAAGCTGTGCTTAAGCCATCTTCAGCTTAGAGAACCTTAACTTTCTTGCGGTGAGCAGTTACCGTTAAACGTTCAAAAGATGTAATACTGAGTTGCTGTCTAACGTAGAATTTAACGAACCACAGAGGCACAGAGGACGCTGAGGGAAGAGAAAGAGAGAGTTATACGTTTGAATGCAACTAGGTATAACTATATATTATTTTATTTATCTAGAATTAAATTTTATTTAATCAGGATTATCCAGTAAGCATTTTTATTAAATCATCCTCAGGTTCACACGCGAATTTGACCGACAGTTCCTAGGCTTCGAGAAGGAAATTCACGGGCTGCGGATCGAGGAAAGTGTATCAGGGAAGCGCTACATGATTAGACTTCTTGCAAAAATGCTGATTTTTGATTTTTAACCACAGATGAACACAGATGGATTTGATGGAATTTATTGACTTTTGCAAGAGGTCTATTGATTGTGTCAAAGAGTAGTACCACTAACTATGCAAGAACCAAATTTTGTCGGTAGGCTACCATTATCCCTGATGGCAGAGTGGGCTATAGATGATTCGGATTATTGAGATAATCATGCAGCCAACTGTAGCCACTCGCCAGCAATTTGTCTAAATCCAAATTCCACAAAATCACTGTTTTATCTTCACTAGCAGACGCTAACATCTTGCCATTGGGGCTGAAACTTAGCCCAAAAACCGCATCAGTGTGACCCTGCAACGTAGCAATCAAATTGCCGTCACGACGACTCCAGAGTTTCACCGTTTTGTCAACACTTGCAGTGGCAACCATCTCACCGTCGGGGCTAAAACTCACCCAATACACCGAACCATTATGCCCCTTCAACGTGTGTAGCACTGTCCCGTCAAGGCTCCAGAGGATTGCCGTTCCGTCACTACTGGCAGAAGCGATCGCTTTTCCATCAGGGCTGAAACTTACCCATTTTACTGAACCATTATGCCCCGTTAAGGATTTGCTGAAACTACCGTCGCGATTCGAGAGTTTCACCGTTTTGTCTTCACTGGCAGTGGCGAGAGTCCGCCCATCGGGGCTAAAACTCACCGCATTCACGGGTCCCTCGTGCCCCTGTAAGGTTCGTTGCAGGACACCGTCACGATTCCAGAGTTTCACCGTTTTGTCAACACTTGCAGTGGCGAGAGTCCGCCCATCAGGGCTGAAACTCACCGCATTCACTGCTTCCTCGTGCCCCTGTAAGGTTCGTTGCAGGACACCGTTACGATTCCAGAGTTTCACGGCTTTGTCTTCACTAGCGGAGGCAAGAGTTTGACCGTTAGGGCTGAAACTCACACTATTGACTGAGTCACTATGCCCCTGTAAGGTTCGTAGCAGACCCCCCTCACAACTCCAGAGTTTCACCGTTTTGTCTTCACTCGCTGTAGCCATCAACTGACCATTGGGGCTGAAACTCACACTATTGACCTGCTTAGTGTGTTCCTTGAGAGTTCTTCGCAACAGGCTGTCACGGTGCCAGAGTTTGACGGTGTTGTCTGCACTAGCACTGGCTATACTCTGACCATTAGGACTGAAACTCACTCCTTGGACAAAATTTCCATGACCAATTAAGGTTTCAATCAACTTACCGTTACGCTGCCAGAGTTTGACCTTGTTGTCTCGACTCGCACTAG
>CBDTXL010000942.1:0-2518 GCA_965364435.1 uncultured bacterium
TACCCATTACCCATTACCCATTACCCATTACCCATTACCCATTACCCATTACCATTACCCCTTCCCAAGTTAGAGACTAAGAGACTGAACCGTTGATATAGTAATCTCTTGTACCCTTAGCATTGAGTGCTTCCCCAAGCCGATGCAACGCATGAACATAAGCCGCTGTTCGCATCGAAACCCCTAGCGCCTGAGAACTTGACCAGATTTGTTCAGTTTCTTCCACAATTTTCTGTTTCAGGCGTTGATTGACTTCTGCTAGCGTCCAATACAGTCCACTTCGATTTTGCACCCATTCAAAATAGCTAACGGTGACCCCTCCAGCATTGACTAAAATATCGGGAAAAACATAGATTCCCCTTGCTTCCAAAACTTTATCAGCCGCAGAGGTTACCGGACCATTAGCCACTTCAAAGATATATTTGGCTTTAATGGTATTGACATTTTCCTCATTAATTTGATTTTCCAAAGCTGCGGGTATAAGGACATCGACATCTAAACCTAAAAGCTCCTCATTGCTCAGAACTTCATGTTCAACAATGTTAGAAACGGTGCTTTTAGAGTAAATCGTGGTGATACCATTACCGGATGCTTTATATTGTCGAATGCTCGGAATATCTAGCCCTTTTTTAGCATAAATTCCTCCTTGAGAATCACTGACTGCGACAACTTTATAACCCGCTTTATAAAGTTGTTCTGCCAGCACTGCTCCCGCTTTACCAAATCCTTGAACTGCTACGGTTGTCTCTTCTGGCAGCCGCTCAAATTTGGGCAGGACGGATTCCATCACAAAAAAAGCACCTGTAGCGGTAGCACCGTCACGACCCACACTACCTCCCATTGTGATCGGTTTACCCGTGACAACAGCTGGGCTGATTTTACGGCGGATGATGCTGTATTGGTCCATCATCCAACCCATGATCATCGCGTTAGTGTAAACGTCGGGAGCGAGAATATCAACATCCGGTCCGATGAAATCTGCGATCGCATCTATGTAACCGCGACTTAGCCGTTCTAATTCCAGCTTCGATAACGTTTTAGGATCGAGTGTAATTCCGCCTTTACCACCTCCAAATGGGAGATTTAAAACGGCACACTTAAAAGTCATCCAAAACGCTAAAGATTGTACTTCATCCAGCGAAACATTGGGATGATATCGCACACCGCCTTTGGCTGGTCCTCTAGTGTCGTCATACCGAACTCGATAACCCTGAAAAACTCTTAAAGAGCCATCATCCATACGGACTGGGATTGAAACACTCAAACTCGATTTCGGATACTTTAAATGTTCAATTGCATCGTCAGAAAATGAGACATATTTCAGTGCTGTTTCCAATCTTTTACTGGCATCAGCAAATAATGAATCAGACATTCTGCTGTTTCTCCTGTTACGTAATTGGGCGGCGCTGGAGATATCCGTTCCAAGAGGATAGAGGATTGATTGCACATCGGACACTCTTGCCTTAGGTTAGGTGCCAATAGCAAGCGTGTGCTGAGCGCAGATCACATCAACATCTCCTCCAAATGGAAGATGTTTAACTACCCGCTCACAGCGCCAGTTAAGTAGTTTTTAGTTTTTCGTGGTATGCGAAGCTTGTTCCAGACGCGATTAATCGCGTTTAACTATGATCAAATTAACCTTCTGCTCCCTCCCTCAAAGAGGAGAAAGGACTGGCGGCAAGAAAAGTGCTTACTAATTATTTCTCGCCTACTCTATTAAATCACAAAAAACTGTATCTTTGGTTACATAGTTTGAAGAAACGCTCCACCAACTCCTACCCTGACTACCGTTGGTCGAACTGGTCAAACCTGCCGTCCTGGATTTATTACCAAAGGCACACACGATCGCGTAACTAGCAATTACACTAAAGAAGTAGATTTCTGACTCTTACCAGGCTGCCTACCAACCGGATTGAGAGCAACTCCTCAAGCTAGTCGTAGGTTAACTTTGAGATTAACTAACTCAGTTGTGTTGCAGGCACGAGGCAACCATGATTGAACTCCTAGCCGCACTCTCCGCATCGGCGGCAGCAGGAATGAGAATTGCCCTGCCCTTGCTTGTCATTGGCTTGTTGCAGAGTGACAACCTCTGGTCTAGAGTACCACTGCTGTCTCGCCTTCATCCATCGGTCTTGGTCGGTATCCTGGTTAGTTGGTCGTTGTTTGAGCTATTTGCTTCCAAAAAGCTGCTGGGGCAGCGTGTGTTGCAAATTCTCCATCTACTCTTAAGTCCTGTTGTCGGAGCAATTATGGGCATTGCGGTTGCTCAGCTTACCGAAGCCCCAATTGCCTTCGTCTGGATAGTCGGCATAGTTGGTAGCTTATTAGCACTGGTACTCCAGCTGGTTCAAGTTGGCTTGTTCTACCGTTTGCGGGGCTTACCGCTATGGGTTGTCTTTATTCAGGATGTTTTGTGCGTTGTTTTGGTGATTTTTGCCTTTGATGCGCCTCAGCAGGGGGGATTAATTGCTTTACTACTATTGTGGTTAGCGATTCGCAGCTCTACACAGTGGCATCG
>CBDTXL010000943.1:0-2518 GCA_965364435.1 uncultured bacterium
GTGCATTGGTCGTCAAACGCTTGGTCTGCCATTTCTTCCACTTGTTCGTAGAAGGCTTTATCGTCTTCCGAGAGCACTTCCTTAATCGTCAGGGGAATCTCTAACTCACGCTTGAGATTCTCGATCGCTTCTACCAGTTTCTCAACCTTCTCGTCGTCAGTATTGCCGCCAAGTCTCAGGTAATCCGCAATCTGAGCATACCGCCATTTCGCATTCGGGTACTTGTACTGCGGGAAAATCGCTTGCTTGAACGGCACATCTGTCGCGTTGTAGCGGATGACATGGGAAATCATCAGTGCATTCGCCAAACCGTGCGGCACGTGGAAGGTAGAACCCAGTTTGTGCGCCATTGAGTGGCAGACTCCCAAGAAAGCATTCGCGAACGCCATCCCTGCCATCGTGGCAGCATAATGCACTTTCTCCCGTGCTTTGGGGTCGTTCGCGCCGTTCTTATAAGCACTCGGCAGGTACTTAAACAACAGCCGAATTGCTTCTAATGCCATCCCATTGGTAAACTCCGAGGCGACGACTGATACATAGGCTTCCAGCGCATGCGTCAGGGCATCGATGCCGCCAAAAGCTGTGAGCTTCTTAGGCATATTTAGCACTAATTCTGGGTCTACGATCGCCATATTTGGAGTTAGGGCATAATCAGCTAAGGGATACTTAATCCCTGTGCGATCATCCGTCACTACGGCAAACGGCGTTACCTCAGAACCCGTGCCCGATGTTGTGGGAATTGCCACCATGATCGCTTTCTGTCCCAGCGTCGGTAGTTCGTAAACCCGCTTACGGATATCCATGAACCGCGTGGCTAAGCCTTCAAACTCCGTCTCTGGATACTCGTACATCAGCCACATCACCTTAGCCGCGTCCATTGGTGAACCACCCCCGATCGCAATAATGACGTCGGGGTTAAAGGTGTTCATCAGCGCCAATCCCCGGTTTACCGTACTCAGAGAGGGGTCTGGCTCAACATCATAGAAGATATCGTATTTGACCCCGATTTCCTCCAGAACCTCTTCAACGGGACGGGTGACTCCCAGGTTGTATAGCGGTTTGTCAGTGACGATAAACGCCCGTTGCTTCCCGGCTAATTCCCGTAGCGCAATAGGCAGACAGCCATACTTGAAGTAAACTTTCGGCGGAATGCGGAACCAGAGCATATTCTCCCGCCGTTCGGACACCGACTTGATGTTCAGCAGGTGATGGGGAGCAACGTTTTCACTGACGGAATTGCCTCCCCAACTACCGCAACCAAGGGTTAGAGACGGATCGAGATGGAAGTTGTAGAGGTCACCAATTGCTCCTTGGGACGACGGGGTGTTAATCAAGACACGAGCCGTTTCCACTGTCGCTTCATAGTATTTGATGCGATCGCTGTTGGCTGGGGACGTATAGAGTACAGCCGTATGACCCATCCCCCCAAATTTAATCAACTGTTCCGCTTTTTCTGCCGCTTCGTGGAAGTCCTTCGCCCGATACATCGCCAGGATGGGGGACAGTTTTTCGTAGGCAAATGGTTCTGAGGTGCTTACATCTTCCACTTCGCCAATAATCACTCTGCTGTTTTCAGGTATTGAAATCTCAGCTAATTGGGCCAGCTTCTCTACGGGTTGTCCAACAATCTCGGCATTTAATCGCCCATCGACAATAATCTTGCGCCCCAGCTTTTCTCTGTCTTCGGGGGTGAGGAAATAAGCACCGCGATCGCTAAACTCTTTTTTAACGGCGTCGTAAACCTCATCCACCACGATGACTGACTGCTCACTGGCGCAGATCATGCCATTGTCGAAGGTTTTGCTGATCAGGATAGACGATACCGCCATTTTGATATGAGCGGTTTCGTCAATCACGGCAGGGGTGTTGCCTGCACCCACACCAAGCGAGGGGTGACCAGACGAATACGCCGCTTTCACCATCCCAGGTCCACCCGTGGCGAGGATAAGGCTGATATCCGGATGCTGCATCAAAGCTTGGGACAGTGGCACCGTCGGTTCGTCAATCCAGCCGATAATCTGTTCGGGTGCCCCAGCTGCCACTGCTGCGTCTAGGATGATTTTCGCCGCTTCGATGGTGCATTTCTTCGCCCGTGGGTGGGGAGAAAAAATAATCCCGTTGCGGGTTTTGAGGGCAATCAAGGCTTTGAAAATTGCGGTTGAGGTGGGGTTGGTTGTCGGTACAATTCCCGCTAGAATTCCCACGGGTTCAGCAATTTTTTGGAAGCCAAAGGATTTGTCTTCTTCAATAACACCGCAGGTTTTTTCGTGCTTGTATTTGTTGTAGATGATTTCCGAGGCAAAGTGGTTTTTGATCACTTTATCCTCAACGATTCCCATGCCCGTTTCCGCAACAGCCATTTTAGCGAGTGGAATTCTCGCAGAGTTGGCAGCAAGAGCGGCTTTTTTGAAAATTTGGTCTACCTGCTCTTGGGTGTATGTGGCGTATTTGGCTTGAGCGGCTTTAACTCGCCCAATCAGTTCTTCCAGTTCTTGGATGTTTGTTACTTTCATGGTTA
>CBDTXL010000944.1:0-2516 GCA_965364435.1 uncultured bacterium
GCTGACATCTTTCGGGTGGTTGGAGTGGCATTCCTTTGCTCACTGCCCTTATTGCTGTTCTTGGGTAAAGGTGGTGCTGGTGCTTTAGCACCAGCTGCTCACTAGGGACTAGAAGTTAGTGCAGTAACTGATGAACCACTCTTCCCCTAATCTCCAGTCCCGACGCCCGACGCCCTACTTGGGTCCCATTCCCACCGTACCCGCATAAACAGCCCGATCGCCCAATTCATCTTCAATCCGTAGCAATCGGTTGTATTTTGCGACTCGTTCGCTGCGGCACAGAGAACCCGTTTTAATTTGACCGGCACGAGTTGCCACAGCCAAATCGGCAATTGTTGTGTCTTCGGTTTCCCCAGAACGGTGGCTGATAACTGAACGGAAACCGTTGCGGGTTGCCAAATCAATCGTTTCCAGGGTTTCAGTCAAAGAACCGATTTGATTGAGCTTAATCAGGATCGAGTTACCAGCACCTAACTCAATGCCTTTTTGCAGCCTTGTCGGGTTGGTGACGAAGAGGTCATCCCCGACTAACTGAATGCGCGAGCCTAACTTCTGAGTTAAGAGTTTCCAGTTATCCCAATCCTCTTCATGCAGTCCATCTTCAATTGAAACAATCGGGTATTGCCCTACCAACCCAGCGAGATAATCAATAAACTCCGCCGCTGAGTGAGACGCCCCATCGTAGACATACTGACCTTCTTTGTAAAACTCACTCGCCGCAACATCCATTGCTAAAGCGACTTCCTCCCCTGGCTTATACCCAGCCTTTTCAATCGCCGCAATCAACAATTCTAAAGCCGCTTGATTCGACTCCAGGTTGGGCGCAAAGCCACCTTCATCGCCAACACCCGTGAGCAACTTTTTGTCCTTCAAAACCTTGGCTAGCGCCGCAAACACTTCGGCACCCCAGCGCAGCGCTTCCCGAAACGACTTGGCTCCCACCGGCACAATCATGAACTCTTGAAAATCCACATTATTATCCGCATGGGCACCCCCGTTGATCACATTCATCAACGGCACTGGCAGTAGATTGGAGAGTGGCCCACCCAGATAGCGATAGAGGGGCAGTGCCAAGTCATCAGCCGCCGCCTTCGCAGTAGCCAGTGATACAGCAAGGATCGCATTTGCACCCAAGTTCGATTTGTTCGCGGAACCATCCCGATAAATCATTTTCTGGTCAATGGAAGCTTGATCAAGAGCATCCATATTCAACAACTCAGGGGTAATCTTCTCCTTAATGTTCCGCACAGCGCGAAGCACCCCTTTGCCACCGTACCGATGGGAGTCATCATCCCGCAGTTCGTGGGCTTCAAAGGTACCAGTCGAAGCGCCACTGGGAACCTGGGCAATTCCCACAGCGCCGGTAACCAGACGCACTTCGGCTTCTACAGTGGGCCGTCCACGAGAATCTAATATCTCTCTGGCATCAATCGCCTCGATCGCGGTTTCTGGCTTGTTTAGCATATATCCTCCTCAATTAGTAGCGATCGCAACTCGCTTCAAACTCTGGACAACTAAAAGTAAATTACCCCGGTACGGTGTTTTGGGAATATATCCGCCCAAAACCCTCCTGAAAATAAAAGCCTTCAGCGTTTAGGATACTTCTTAAATTGACACTTCATTGTTCATCTTTAAGGATTCTATCGATCCCCAGCGTATTACTACTTCGCAATCGGTAGGGATTTCCCCTCACGATGTTGCTGATCAGATTGCTAGGGTATATGAGGGAATTAATAACGCTCGTAAAGACTTCTACTTTAAGACGGCACACACCTGTGTGACGGACACGGTAGGGTCTTTGCTGAGGATTTGAATCTCATGCGGAATATCCAAGGAGTTAAGAATAATCTCATGCGAATACTACATACGATGCTGCGAGTCGGCAACCTGGATGAATCTATCAAGTTTTACTGCGATGTCTTGGGGATGAAGCTGCTCCGCAAAAAGGACTATCCAGGGGGCGAATTTACCTTGGCTTTTGTTGGTTATGGCGATGAGTCTGACCACAGTGTCATCGAACTAACTTATAACTGGGGCACTGATAAGTACGACTTGGGGAATGCCTATGGTCACATTGCCATTGGCGTTAATGATATTTACGGCACCTGTGCCCAAATCAGACTTTGTGGCTGCAAAATAGTACGTGAGCCAGGTCCGATGAAACATGGTTCTACAGTAATTGCCTTTATTGAAGACCCGGATGGTTACAAAATTGAGCTGATCCAGCTGGGGACTCAAGGTTCTGGCAAGAAGGAAAAAACTGCTGGAGCCGCAAGCATCTAGTGCAGGTTGCAAAAAAAGCGCCCCCCTCTTTTTCAAAAGGAACAGACAAGATGACTTTTGCCCAGCTACACTAGCTTTAGAAAAAAAAAGAGCCACTTAGGTGACTCTCTCAATTATCAGGGTGCATCTACTAAGCACAATATAGCATCTGTGGGGTGGGGGGTGTCACCCCCTATCCTCCAAAATATTTCACTCAGTGCATCTGGGCAGAAATATTTTTACGACGCGCTGTG
>CBDTXL010000945.1:0-2513 GCA_965364435.1 uncultured bacterium
AAGGATATTTATCATGACACTGTCAAGAATGCCCTCGTTAAAGATGGGTGGACAATCACCCACGACCCCCTGAAGCTGAAATGGGGAAAGAAGGATTTGTTCATTGACTTGGGGGCAGAACAACTTCTAGCTGCCCAGAAGCAAGAATCTAAGATTGCTATTGAAATCAAAAGTTTTGTTGGGCGTTCAGACGTAGCCGACCTCGAAAATGCTTTGGGACAATATGTTCTTTATCACGATATTTTAGAGGAAGTTTCTCCAGAGCGGGTTCTCTATTTGGCAATTCGAGATGCCATATTTCAAGATCTTTTTGAAGAACCTATCGGGAAACTCCTCTTGAACAAGAGACGTGTCAAGCTGATTGTCTTCGACCCTGATAAAGAGGAGATTTTGCGATGGATAGCCTAGAGACTTATCGTGAGATTGTTGAGCGCGTGCTGTCTGACTACGCAGCAGTTCCCTATGCACATGGGGATTTTGAGACAGAGGTCGTGTTTGACCGCGTGCGCGATCGCTATCTCTTGATCGATGTCGGATGGGACGGCAAACGGCGAGTGCATGGTTGCATTGTCCACATTGACATTATTGATGGCAAGCTGTGGATTCAAAGGGATGGCACTGAGCAGGGGATTGCGCTTGATTTAGAGCAAGCTGGCATTCCTAAGGAACATATTGTTTTAGGCTTCCGAGAGCCAGAACTACGGCAATATACGGGATACGCACTGGCATAAACCAACTAACTGGGACTGTCAGGTCAAAGATAAGCCCAACGTCGCCACTCTTGCACTATTGAGTGTGGGTTTGTCTACAGGAATCTCGCATCCAGATTTGTATTGGGTGGGCAAGCTGGTCTTGATTTTGTTTATGTGGATCGGGCGACTGGAGATTATTCCTGTATTGATTCTGTTTTCCTCAGTGCTGCGTTATTGAGGCGAGGGAGCGATCGGCGGCACGGGAATTGATAAAATATTGCAAATCCGCAAATCCCGCCTCATCACTGCTTCTATTTCAGAGCGCACTGGCTTGTTAGGTTGCGCTTCCTGCTAGGTCATGACGCTTGAATAAGTTAACAAAAAATTGTTCTAAGCTGTTACGCATTTAAATTGGGTATCAGTAGCGACCAAGATGGTCGCAATACAAGGATTCTGCAATTCTTGACAATAGGGTTTAAATGACGAACAGCTTACTATTTCTCTTGCACTCTCACCACTGAGTTCATAGCCTCCAAAGCGGTATACTTCATAACCAGCCAGTTTCAATCGCCTATCTTCAGCAACCATCTCAGAATACAATCTTGGACTAGCTTTGTCTTGTTCAGCGTAATGCTGTTTCCCGTCAATTTCAATAACTACTCTGATTCGATCTGATAGTAAAAGTAAAAAATCCATTCTTTGGCGTACTAAGCGACGCTGCTCTTGCAACTGCTTAGCTGTATACGGGTCGTAGTGTAGATAAACCTGCGGAACTAGAGCAGGAAGGTTCTCTGCAAATAATTCATAAAATTCCTCAAAATAAGTCTTCCAAAATAGTTTTTCAGGAGCAGAGGCTAATGATTTAACTAAACGAGCGTATAGTTTTCTGCCAACTTCTCTATCTGATTCTTCGGTAAGCTGCTCCTTTTCTCTCCACCAATCAACAAGCTCACGCCAGAGCAAACCATGTGATTTAATTGGTCGATCATAAATGAGGCAATATTCAGCATTCTTCACAATTTCAATATCATTACTCACTGAGTCCGAAAAAATGATTTCAGGTTTCAGACCATCTGCTGCAAAAATCAGATTCTTGACACTGTTACCTACTCCTGATTTTGTAATGTAAACTCTGTAACCGTCCTTATCCACTTCAAAACCGTGTTTTTCACAGAGTAAACGTAACTCTTGTTTACCTTCATTGCTGGTCAAACTAAGAAGGAGCGTATTTTCTAAAACTTTCGCAAATTTGCGAATTGACTCAATCCTTTGCCAGTTTAAAGATGCATAGTAATCCTCAACAAGTGACCTACGCTCACCACTTAAAAATTTTTCTGACTTTCCTTGCTCGATCCCAGCAGCCGTGAAAAGATCATGAATGTTGCGAATATACAAATAGCTTACGCAGAATTCTCGAAACTCTGTCTTTAAGATCTCAACATTCGGTGTCACTAAGTACGAACTCCTGAGACGATATCAATCTTTGCTCATATAAGCTTAACCCTAAGATGAACCCTTGGATGTAGTCGTAGTCATCGTTCACGTCTCCAACGGCAAAGTTGAGGAACCGCCAGGAAAGTCATTACTTCTCTATCCCCATTGGGAAAAATAGTTGGAGCTTGATAACTTTGAACAGTACATAGCACTCAAGCTCCTATAAGCCAGAAAGCCTTTATGCAAAATTAGGTATCACCGCCTCAGTCAGGTCAGCCTTCTTTAAGTTGGCATCAGTTAAGTTCGGCTCCATCCAGGTTTGCCTCTTTTAGCATTGCCTTACTCAAATCCGCCTCCAAGAGGTTTGCAGCTTCGACGTTAGCTCCA
>CBDTXL010000946.1:0-2513 GCA_965364435.1 uncultured bacterium
CCGACTGTTAAAACGGTACGCGATCGCGATTCTCGATTCAAGGTTTCAAGCGTTGAGCTAACTGATCAGTTTATTCAGATTATTCAGATCGATCAGGAGAGTATCTATGTCATTCAAAGTAGCCGGACGAGTCTATGAAGTTGAAAGTGGCTTAGGAATTCCCAACCTAATTGTCGAAGCCTTTGATAAGGATATCGTCAAGGACGATAAATTAGGATACGTGAAGACCAATAGCCAGGGGAAATTTGAAATTAATTACACAGAGGCGGATTTCAAAAGCTCGTTAGAAAAGTTTGAAGGCAATCCCGATTTATATATTGTTGTCAAAGCGCCTGACCGTTCCAAAGTTTTGTACACCAGTGAAAAAAATATTCGTCCTGATGCAAGTACGGATGAGCATTTCGACGTAGCCATTCCCCAAGCCACCTTACTGGCAGACAAGGAAGGGTGGTCAAAAAATGATAAGCAGTTGTTAAAACTCCTCATCGGTGTAGCCTGGAGCGATGGGGTACTCGAACCCGAAGAACTAGACTATTTGCAGCAAGTGGCAAATGAAAAAGGGTTGGTTGACGATCCGGAAATTCAATCCTTGCTATCGGACAACAAGCCAGTGCTGCCGGAGCAGTGTTATGAGTGGTTAACAACCTATTTAGGAAATTATCCTGACGACCAAAGCTTTCATGAGCTGTATGAAGCGCTCAACTCCTTGATGTATAGCGATGGTGCGTTGGATGCCCAGGAAAAGGAAGTCATAAAAGCACTTACCACCGCAGAGGCTGCTCCAGCTGGGTCTCGCCAAAGTATTCTACGGCGGCGCTTCATGAGCATTTTGATGGATAGCAAATTTCTGGCTAACGTCTTGCAGATGGAGCGTTCATCAATAGCCTGTGAAACAGCAAAGGTAACTGGCTACTATGCTCGCGTGCCCTACGGAATCCTGAGCCGCCTCAGCACTACTGCGAGTATCCAAGTCCTCGCAGACGATATGGCAAAGCTGTATTTGACCGACAACTTTGCCCCAGTAAAACAAGAAATAACCGCTGACGACTTAACCGTTATTGGCGAACTGCCCCAGGAACTTTCGGGGATGTTTCTCCGCAACGGTCCCAACCCGCAATTTAAGCCCATCGGACTCCACCATTGGTTAGATGGGGATGGGATGCTCCACGGAGTCAGCATCAGCAATGGCAAAGCCAGCTACCGCAACCGCTACATCCGCACAGAAGGGTTCATGCTGGAGCAAGCTCAAGGTCGCTCAATTTGGCCCGGTCTGCTGAACCTGCCTCGGTTTGATTCACCCCACGGTCTGATGATGAAGAATACCGCCAACACGGCGTGTGTGTGGCATGGTGGTAAACTGCTGGCTCTCTGGGAAGCTGGCGCACCCTATCACATCGGGCTTCCAGACTTAGAAACGGTTGGTCCGTACACCTTCGACAACAAACTCGCTTCCACGTTTACAGCGCACCCAAAAGTTGACCCAGTAACGGGTGAAATGATTATTTTCGGTTTCGCGCCCATTGCTCCGCCTTACCTGGAATACAGTGTTGTTTCAGCTGAGGGCGAACTTTTGCGAACCGTGCCCATTGACATACCAGCCCCGGTGATGATGCATGATTTTGCCATCACCGAACACTACACGATTTTTCTAGATATGCCGCTTACCTTCAGACCCATGCGGATTATGCAAGGTCAGCTGCCGATTAAGTTCGAGACTCAAAACCCCAGCCGCATTGGCATCCTACCCCGCCACGGAGATAATCGAACAATTCGCTGGTTCAAGATCTCGACCTGTATGCTCTACCACGTAGCTAATGCTTGGGAGGAAGGCAACGAGGTGGTACTCATCGCTACGCGGACACCCGATACCTACCTCTTTATCCCTCAAGAAGACAAAGGTGAGGGTGGGGAGACTGAGTTTGAACACTTCAGGCTGTATCGCTACCGGATTAACCTGGCGACGGGTGCTGTGAAAGAAGAGCTTCTGAATGATCTCGATGTTGCCACAGAATTTCCTCGAATCAACGACGATTTGACAGGTCGAAAGACACGCTACGTCTACAGTTCGCGGCAGGCAACGTACATGAGACCCCGACTCTTATTGGATGGTCTGATTAAGTATGACTTAGAAACGGGTAGCTCCCAAGTGCATGACTTTGGTCGGGGACGGTTTGGCGGTGATAGTGCCTTTGCGCCTCGCCCCGGTGGGACAGCTGAGGATGACGGCTGGTTACTGACTATGGTTTGGGATGCGGTAGCAAAGCATTCTGAGTTACTGGTGATTGATGCCCAAAACTTCACTGCTGAACCTGTGGCGCGGGTACTCATGCCTCAGCGCGTTCCTTTCGGCTTCCATGCTGCGTGGATTAGTGAGGCACAAATGGTAGCTCAAAAAAGTTAACAGTAAATTATCATACTGTACCTTGGTCGAGAATCTAATAAATTAGTAGGGTGCGTTAGGCTTACGCTAACGCACCCTACTACAAGGAAACACCATTCTTTATCAAGAAATA
>CBDTXL010000947.1:0-2510 GCA_965364435.1 uncultured bacterium
ATTAAGCAACAAACTAACCGTGAATTAATCGACCAGGGGAACAATCTCCAATATCCGCCTAAATTCACCAATGAACCCGGCGATGTGAATGTCACGGCGACGATCACCATCGCTGACCCTAAGCTGGGTCCTTTACAAAACAATGGTGGTTCCACCTTGACTCATGCCCTGCTTGCCGGTAGCCCTGCCATTAATGCAGGCAACCTCACAGGTGTTCCAACCACTGACCAACGGGGCTTAACACGGGATGCTCAGCCTGATATTGGGTCTGTTGAATATGGGGTAACAAGCCCTATCCCCACGGAACCCAACATCCCCACGGAACCCAACATCCCCACAGAACCCAAGATCCCCCCTAGTCTGACTAAGAATCAGAACGATAATGTTTTTCTCATCGAAGGCGACCCTGGAAAACTCCAATTCAATCTCACTTCAAGCAACACAGCTTTTGTCAATGAAATCGGGGTGTTTGTGGTCGATGATGACCAAGGCAGTGTCAATGGCATCGCCCCCAATCAGCCGGGGTATCTGCAAGCGGCTCTCAACCGTGGACAAGTGCTGTTCTCAGCCCTCTCCAACAACCCACAAGGCTTCGAGCCGAAGCAACTCAATCGTGTGCTAGGAGGATTTAATTCTGGCGCTCGTCTGACCTTTTACCTGGTACAAAACAGCACCACAGATACCGCACTGTCCGACTTGGCAGCCGGAAGGACACCCCCAAATGTTTTGTTCGCAACGACCACAAACAGCGCTAATACACTTCAGGTTAGGGAGCTTGGCAACAATGCGTTTTCCCTAGCTTGGAACGACCAGTCAGGCAGAGAAACCCAGGATTTCAACAACCTTGTGGTGAGGGTTGAACCGACTACTCAAGACGAGGCATTAGGAACAGCACTTCAAGGAAAGAATGAACAGGAACTCATTTCCTTGGATGGTCTAACCGGACAGGTTCAAGCTGAGTTTACTCTGAACCGGGAAGCTGCCTTTAACAATTTCGTTGGCTTCTATCGAGTCGCTGATGCCAATGGTGGAATTGACACGAATGGGGATGGGACAGTGGACTTGCGCCCAGGGGATTCGGGTTATGCACAAGCTGCCGTTCAAGGGCGCGTTTCAGGTGTAGACCTCACTGTTGCCAACCAGGGAACAGCGAATTTCACAGCGCAGTTGGCTGGCGGGTCACTCTTTGCGCCGTTCATGATTGTGGATGGGAGTCCGGAGCAAATTTTGGAGGGGAATTCAAATAATGCTCCTGCCATATACTTCCCCTTCCTAGGGGCTAACGCCGATGGCGTTGACCACATCCGCCTGCTGGGAGACAACACCTTTGGTTTTGAGGATAAGTTCGGCGGCGGAGACCTTGACTATAACGATTTAATTGTGAATGTTAAGTTAACGGCAAATATTTCTTAATATTTCGCTAAACCTTATCGCCTGGGGCCTGGCTTGAGTGGCTACTACCCGTCTTCTTTATAAGCCCCTTCCTAAAAGGGTTGTGCCCTTGAGCTGCCAATTTAGGGAGGGAGCGATCGCACTGAACCGGCATTGTGTTCAGCTAGTTTGTTTAGCTTTATAAAGCTGATACTATACATAAGGCAAAATAACTACACAGAACTTTATATGCCCCCTCTCAGAAATGGCTAGGACGGGGCAAGGTTCACGAATCACGAAGTCGCAAATTCAATCATGGCTAACCTCACCGTCACAAGTACAGCGGACAGTGGAACAGGATCTCTCAGAGAGACGATCAGCAAGGCGAAGGCAGGGGATACGATTCAATTCGCCTCCAGCCTTGCCAATCAAACCATTACTCTCAGTAGTAAACTCACAATTGACAAAAACCTGACGGTTGATGCAGCCAATGCCTCCGGTTTAACTATCAGTGGGAATAAAGCCACCCCGGTCTTTTGGGTGGACAAGAAAGGCGCAAATTTTACGGTGCGGAACCTGACCGTAGTCGATGGGTTCCTCCCCAAGGACCTAGGCGGAGCGATTCACACAACAGATGAAGTCACCTTAACCGTAGAGAATTGCCAATTTAACAACAACGTTGCTCGCGGCGGCGGTGCGATTTTTGTTCGCGATCGCAGTAACCTAACGGTGATTAACAGTAAATTCAATGGTAATGATGCTGCCACATACGGCGACCTAGAAATGTCTGCTGGGGCGATTGGTACCTTACAGAAATGCAATGTCACCATCAAGGGCAGCGAGTTTAAGAATAACAAGGGGATTAACGGTGGGGCAGTCTACACGATATTCAGCAACCTGACCGTAGAAAACTCGACTTTCCTCAATAACGACTCAACGCCCGGTAAAGCTTTGGGTTCACTGACTTCCTCGGCAGGCACCTATACCAGGGGTTACGGTGGGGGACTCTACATTGATGGCGCGAGTATCCCCGACGATGCACCATTTCGCCCTGCGGGTCTTCCCCCAGCGGACGGCGCGGGCACGATTATCATTCGCAACAGTCGGTTTGAGAGCAATCGTGCGGCCGGAAATGGGGG
>CBDTXL010000948.1:0-2506 GCA_965364435.1 uncultured bacterium
TATCTGTATTGAGCTACACAAAAGACAAAGTGTTGTCAGAAATTAATATCTGTCACTTGATAGAAGTCTGCAAACCATCTTTCCGAGTTGCCTGTCGTACAGGGACTGCCTGATATAACTAGCAAACTAGTGCAGGTCGGCAGAAGTTTTCCACCAGTTCTCTTCCCTAGAGTGACACAAGAGCGCTAATTTTGAAGAATTACCCCACCGCAGTCCACGGGCATGCGAGGAAGTGCGAGAAATCAAAGCCCTTGAGATAAAAAAACGCATCAAGCGCGATCGCTTCCAAGGCAGATTTTGAGGCACTGCGTAATGATCGCGATTACACGCGGGAAGAACTCAATTGGGTGCGGGTTCATTTGCTCACGAAGAGAACAGCCACGAGCCAAGGGGGCTGGGGGCGAACTGAGTATTGACACGGGGCGATTAATCGTTCGGAATGGAGCGAGGGTAACAACTAGTACATCTGGCGAGGGACCGTCGGGCAATTTGAGGGTGAATGCCACTGAGTCGGTGGAAGTGACTGGAAGATCGCCTGATGGTTTTCCCAGCCTCTTGGCGGCTCGAACACAGACGGCTTACAATGGCGGAACTTTGAGGGTTCAAACAGGGCGTCTCGTTGTCGGGGATGGGGCACAAATCACTGTCAGCAGTACAAGTTCAGGAAAAGCAGGCACCCTTGAGCTGAAAGCTGACTCTATCCTTCTCAATAACCAAGCATCTCTGCAAGCAAATACGACCGGAGGCGGCGGCAATATTTCCCTAACGACGCCTCTGCTGCTATTGCGCCGAGGCAGCAATATCACCACCAATGCACAAGGAAACAATATCCAAGGAGGCAACATCACCATTGATACCGACAACTTGGTCGCCATTCCCCAGGAAGACAGCAACATCAGTGCCAATTCTCAGGATTCTCGTGGCGGTAACATCACTATCAATGCTCAGGGTATCTTTGGCATCCAGTTTCGACCTTTGCGTACCCCATTAAGTGACATTACCGCTTCTGGTAAAGATTTCTTCTTGAATGGCATCGTAGACATTAACACATTAGGAGTTAACCCCACTCAGGGGCTAGTAGCATTGCCTACTACTCTGGTCGATCCTTCCCGTCAGATTTCCCAAGAGTGTTCAGCACAAAACCGAGAGAGTCGTTTCACCGTTACCGGACGGGGTGGCTTACCGCAAAGCCCAACAGAGATAATCTCCCCGGATATGGTACAAGACGACTTGGGTACTCAGGTGGCAAGTAACCCTCCTATCCGTGAATCCATCAAGCCTTCGCCTAGCAGGGAGCCAAAGCAACTGGTAGAGGCGCAAGGCTGGGTAGTGGATGACAAAGGCGTAGTTACCCTATACGGCAGATTCCAGATAAATAGAGTAGAGTCAATTCAATGCATCAACAGGGAAAATACCAGGATGTATTAATTTTTCCCCATCCACAGCCCGTGAAGTAATTCTTCTGCGCTCGCCTCTGGTGCCGACTTTGAAGCGCTCCGAAATCACCCCGATTAACTGAAGAAAGATGATTTATTTTCCCACGGAGTTATTCCTGGTAGCAGAAAAATTGCAGGTTCACTCTCCCCCCCTGATTGCTGAAGTGACATTCCAGAAGAACTACTTTTCCGAGTATCCCCAGCAAATTCGCTTTGGAACAGAGCAGTCTGCTGTCTTATATAGTCGTAAGTCTGGGTACTATGCAGTACACTACAAGCAACCTGGCACAGTAGCACCCGGAGCGGTTTTACAGCTTAACGACGGCGCGATCGCAGTTTTTCAAGGCGAACCTGATGAATCAGAGAATGCAATCCGCTTGGCTTCCACTACAGGCACACTCGGTCCGATCTATACACTGCAAGCCGATGGAACGCTTGCCGTTCCGACTGGACTGGTTTTCATACGCTTTGTTGAAGGGGTTGAAGTTGAATCACACCGCTCGGCAATCAAGCAAGCTGGTTACGAAATAGCTCAAAGCCTCTCCTACGCCCCTCAAGCAGCCTGGTTGCGTGCCCAATCCGGCAACATATTGGATGCCCTTGTGGGAATTTCTAAGCTGGAAGCGATACCCAATGTCGAGAACGTCGAACCTCAGATGCTGATGGAAAGGGTTCAACGTCAGTAAATTAACTCAAGTTGCTAATTGCTAATTGCTAATTGAATGTAAAAGAAACCATTAGCCATTAACTATTAGCTATTAGCAAAAAACGGGTTTATCTGTAGCACAGATGTGAGTGAAATGGTATTACACCGATCGCCTCCGACTCTCCAGAGTTCACCCCTGACCAAAACCAAAAACTTGGAGGCGTCATAATCAATATGGCGGACTACTAATTATGTAGGAGCAAATACTTCAGTATGTGCCGATTACTGGGCTACATTGGAACACCGATTCAACTTGACCACCTGTTGTACAAACCGGAGCATTCGCTGCTACACCAGAGTTACCAACCCAAGGAGATGACCTCTGGGGTAGTCAATGCCGATGGGTTAGGAATCGGTTGGTACC
>CBDTXL010000949.1:0-2502 GCA_965364435.1 uncultured bacterium
GTTCGCCAGATGGCGTCAGCAACACGGCAAACATCCCGCATTTCGAGGACATCATGCACTCGGAGGATGTCAGCGGAATTTGCGATCGCAGCACAACAAGCAGCACCAGTCCCCCAGACTCTTTGCTTGGGGTCGGGTTGATTTAAAATGCGCCCAATGAAACTTTTCCGGGATGCTCCGACTAAAATAGGGACACCCAGAGAACGAAAGCTTGACAGTTGCCGCAGAATTTCCAGATTTTGCTCGTAAGTTTTGGCAAAGCCGATACCGGGGTCAATGATAATTTTCGCACGGTCAACACCAGCGGCACTAGCCGCCTCGATTTGACCTTTGAGAAACTCGTAAATCTCGCCAATCAAATCCTGATAGTCCGTCAGCTTTTGCATGGTTTGGGGCGTACCCCGGATGTGCATTAACACAATCGGCACATCAAGCTGGGCGACGACTGGCAGCATATCGGGGTCAAAAGTGCCGCCGGAGATATCATTCACCATATCCGCTCCCGCCTCAACCGCTGCCCTTGCTACAGCTGCCCGTGTCGTATCAACAGAAATCGGCACCAAAGAAGGCAATTGTCGCAGCGCCTGTACTACAGGTAGCACCCGGTTCAGTTCTTCTTCAATAGAGATTTCAGCTGCTCCAGGTCTAGTTGATTGACCACCGATATCAATAATATCTGCACCAGCTTCTATTAAACGTTGTGCTTGGACTAAGGCAACTGCCGGTGTGTTAAATTCGCCACCGTCACTAAAGCTATCGGGCGTCACATTCAGAACGCCCATCAGATAAGTCCGTTGTCCCCAATTAAAAGAATGACCTTTGAGCGTCCAAGGGGTAGGGGTTGGCAAAAAACTGACCATTGCAGAAAAAGCGATCGCTAGCTATGGATGCAAGAGGAGAGCCTTATCGATTCTGAAGCTATCATGCCATGACAATCATACTCTCCATCGCGTGTTGCAGGTCTTTAGTGAGGTCTGCCACAGCAAGTCTCGCACCGTGACGACTCGCCTGATAAACTGGATAGCGATCAGAAACCGATAGAGGCTGCCCGACAGTCATCTGTACTCGTTGCTTGCCCAACCGAGGGCGCTCGAAGGGGTTGCTGCCCTTGATCCGAGTCACCATATCCCATAAAAGTAAACTTGTCTCAGCAAACCGCTCTACCGTCTGTTTTTCAAGAACGTACTGCCCTGTCACGGCTACGAAAGTTTCTACCAGCCGCATATGCCACATCCGAAGGTTCGCCTCCTCCGCAATGCGATCAGCCAAGCCGCGTTCTAGGGGAGAGAGTGCTTTAATATTCTTGAGCTCTTCTCGATAGATGTAATTCCAGCCAGCCTGCTCTAGGCGACGACAGCGGTCAATCAAACTCCCCTTCGGCGACAAGTCAAAAAACTCCTCTGCTACCTGTAGCGCAACGTTCAGCAGAGCGCGGAGGCGAGCTGCCAGCGCTTCATTGGCATTAGTCGGTGACCCTTGCTGTAGAGGAGGGTTACCTTCAGTCACACTTGGCAGAGTTTGATGATAGAACCGGCTATAAAACTCCTCCATTAATGATACTAAATGCTCACCCAAACGATAGAGCCGTCGATAAAGAGAGTGTTGAGTGTTGAGTGTTGAGTGTTGAGTTGAAGATTTTAACTCAGAACTTTCTTCAGTCACAGGCAAACCACTAGCCGCTTCCAATTCACTTAAAAGCTTTTCTATAGATTGCCAGGGAGCTTCGAGATAACGGTATTGAATTCCGACGGGCACAATCACAACCTGCTCCGCTCGTCCAGCCTTGAGCAAATCTTCAACACACCAAAATCCTAATTGAGCGATACCCGGTTCTAGTGTGCTGATAATCTCATTGTGACCATTAGTGGCTCCTTCTGGGGCAGCTACCATAGGTAGCTGAGCATTGGCAAACAAGTCACGAGCCGCGCGCAACCCTCTCCAGTCTGCCTTGCCCCTCTGAATGGGGGTGCCACCCAAGTGAGAGTAGAGCCAGCCCATTTGTGACCCCGCCCAGAGTGGAATGCCCCGGTCATAGATAAAATGAGCATGAATCGGGCGTTGTAGTGATATGCCCTGTTTTTTTGCTACCTGTGGCACCAACCGCCAAAGCAAGTGGGTCATACAGAGGGGGTCATCAACACTGGGATGGCGAAATGCGATCAAAAAGCGGATCTTACCCTCTTGAAACTGGCGATACAAATCGACTAAAACCTCTACGTTGTCTGCTTGAATTTCCGTAATCGAGGTATGTGAACGAATCCAGAAGGGCAGCACCTGTTGGGCAACTCGTAAAACTAGGGAATTTAGAGCCGGTGGGATAAATTCTAAGGGGGGCTGGGCGTGACTAATCAAATCTGGCAAAGTGATTTTCTCCTGGATGTGCGATAGCGCAAGCGAGAAGAGCTGCATCAGAGCGCATCTTCTAGACTTAACAGAAATAACGATTATCCAATCTGGAGATACAACCAGTGATGCGATCGTCACAAATACTGTGCGTTATAT
>CBDTXL010000950.1:0-2501 GCA_965364435.1 uncultured bacterium
TGATTGCGTTGGCGGTGATTGCGTTGGCGGTGATTGCGTTGGCGGTGATTGCGTTGTTTGTGAGTGCAGCTTTAGCAACTGAAGAGAAAGACAGGATGCTCAGGGTGGCACCAAAAGCGATCGCTAAATATTTCGTATTCATCAGTTAAATTCTCCTTGTTGGTTGATTTGATCGTTTACTAGTTAGGTACTAACCCTGTTCTGGTGTCAGACATTTGGGTCAAGGGAAGCTGACAATTGGCTAATAGGGATCGGGTGGAACGAAGGCGACACTGATTCCCCGTAAATAGCGGCCAGGAGGGTCAGGTTGTGGGTTAAATCCCCCCGCTACTGCCTCTAATTCCTCATCCGAAAGCTCCACTGAATAATCTAAATCACCCACTTGGAGTCGCCCTTGCTGCTCCTCATGATCAGAGGCAGCTTCACAAGAATTAACCTCATTTTTCTTAGACATGTGCTTATTTGCCTGGGCTTGAAACTACAACGCCGGAAATTTCTTGAATACATAGAGATTAGTTGCTTACCCTAGGATTTGGCTGTGAGAAAAAATCACAAAAAATCAGGTATGATAGGCGACGATCCACTCATTCAAATTAATTAGCTCATCTCAGCCAGGAAATATTGCTCAAGCTCTCAGATTAAGCAGGTTCTGCCCAATTCCTAGTGAGGCAAAGCAATGACAATTGAAGAAGCATTGGTATTTTTGGATACCGTTCTACACCAAAAGGGTTTGAGCGACGTACAAGAACTAGTGCTGCGGCAGTGTTGGGAAGGGCAATCTTATGCAGAAATTGCCGAAAGCTTTAGCTACGATCACGACTACATTCGGAATGTTGGCTTTACTTTATGGCGAACTCTCTCAGAAGCTTTGGGAGAAAAGGTTACTAAAAGTAATGTCAAGTCAGGGCTAAGACGACACAGTATTAAAACACAACCGCTCTCTACCCTATCAACTAATACTCTTCCCTTTGTTGGCGTAAAAAATACTAACAATCGGCAAGATTGGGGTGAGGCAATTGATGTCTCTTTTTTTTATGGGCGAACTGAAGAATTAACTACGCTCACACAAGCTATTGTGCAAGAACGTTGTCGATTAATCGCTCTCCTTGGCATGGGTGGAATTGGCAAAACAGCTTTAGCCGTGAAACTCGCACAACAGATATGGGCGGCACATCCGCTAAGAGAACAAGACAAATTTGAATACATAGTCTGGCGCAGTCTCCGCAACGCTCCCTCCCTAGAAACTCTCCTAGCTGACTTAGTGCCTTTCCTATCAAATCAGCAAGAAACTAAAGCAGAAATGAGCCAGTTGCTCCACTATCTGCGTGCTTCACGATGTATGCTAATTTTGGATAACTGGGAAACTATTTTAAATGTAGGTAGTGTCGGTCAGTATCGACCGGGGTATGAAGGATATGGTGAACTTCTTAAGCTAATTGGAGAAACCGCTCATCAAAGTTGTTTAATTGTCACTAGTCGGGAAAAGCCAACAGAAATGGTTGCTATTGAAGGATTAGTATCCGTTCATTCAATGCAACTGCGGGGAGTTACTGAGGCGGCAATTGCTCTATTTCAGGGGAAACAAGTCTCTGGTTCCGATACACAAAAGCAAGAAATTGGCGATCGCTATGGCAATAATCCCCTAGCCTTGAAAATTGTTGCCACATCGATTCGAGACTTGTTTGACGGTGAGATTGGCACATTCTTAGAGCAAGATACACTCCTGTTCAACGGCATTTGCCAACTCTTAGATCAACAGTTCCATCGCCTCTCCCCTTTAGAGCAAACCATTATGTACTGGTTGGCGATTAATCGGGACTGGACGACGATCGCTCAGTTACACGAAGACATTGTGCCTGCTGTTTCCCGAGCAAACTTGTTGACAGCATTGGAAGGGTTGAATGGGCGATCGCTAATTGAAAAACAATCCGGTAGTTACACCCAGCAACCCGTGGTGATGGAGTATGTGACTGACCAATTGATCGAGCAGATCGTAACCGAACTGATTACCACACAAATCTCGCTGCTGCTAAGTCATGCTCTGCTCAAAACAACCGTCAAAGACTATATCCGAGAAAGCCAATGCCGATTGATATTGG
The DNA here is from genome assembly GCA_965364435.1 of uncultured bacterium. Classification (GTDB taxonomy): domain Bacteria; phylum Cyanobacteriota; class Cyanobacteriia; order Cyanobacteriales; family Coleofasciculaceae; genus CBDTXL01. The sequence goes on from CBDTXL010000950.1 coordinate 2,100, forward strand.
GGGAGATTGCTCAACAAATCCGCAAAACATTTAGTTCCCCCAGAGCCATTGAACAGCAACTTCAACGAATTTTAACTCAACTGAGAGCATCACCAAACCCCCTACCAGGTTATGGCGGTGGCAACTTACTTAACCTCTGCCATGAACTGAAAATTGATTTAACAGGCTACGATTTTTCGGGTTTAACAATCTGGCAAGCCTACCTCCAGGAAGCAAATTTACATCATGTTAATTTCCAGAACGCCGAACTCGTTAAGTCAGTTTTTGCTGAAACCTTCAGTGGTGTTTTCTCAGTGGCATTTAGCCCCGATGGAAAACTTTTGGCGACAGGTGATAATGATGGCGAGATTCGCTTGTGGCAAGTTGCAGATGGTAAACAACTTTTTACTTTTCAAGGGCACA
>CBDTXL010000951.1:0-2501 GCA_965364435.1 uncultured bacterium
GGAGGCACTCAAAGGAGTCAGCACTGAAGCCTTGAAACAGTTAATTGACCATCCCCTAGTTAATGTCTTGCTGGCTGCTCTAGAAGGTTATCAGAGAGTAGATTGAGGATTAGCGATCGCTTTTTCCTCATACTCAGATCTTGCACTAGTTGCATCATCAGCCAGGGATTTAAATCCCACAGCTTATAACGAAAGTCCTCTTGCATAGGACTCTCACGGTAACGGTTAATCGGGAAAGTTGGGGAGGGTATGCGATCGCGTTGCGCTTTTGCAAGCAGCAGATCGCGTTTCCAATAAGGTTTATCATCAGCTACCTTGACAGCTTTTTGGCAACTGTAGCCTAGAATTGAGGAATCATATTTTACAGTTTTGTCGTGGCATGGGCAGAATTTATGACTGATTTAACTCTGAAAATTACTGTAATAAGTGAGGAGCTTTCATTTGTGCCTCTCCGCATATTTATGTATTTCAAAGACGCATGCCTGGCTCTTGGTACGTCCTTCGTCTATTTATATGAGGGGCAATCTTATTTCATAACAAACTGGCACAATGTTACTGGAAGAGATCCCAAAACTTTGAATCCTTTACACAAGGATGCCGCTCTTCCAGATCGATTGCAGATTCAGATTCCATACCTGAGTCAAGATGATTCAGAAACACAAGGGATATACTGGCGTTCGTATACAATACGACTTTATAAAGATGAAGGAGAGGCACCTATTAAGCCGGTATGGTACGAACATCCACAACATCGGCATAATGTTGATGTAGTTGCAATTCCTATTAATGGCATTGAAAAAACTAGAATCCGACCAGCAAATGACCCAATCCTTACTCTCCACAAGATTCGACTGCGTCCAAGTCTAGACGTTTTTATATTGGGTTTTCCAAAAGGAATGAGTGGAGGGGCCAATTTCCCGGTTTGGAAGCGTGGAAGTATTGCCTCAGAACCCGACATAGATATCGATGGATTGCCAAAAGTATTTATTGACACAGCAACACGCGAAGGAATGTCTGGTTCACCCGTGTACGCACAGGAGGTGGGTTTTTGGTCTCCAGAGGGTGTCACAGAATTTGGTGAATCTATTATAGGTAAAGGGAGAAGGTTTTTTGGTATATATTCAGGGCGAATTGGTGATGATACCTTCCTAGCTCAGTTGGGAATTGTCTGGAAGCCAACTGCAATTGAAGAAATCATACAAGGTGCTATGTATGGAACATCATCCTTCGAGATCTGTCCTAAAAATTAGCTTCCTGCGATCGCTCTTATCGGTACGCAAAATGAGCTGGAAGCGTGGGACTCCCCATCGGGTCAACAGTTTGCGCTAAAGCAGTGGACGAGAACCCGCCGGACATTGAATTTTCGATGAACCACCCGCCGGAGCAACTGGCATCGCAGGAGGCGAAGTAGAGGGTTTATCAGTTTCGCAAATCTGGGAAACGGGAGTAGTTTCTCCATTCACTTTGGTCGTAAACACAGCGCCCGTATAGCTTGGAAGATCAGACTTTTTGGCTTGGGCCGCGATCATCACGCTTTGCGTATTATCTCCCTGGGGCACAATTCGGTAACGATAGGACTCGGTTTCGGTCTTCAGTCCGATGCTCACTTCTTCAATCGCCGTGGCAAATTTTCCCTGTTCCCGATAATGCGCCTGCTGCACTTGTGTCAGGGCATACATATAGTTCTTAGCTTCATCTTGTGGCTTCTGGACTTTCTGGTTATTTGAATCCTCGAAAGCTTGGAACTCAATCACTTGAATGTTCTCAGGTACTGTCGTTGCCTCAGAAGCTTTCTCGAATAGGGTAGCGTTGGCTTGAAACCCTGTGGGTCTGGGTTTTCCAGGAGCAAGCCCCTCTAGTTCTAAGCGCAGCTTACCATCGGCGGTTAACTCAAAAATCGTTAAAGCTTTTTGCTCAGGGCTGAGTTGGATGTCAAGTTGCTTAGGTTGAGTCGTCGGATTAATCTGGTAAGCAACCTTAAGGGCAACAGAAGACCCGTCCCGTGGCGGCAGAACGATAAATAAATTGCCCACTGGTGCAAAAATCAATGTGACGACCTGGTCTGATGTGGGGTCTTTTGCTTGCCACCGCCCTAACAATTGTTGTGCGATCGCATTTGTTTCGGAAGCATCTTGAGCTTGGGCTACTACGGGTACCCTTGAGGGCTGAGCATTTACCGGCGTCCCCAGTGTACCCAGTAACGCTAAGAGCAGTCCTTTGGTGATTAACTTGTTAGTCACTAACAACGGTAGTGATCGGCAAGGCGCTAGCTTCGCTTCACGCACTAGTAGCACACTGCGCGATCGCCTACAAAGGTTAAAAACAATGTGACTCATGGAAATCAAGCCCAGAAACTCTCTGGATTCTAACAGCCAGTATTCGCCGTCAACATCCTATTTCACTAAATGGTAGCTACAGATAAACGCTTTTGGGGAATAGGCAATAGGCAATTCCCATTACCCATTACCCATTACCCATTACCCATTACCCATTACCCATTA
>CBDTXL010000952.1:0-2500 GCA_965364435.1 uncultured bacterium
TTGTCCTTCTTCATGGCATCACCAGTGTTGTCTTTCTTCATGGCATCACCAGCCTTGTCGTTCTTTACGGCATCACCAGTAGTGCCAGTTTCAGCAGGCGCGGAAGCACCACCCGGAGCGACCTGATTTTGGCTATCGGGAGTAGAGTTAGAGCAGGCAGAGAGGCTAGCCGTTAAAGTCAGGCCAGCGATTAAACAAAGCACTTTCCAGTTCATGTTCATTTTCCAACTTCTAGGGATTGTGATTCAAGGAGTCACCAGGTAATGACTAATGGTGGTTCCTCTTTCTAGTACGGATTGCGCCTCTGATTGGATTGCAAATATCCTGCATTTGTTGTGAGTTAGGTTAAAAATTCAGCTCATGTACATCCAATCAGCTCTCTTATCCGTATCTGAACAGATGATATCCGATCTGGTTCTTCCTAAATACGCGCTTGTTGCCATGACTGGAATCAACTCGGAAATTATAGGTTCAGGTCTGTTGTGCAAGAAACCTATGGATCTTGACTCTACCGATTACAGAGTACACTGCCAAGACCTGGAGACCGATGCCGAGTTGTTTCGTGCGATGAAGGCTGGTCAATCCTCTGCCTTAGGCGTTCTCTATGACCGCTATGCCAGTCTTGTCTACAGATTGGCATTGAGAATCTTGACAAATCCTCAAGAAGCAGAAGACCTGACCCAAGAAATTTTTCTAATTCTCTGGCGTAGTGGCACCTACAATCCGGCGCGTGGTTCTCTGGGCAGCTTTTTGACAACCCTGACTCGCTCACGGGCGATTGATAAACTTCGATCGCGTGGCAGCAACTTGAAATTTATCCAGCGATGGAGTCAGATGATGGCTACTGAAACATCCCCTCCCACGCCTTTCGAGTCGGCTTCTTTAAGCCAGCGATCGCACTTTGTCCAGAGTGCCCTCGCTCAACTGCCAGAAAAACAACGGCAAGTATTAGAGATGGCTTATTACGAGGGTCTGAGTCAATCAGAAATTGCTAAGAATTTAGATATCCCCTTAGGGACGATCAAGACTTGGTCTCGTCAAGGCTTGTTGAATCTCAGAAAGAACCTACAAGATTTTATTGAATAGTTGAAATTATGACCGGGCAAGAACTTCCTGAACGATTAGAAGAATTGATGGCCGGTTATGTTCTCGGCAACCTCATCTCTGAAGAAGCTGAGGAATTGAAGCAGCTGCTTACAGAACATCCTGAACTCGCAACAGAAGTGAATCGTTTGCAGGAAGTGCTGGAACTCATCCCCTATGCTCTCCCCGAAGTAGAACCACCGCAACACCTTCGTTCAGCGCTCCTGGACACTGCCGACGCCGATAGGAACTACAACTCAGTACCTCCTCGAAAACTCAAGAGGTCTCTTTTACTAGGGAGCCGCCTTGTTGGAAGTGTTGCGGCACTATGGGCTTTGGTTCTCGGTTTAGATAACTACCGTCTGCGGCAACAGATAACTCGGCAAAAAGATGTCATTGCCATGCTCCAACAGCCTAATACTCAGTTAGTCTCCCTCAAAGGAATGGATCAGGCATCTGCTGCCTCTGGAAATATTGTTCTGACGCCAGGTGAAGCCAAAGCCGTTTTAATTCTACGAAATCTTCCTGTTTTACCTAAAGGTCAGTTCTATCAACTTTGGTCAGTCGTTAACGGGGAAAAAATCCCTTGGGAGCAATTTAATGCCAATAAAAAGGGAGCAGTTTTTGTCAAACTTTCTCTTCCCTCGAATTTTGAGATGACAGATTTAGTGGTTACTGTAGAAGTATTATCCGCACCAAAAAGTCCTGCTGGACCTATGGTAATGAGCAGTAACTTGTAAGCCGACAGTCATTGGGTAGGTTTTTACTAGTTGCTGGTCTGCTGGTAAGAGTTGTTCCGGCAGAGATTCAAAACTTGCTGGTCGTTATCGCTAACCTTACTAATCGGTTGATATCCTTCAAGTTGAACTGTGTGAGGATAAGTAACCGTATCGTAGGTATTTTGAAGGTTTATTTGCCCACCCGCTGCGGCAATATGCGCTGGCTGTGCCCGAGCGATGCTGTGAGAGAAAGCCGTTTGGTCGTAGGGATTGACAACGGTCAAGTTCATTTGCTTTGAATCAAGCGTGCCGTGAAAACAGCTATATTCAGAGCTAGGTAGATACATCGCGCCCGTCACCTTGCCCTGACTCGCTTCAAATATTATATATTCTTTACCAATCTGTTGTGATTCTGAAGACTGCCCATAGAGGTAGGTGCCGTCAGGGAGCGATGCTTCTGAGGTTGGTAATTGAGCAATGGTCTGTTTAGGAACCGCTTGTGCCTGAGGGTTCGACTTGGCTAACGGCTTCGTAACCGCAGTGGAATCAACGATTTCCTCTTGCTTCTGAGGCGCTGCTGCTTCCACAGGTGGTTTAACCGCACTGGGAGCATCGGCTTGGGCTTGCTGTTGAGGCGCTGCTGCTTCCACAGGTGGTTTAACCGCACTGGGAGCATCGGCTTGGGCTTGCTGTTGAGG
>CBDTXL010000953.1:0-2500 GCA_965364435.1 uncultured bacterium
GTGTTTTGATGAGCGATTCCCTTTGGGATAGCTAGTTCCTCGGTCGCCACAGCGCCATCACCCGCTTTGGCGAGATTTGTACCTGCTTCAACAGAGTTATATCGGTTTTGGCAGACCTTCAGCTTTTCTAGTTCTTCCGGATGAGTGGCAAAGTAATCTTTAAGCCAGTCGCAGCCCCTTGAGAGAAGCTCATCTAATCCTTCAACCCGCCACAGCCTAACGGTGCCGTCTTGTCCTGCGGTAGCAAGGTACTGTCCATTGGGACTGAAACTCATCCCGTAGATCACACCTTGGTTGCTCTCAAATCGAGAAATTTGTCGCCCACACAGATCCCATAGACAGACGGTGCCCTTTTCCCCTGCCGTGGCAACTCGTTGCCCATCAGAACTAAAACTCACACTGGTAACCCAGCCCTGATGACCGTCAAGTTGAGCTAACTCCTGCCCAAACAAGTTCCAGAGTCGGGCGGTTCCGTCTGAGCTTGCCGTGGCGAGGTATTGCCCATTGGGGCTGAAACTTGTACTCACGACCTTGCCCTGATAATCCTTCAATTGCACTATCTGCCGCCCCGACAAGTCTAAGAGTGGAGGTGTGGCATCTACTCCTACAGTGGCAACGAGTTGCCCATCGGCGCTAAAACTCACACTCCAGACCCAGCCCTGCTGAGGAATCACTTGAGAAATTAGCTGACCCGACAAGTCCCAGACTCTAGCTGTACCATCCCGTCCTACAGTGGCAAGGCGTTGCCCATCGGGGCTGAAAGTCACACGGGTAACCCAACCTTTATGACCGTCTAGTTTCGCCAACTGCTGCCCTGCCAAGTTCCAGAGTCGGGCGGTGCTGTCTGAGCCTTTCGTGACTAGGTACTGACCATTGGGGCTAAAACTGACACTCCAGACCGAGCCTTTATGACCGTTCAATTGAGCCAACTGTTGCCCTGCCAAGTTCCAGAGTCGGGCGGTGCCGTCCCGTCCTGCGGTGGCAATCAGCTGCCCGTCTGGGCTAAAGCTCACACTCCAGACCTTGCCTTGATGACCCTTCAATTGAGCCGGATGCTTCTCTGATAAGTCCCAGAGCCGGACTGTCCCATCTGCACTCGCTGTTGCAAGGTATTGCCCATCTTGCCTAAAGCTCACACTTCTGACTAAACCCTTATGACCTTTCAGTTGAGCTAACTGCTGCCCTGACAGGTTCCAAAGTTCGATTGTGCTATCTAAACCTGCTGTGACAAGATGCTGCCCATCTGGGCTGAAACTCACTTTCCTAACTAAAAGTGGATAGTGATTAAATTGAACTAATTGTTGTCCTAACAGATTCCAAAGCTTGGCCTTGCCACTCTTTGAGACTGTAGCAATTTGCTTACCATTGGGGCTAAAACTTACATCAATAATTCCACCGTGATGAGCTTTCCATTGGTTTATCTGCTGCCCAGACAAATTCCAAAATCGAATTGTGCCGTCCTCACCTGCTGTGGCAAAGCTTTGCCCATCTGGGCTAAAAGTTCCATGAACAACCTTGTCCTGACTAGTATTCCATTGAGCTAGCTGCTGCCCAGAAAGATTCCAAAGTTGAACGTCATCGACCCCAACAGTGGCAATTATCCGCCCATCTGAGCTAAAAGTCACAAACTTAACCGCTCCCAGATGGGCAGTCCAATGAGTCAACTCCTGCCCAGACGCCTTCCAGAGTCTAGTGATACCATCCAGTCCCACTGTGGCAATGAGTCGTCCATCCCGGCTAAAACTCATACTCCAGATTGAACCTTGATGGCTCTTCCATTCAGTGATTTTCTGTCCAGAAAGATTCCAAATACTAACTCTGCCGTCTGTACCAGCAGTGATAATGCGCCGTCCACTGGTGTTAAAACTCACACCATTAACCCCGCCCAGATGAGCTTTGAACTTATTTCGTTCGTAGATGTTGTCAAGAATCGTCTGTAAAGCATACAGAGGGCTTACAGTTGGATAGTTTTGCAGTGGACAACCATCCTGAACTAGGGCTTTTAAGGTTTGCCCTGCTTGCATTGCTAGAAGTAAAGCCTCAATTTGTTGGGACTCAAACTGTTGCAGAGCCTCTAGTTCAGCCTGCTCTAGTGCCTGAACTTCTGCTTTAGAAGGAGCTTGTGTTTCTGCTACGTCAGGCTGTAAACCTGCTTCGGCTAACGCATTCTCAACCCAACTCTGGTTAAAAACAGAGGCATATATGCGGTTATAAACCCTTAACTTACCCTGCTGCTTGACCACCAACCCTGACAGCCGCAATTCCATGTGCTCTGGCTTGTCATTGGCTTTCACCCCCCCACCCCCGCCTTGGGAAGGGGGGGTAAGAGAGGTTTGCAAAATCTGCTGATATAGCCTAAGCAACTGATCCTTGCGATCGCTCCACAAAAGGCGATCGCGTACTGTCCTCAGATGCTCTGGCTCATCCTGGGTTTCCCAGTTTTCAATAATGCGCGATCGCACTAACTCCTCAACACCCTCCGCTTCCCTACCCTCTGCAA
>CBDTXL010000954.1:0-2498 GCA_965364435.1 uncultured bacterium
CAAATCCAGTGTCATCAGTGCTGTTAGAAAATCGCTTGTTCCTACTGTATACGCCAGCGATTGTCATGATGCTGTGGCACTCAATGCCTCTGTCATTGCACAATGAGGGCAATGCGTTGATTTTGCTGCCTCCTATGCCGACTGTACTCGCTGATGCCAAAAATTTGCTCTCTGACCTGATTTCTCGCTATCGCTCCCGCGTCGATTACTTAGCGATTCGTTTGGAAGAATCAGAAGGAACCAGTATTTTCTTGCAGGGCGACAAGGTGGAAACCCTGAGTGAAGGTCTGTCGATTGGTGGACAGGTAAGGGCTTGTTATAAAGGAGGTTGGGGCTTTGCGAGTTTCAACCAGCTTTCAACCTTGTCAGAACGAGTTGAGGAAGCGATCGCAGCAGCGCGAATCGTTGGTGATGAGGAAACTATTCTCGCTCCCATTAAGCCAGTGCAGGACGTTTGCCAACTCCCTCTCACAGGCACTGACCCCCGCAAGATACCTCTGCGAGAGAAAAAACAATTGTGCGATCGCTACAACGAAATTCTCAAGAACTATGAACCCCGCATCACCACAACCTCTGTGCGTTATGGCGATAGTACCCAGCGAGTGATTATTGCGACTTCCGAAGGCACTCTGATTGAGCAATCCTGGATAGATATAGAAATGCGCTTCTGTGCTACCGCCCGTAACGGTGACATTGTGCAAACCGCCAGGGAAACCACTGGCTCTCGCAAAGCCTACGAAGACCTTACAAGTTTAGATGAACAGGTACGAAGTGCTGCCCAACGAGCCGTTACCGCCCTCTCCCTACCGCCAGTGAAGGGAGGCACCTATACCGTAGTGATTGACCCGATCCTCACAGGTTTGTTTGTCCATGAAGCCTTCGGACATCTTTCCGAAGCCGACATGGCTTATGAAAACCCCGACTTACTAGAAGTGATGAGCATCGGGCGTCAATTCGGTCCTCCAGAACTGCAAATCTTTGATGGTGCAGCACCTCCAGGGCATCGTGGCAGCTACTTCTACGACGACGAAGGCACACCAGCAACTACCACTCAGCTGATTAAAGATGGCATTTTAGTAGGGCGTCTTCACTCTCGTGAAACGGCTGGTAAGTTGGAAGAAACACCAACCGGCAATGCCCGTTGCCTCAACTACCACTATCCCCCTATCGTCCGGATGACCAACACCTGGATTGAGCGGGGAAAAACGCCAGTAGAAGATTTATTCAAGGGTATCAAAGAAGGTGTCTATGCCCGGAACTGGACAGGCGGCATGACGAATGGCGAAATGTTCACCTTCAGTGCTGGTGAAGCCTGGATGATTCGCGATGGTAAGATTGCTGAGCAAGTGCGGGATGTTACTCTTTCTGGGAACGTCTTCAAAACTTTGGCAGATATTGAAGCGATCGGCAATGACTTCTACTGGGATGAATCCGGTGGTTGTGGCAAGGCAGGGCAAGGTGGCTTGCCGGTGGGTTGTGGTGGCCCTAGTTTACGGATTCGCGATGTGGTTGTGGGTGGAGAGGTTGAAGGTTAGACCTCTTGCGAAAATGCTTATCTAGGAATTTCAACCACAGATGAACACAGATAAACACAGATGGATTGGATAGAATTGATCGACGAGAGACCCACCTCTTAAAGGTGGGTGAGCTTCATCAATAAAATAGGGCAGACACACAAGTCCGTCCCCACAATCTCAAATTCCAGATTCCAAATTGACTCCACTCGTACTCGCCCTTGACTTTGGCGGCACCAAGCACACGGCAGCTGTCATCTCCCCTGGACAGCGCCAATGGCAAGCGCACCAACGTGCTTTCTCTCCCCCTAACGCCGATGCCAGCACCGACCTCAAAATCATGATTTCTCTAGCCCACGAGGTGCTAGCAGGAGAAAAACCCACTGCCATTGGTGTCAGCTTCGGAGGACCAGTGGATTTCAAAATGGGTGCAGTGCGACTGTCCCATCATGTCCCTGGCTGGGAAAATATTGAATTGCAACGGCTACTAGAATCCGAATTCGGGGCAACTGCCAGCGTAGACAACGATGCCAACGTCGCCGCACTGGGTGAACATCGCTTTGGTGCGGGTCTTGGCTATAACAGCTTACTCTACATCACCGTCAGCACTGGCGTCGGGGGCGGCTGGATTCTGAATGGACAACCCTGGCGCGGTGCAGGTGGCATGGCGGGGGAAATTGGTCATACAGTCGTAGACCCCAACGGTCCTATGTGCTTATGCGGTAAGCGCGGATGCGTGGAACGATTAGCTTCCGGTCCCTACATCGCCCAACAGGTAAAGGAATGGCTACAGGCAGAATCAAACCAAGGAAAAGTTCTGCGTACCTTAGTGAAAGACAACGTGGAGGATATCACTGCCCAGCTAGTGAGTCAGGCAGCAGAACAGGGAGACAACCTCGCCAGTCAAGCTTTGGAACAAGCTGGTTGGGCGCTAGGAGTAGCGATCGGCAATACCGCCAATCTGATCAACCCACAACGCTTTGT
>CBDTXL010000955.1:0-2498 GCA_965364435.1 uncultured bacterium
GGGTTCAGACTACACTGCCACATCAAATACGCTCACCTTTGCTCCTGGTGAAACCGAGAAGAAAGTTTTTGTCAGCGTCAATGGTGATACTGTCGTTGAGCCGAACGAAACCTTTCGGGTTAACCTTTCGACGCCTACCAACGCTACTATCGGTAAAGCTCAAGGCGTGGGCACGATTGTCAATGACGACCTTGCTGTTGTGCTGCCGCAGTTATCCATCAATGATGTCAGCCTCACCGAAGGCAACAGTGGCACCAGCAACGCGGTGTTCACTGTCAAACTTTCAAGCGCCAGTACTCAGACGGTAAAAGTCAACTACGCCACTGCTAATGGCACCGCCGTAGCGGGTTCAGACTACACCGCCACATCAAACACCGTCACCTTTGCTCCTGGTGAAACCGAGAAGAAAGTTTTTGTCAGCGTCAATGGTGATACTGTCGTTGAGCCGAACGAAACCTTTCGGGTTAACCTGTCAACGCCTACCAATGCCACAATTGCCGATGCTCAAGGCGTAGCAACAATCCTAGACAACGACTCGCCACAGCAAGGAGCCTTCAACTACGGCGAAGCCCTCCAGAAGTCTTTCTTATTCTATGAGGCCCAGCGCTCTGGCGACCTGCCCACAAGCAATCGGGTGACATGGCGCGGCGACTCTGCACTGAACGATGGAGCCGATGTCGGGCACGACCTCACTGGCGGATACTACGACGCTGGCGACCATGTAAAGTTCGGCTTCCCTATGGCTTCCTCGATGACCATGCTGGGCTGGGGTGTAGTTCAATACCGCGAAGGCTACGAGAAAAGTGGTCAACTGGATGAGGCACTAGATGCGATAAAGTGGGGCACTGATTACATCCTCAAAGCTCACACTGCCCCCAATGAGTTCTACGGACAGGTCGGACTGGGTGGAGTTGACCACGCCTACTGGGGACCACCGGAAAAAATGACGATGGCGCGACCTGCCTTCAAGATTGACGCCCAGCGTCCTGGTTCGGACTTGGCGGGTGAAGCTGCTGCTGCCCTTGCCTCGGCTTCAATAGCTTTCCGACCCACTGACGCTGCCTACGCTGATAAGCTCCTCACTCACGCTGTCCAACTCTTCAACTTTGCCGACACCTATCGCGGTAAATACTCTGATTCCATCCCTGATGCTGCCAACTTCTACAATTCCTGGAGCGGCTACAACGACGAACTCGTCTGGGCGGCTACCTGGCTCCACAAGGCTACTGAGGCTACCGGCAAGACAGACACCACCTACCTCAACAAAGCTGAAAGTTTATACCAGGGCATAAACTCAGGATGGACCCAAAACTGGGACGACAAATCTCATGGTGCGGGCATCCTCCTTGCCCAGGAGACGGGTAATGCGAAGTACCGTAGCGATGTTGAAGGCTGGCTGAACAACTGGACGAACGGCAGCGTCACCAAAACTCAGGGCGGACTGGCTTGGCTCAGCCAGTGGGGTTCTCTCCGATATAGTGCCAACACTGCCTTCCTCGCAGGCATCTACGCCGACACTGTTAATGACCCCAACAATCGCTACTCCGACTTTGCCCAGAAGCAGATCGACTACATTCTCGGCGACAACCCCAACAACCGCAGTTATGTGGTTGGTTTTGGCGAAAACTCGCCGGTGAACCCCCACCACCGTGCTGCTCACGGTTCGTTGACGAATAACATCAACGACCCCGTCCTCAACCGCCACGTCCTTACCGGCGCTCTCGTCGGCGGACCTTCTGCGCCAAATGATAACGCCTATGTGGACGATCGCACTAACTATATCACCAACGAAGTCGCTCTCGACTACAACGCTGGCTTCACGGGTGCCCTCGCTCGCATGTACCAGGAATTCGGCGGACAACCGCTCGATAGCTCCCAACAAAGTCTGGTAGCTGGACTGACGGCTTTGGACTCCTCAAGTCTTACCACTGCGGCAAGCATCTTTTAATGACCGACCTTTGATAACACCGGAGATCCGGTGAATTACATAAATCGCCGTAAAGTCCAGTAGCTTTAAGTCTGGGATATAAGGCGGGAAGTAGAGGGGTTCGATACCCCTCTATCTATTTGTCACGCCGAGTTTCGCTAACACTCCTAAAATACATATATGAGTTACTTTGTCAAGGATTTTTGCTGAACCGGCGCTATAACCCGTATCGCCCGACGCGGTAACGGGAGTTTAGGTCTACGTGGGCGAGGGTTGCAGTTTTCCCGCTTTTGAGTTTGCCGCTGGAAACCGATGCGCCTTCCGTCCTGCTGATTCCATCCGTGAGCAAGCCGCGAATACGATATCCTTTCAAGGATGAGACTACTTTTAGGAGGAGCGTGGTCTTACCAATACCGGGGGCTCCTGTCAGGAGTAGCGTCTTCGGCTTCATAAAAAACTGGTGAGGCTAAGCTGCTACGCAGCTAAATTGAATAAACAGCATCACCTTTGTTTTTAATTTTGCGTTCCCATTTAATAACAAGACCTCCTTCATTTAACAATTTGTTCAACA
>CBDTXL010000956.1:0-2497 GCA_965364435.1 uncultured bacterium
TATGGAATCTGCAAACTGGCTCAAAGCTTAATACCCTTACAGGGTTTTCCAGCCCAATCTTCTCCCTTGCCTTCAGTCCTAATGGTCAGACGCTTATCAGTGGCAATCAAGACGGTACAATCACAATCTGGCAAAGCCGATAAAAGTTATGAATCTGAAAGCCTTGTACCACTTGGACTGAAGTTTAATTTCTGGAGATGTCTCCTGAATTGCGCTCCTTAAGCTTTAAGAGGATTTCGGCATGAACTTCGCGGGTAATGGGATAAAAGTAGGCAAGGATCATGCCGATAATTAAAGCAATTGTCGGCAGAGGACCAATGGCGACGCGAATTGCTAAGAGTACAGCATCAGGTTGACTTGGCGTTGGGTTCTCCAGGGTAGGCTTAATATATCCAGCCCAATCCAAGCTTTTTAATACTAGGGAAACAGCGATCGCTAAACACACTTTTTGCAGTAGCACCATGAAGCTATAAAAGATGCCTTCACGACGCTGACCCGTTTGGAGTTCATCGAGTTCAATCACATCGGGTAGCATTGACCAAGGGACGAGATAGGCGGTGGAAACCCCAAAACCCGCCATTACCGCCAGCAAATACATCAAAACCAGTTGACCAGGCTGAAGGAAAAACAGTCCTCCTTGAGCGATAATCCACAACGTCATGCCCATAAAGTAAACGGCTTTTTTGCCGACTCGTTTGCTGACGGCACTCCAGACAAACAGCGTTACAAAGGCAGTTCCCTGAACAGCAACGATCAGCAGGGCAACCACTGAATCCGATTCACCCATCCATCTGAGGACAAAGTAAGGGATAATGGCTGCTGTAACCTGGACGCCCAACCAGGAACAAAGATAGATGCCAATGACATAGAGAAACGGTCGATTATTGAAAACAATCTTTAACTGTTCTAAGAACGGGAGAGTTACAGGCTGCTCAGCTATGGGCATCTTCGCTTCTACTGCCAAGACGCGATTTTTGATGCCCCAAATACACCAATACAAGGTCAGCACCGAAAGCACTGTACAGCCTAAGGCAACAATTAAGTACTGTAGCTGCCGATTGTTGGGAAATAAGGCAGCGATGATACCGAAGAAAATAACAGAGAGAATACTGCTTCCAATTGAGAAGGCGAACCGAAAGCTATTCAAGGTAGTTCGTTCGTCGTAGTCTTGGGTCAGTTCTGGGGTCAGGGCGGTGTAGGGTAAATTAACGGCGGTGTAGAAAGTATTGAATAAAATCGCCACCAGGACGTAGTACCAAAACAACCCCCACTGATTGGTGTTGACGTTGCTGTTAAAGGGGGGTACAAGCCATTGCAAGAAGAAGGTAATGCCAAAAGGAATTGCTCCATACAGCATCCAGGAAAGCCGACGCCCCCAGCGCCTATTCTGAGTGCGATCGCTCAACACCCCGACAATTGGGTCATTCACCGCATCCCAAATTTTGCCAATGAGCAAAACACCCGCAGCTAATCCTGCTTCTAAACCAGCAACGTCGGTTAGAAAAATCGGTAGATAAAACGCCAGAATATTTGCGGTAATCGCTGCTCCTGCATCCCCGGCACCGTAAGCCAGTTTGGTGCTGAGACTCAGCTTATCTGGCTTAGGTGTAGCTGGGGGAACAGAAGAGTCAGAAGGCGAAATGTTACTCATAGCAGCATATGAACTAGCAATTGGGAATCAAAATCGCACAACGATAACATAACCTCTGACGGTCGTTCGATTCCAAACTCTCGTTGTACTATTTTGTTTAATTTGTTTACTCTCTATTGACGCCTTTCTGGACGCTTGTTATGCCCGACCTTTACATTTCTTGGTCAGAGTACCATCAAAAAATCGAACAGCTGGCGGTCAAAATCTATGAATCGCATTGGGATTTCAACCAGATTGTCTGCATTGCCAAGGGTGGACTGCGGGTTGGCGACATCCTCTGCCGAGTTTACCGGAAGCCGCTAGCGATTCTCTCTGCCTCTTCGTATGGAGGTCCAGAGAATCGTGTTCGAGGTGCGATCGCCTTTTCCCGCCATCTGGCGATGACTAGTGAACACTTAGGCAGTCGCGTGCTGCTAGTCGATGATTTAGTTGATTCTGGAATCAGCCTCCGGGAGGCTATCAACTGGCTGGAGCATCATTACAGTAGTGAAATTGAGGAAATTCGCACCTGTGTCCTCTGGTACAAAGACTGCTCTGTCATTACCCCCGATTACTACGTGGACTACTTACCAGACAATCCCTGGATTCATCAGCCTTTTGAACATTATGAGGAAATGAGTCCTGCTGAGTTAGCGTCAAATTATCTAGTAGTCCCCCAAGAAGTTTATTGAACCAGGAGTGCAATCCGCTTACCCATTACCCATTACCCATTACCCATTACCCATTCCCCATTCCCCTTTCCCCTTTCCTAATTGATGGGTTATTTCTGCCGCGCTGCACTAGTCCCTCTGCGGCACCAGAACTGGTGGCAAACCTAATAAAGACGGCAAACACAACTGATTCGTT
>CBDTXL010000957.1:0-2485 GCA_965364435.1 uncultured bacterium
CTGCTGCACTGCCACGAAAAGATGCGCCCACCTTTTCATCTTTGAGGAAGTCGAGAATGTCTTGGATATAGGGTTCAGCTGCCTCTCCCAAGTTCTCCAAGGCTACTGCTGCACGGTAACGAACATCTGGGTCCAGCTTTTCATTTTTGAGGATGTCGGCGATGTCTTGGATATAGGGCGCAGTTGCCTCTCCCAAGTCCTCCAAGGCATATGCTACACTGCCACGAACATCTGGGTTCACCTTTTCATCTTTGAGGAAGTCGAGGATGTCTTGGATATAGGGTGCAGCTGCCTCTCCCAAGTACCCCAAGGCAGATGCTGCACTGCCACGAACATCTGGGTTCACCTTTTCATCTTTGAGGAAGTCGAGGATGTCTTGGATATAGGGTTGAGCCGCCTGCCCGAAGTTCCCCAAGGCATATGCTGCACCGTCACGAACACCTGGGTTCACCTTTTCATCTTTGAGGATGTCGGCGATGTCTTGGATATAGGGTTGAGCCGTCTGCCCCAAGTTCCCCAAGGCTACTGCTGCACCGAGACGAACCCATACGTCCACCTTTTCATCTTTGAGGAAGTCGAGGATGTCTTTGATATAGGGCGCAGTTGCCTCTCCCAAGTTCCCCAAGGCTACTGCTAAACTGCCACGAACATCTGGGCTCACCTTTTCATCTTTGAGGATGTCGAGAATGTCTTTGATATAGGGCGCAGTTGCCTGCCCCAAGTTCCCCAAGGCTACTGCTAAACTTTCACGAACACCTGGGTACACCTTGTCATCTTTGAGGAAGTCGAGAATCTCTTTGATATAGGGCGCAGCTGCCTGTCCCAATTTCCCCAAGGCATCTGCTGCACCGTAACGAGGTGCGTCCACCTTTGGATCTTTGAGGAAGTCGGCAGCTTTCCGTGCTATATCCTCCGGTTTCTTCAGCACCGATTTTAAGTCTTGCGGCTCGTATTCAGCTAATTTGCTGAAAGCATATTCTTTTACTCTGTCTTGGCTGTCGTCAAGGGCAGCTAAGATGCCGTCAATCTGCCAAGGTTGCGGCTTTGGTTTGGGTGCTTCTTTAGCATTTACCCAAGGGAGGGAGAGGAGGAGGGTAAGGAGAAGGGTAAACGGGAACAGGAAAAAGGGAGAAAGCTTTCGGGCTTGGCGGGGAGTTTTGGGCATGGCTGCGCGGTAGAATGCGGCTTGAGGCGATGCTGCTGAATGCTGATGGGGTTCAGATCCCCGACTTCTTGAAGAAGTCGGGGATCTTACCTTCACATTAATCTTTAATGGAAATACTACAAAGGTTTGCTAGAGGGTTTCGGGCAAGTCTACGGAACCGCAATACACTACCAAAGACCGATCGCACTTTGGTAGCGCGATCATGCGATCGCGTTTTGTTTCCTGCAACTTTATTGATGAGTACGCCACAGGGTGAGGGCACGGCAATGCCGTTCCCCTACAGTTGAGAGAAAGCGATCGCAAAGCACATCATCTAAAGTGCGATCGCTCACATCGAGAACTACTTTTTTGGTAAGCTGCATAAGACTAGGGCGTAATAGCCGTTGGATGAACAGCCGTAATTTCAGAGTAACGGGCAAAATCGCTGATGTTAAACGTGAGGATATGAGTTAGTCCATGAACAAGCATGGCAGCAACCAGCCGAGCATCATGCACGTTTACTCCCCTAACAGCATAGACAACCACCAGCCTTTCCCATTCTTCGTAAATTGCAGAAGTATCTAACAGAAGAGGGAAAAGCGTCTTTAAGCGGTTAATTTCAGCTTGTGCTTCTGTTAGAGTACGTCCTAACCCATTTCTTTCTATAGGACGTGTATAAACACTCCAAAACTCAATTAAATTTTGCGGCACACTGTGAAGCTGCTCTCCTTGACTCCGTAGCGTGTTGATGGCATTGACAGCATCAGGGTTCATGGAGTGGTTTGGATCTACGCTACGCAATAATAAATTTGTATCTACAAGGTATGGCACTTAACCTCTTTCTCCGTAAATACTTTCTCGACTAATAGCTTCATCAGAAAGAGAGGGAAGATTAAGCCCTCGATGGCTCTCAACCCATTCCCGAAATGCTACTATCCATTCTTCCGGCGTAGCCGTTTCATAAAAAGGACGCTCTTGTTGAGATGGCACTAACTGTTCAAGCAGCCTATCAAGGTAAGGTTTAACCTGTTCAGGAGGGCGATTGGTTATCTTGACCAAAACCTGAGTAATTGTCTTTATGTCTTCTTTGTGGCTTCGGAGAAAATTCTCAAGAGTGGAAGTAGCTTGATTGTTGATATTCATAACGTCAATAGCTATTAAAAATAAAGCGCTATATTCAGATTACACAAATCGAAGTTGAACCATCTGTATTCATCTGTGTTTATCTGTGGTTCAAATCACCCATCCACTTTTCGGATAGGTTCTCAATCGGGGTAGGCACTCCGAGCACTACCCCAACAGAAAATCAACCCTTGCAATCAGCCAAATCGAACACAACCT
>CBDTXL010000958.1:0-2483 GCA_965364435.1 uncultured bacterium
ACACAGATAGATTTGATAGTGAGGATGCGATCGCTTATTAATGGCTACTCCAGTTGCGGCACCAATTCAATTACTCCAACGCCAAGCGGCGTCCCTGTTGCTCTATCAATCGGTTCTTTCTGGGGAAGTCGGTCAAGCGTTTGTTAGCCTACTGCAAGCCCTCCGTCAGAGTGATGCCGACGGACTAAATTGCCTCTACGCCTACGGCAGCTGGTTTAAAGCCCTTGCTCGTCGCACTCAAAGCTGGCAAGACTACCTGCTTACAGAAATTCTCAGAGACGATAATCCGTTTACTCAACAAGCTGAGTTGACAGAGGTCAAGAATTTGCCCCCTGCCCTGATTGCTGCCGCACAGAGGGATTTGCAAGCCTTGCAGAGTCTTTACCAGTGCAGCAGTGAGCAACTCAGTAGCTGGGTGCAAACCGCATCGCAACTGCCCGTTGCACCGATTCCTTGGCATCAGCATCAGGAGGTAGGGCGTCAGGATTCCGTGCCCCTAAAGGAAAAACTGCAACAGTTGGACGACTGGGCGGATGCGGTGGAGGTTTTAGCCGCTTACTACCGGCAATTTGGTACAGGGCTATTTGCACAGTATCGCGCCTTGCGTTGGCAGTTGGGGCAGCTAAGTGGCATTGCCCACCCTGACACCGTCCAGCTAACCCAACTGGTGGGTTATGAGTCCCAACAAGATGCCTTGGTGAAGAATACAGAGTTTTTACTCGCTGGTTACTCTGCCCTCCATGTCTTACTCTACGGGAGTCGCGGTAGCGGCAAATCTTCTTTAGTGAAGGGATTGTTGAACAAGTACAGCGAACGTGGTCTTCGGCTGATTGAGGTTTCTAAATCTGACTTGAAAGACCTCCCGGCAATTGTAGAACAACTGCGGGATGTTCCTCAGAAATTCATTATCTTTGTTGATGACCTCTCGTTTGAGGAAGATGACGACGCCTTCAAAGCCCTGAAAGTCGTTCTGGAAGGGAGTGTAACCGCACGACCGCAAAATGTGGTGGTCTATGCGACATCCAATCGACGACACTTGATTCGGGAGTTCTTTGGAGATAGACCCCGTCCTAGTGATGGTGATGAAGTCCATGCCTGGGATACGGTTCAGGAAAAACTGTCGTTTAGCGATCGCTTCGGCTTAACCCTCACCTTCGAGCCAGCAAACCAAGACACCTATCTCACAATTGTCCGACATTTGGCAGCTCAAGCGGCAATTTCCCTGAGTCAGGACAAATTAGACTACAAAGCCTTGCAATGGGCAACGCGCCATAATGGGCGTTCTGGACGCACGGCACGGCAATTTATAGACTTCTTGAGAGCTGAATTAGCCATTTCTGAGTCCACTCTCTAACCAGAAGGCTGTTATTTTGGATAAGGAATTGGGAACTCTGGAGCGGGGTGCTACTTATCCCAAGTTGCGTTCAAAAGCCGTGTTGCAAATTTTTTGAAGATCTCACGACTGAATGCAACTTCGTATTACATGGCATTGAGCGAATTTTGCCATAAGTCACTTGACGCGAGCTCACAACAAGCAATATGCAATCAACAAAAGTAGCTAATCGGATTGTTTTGGGTTCAGTAGCCTTTGGTGTCAGCTTCGGACTGGGACTGATAGCAAACCGAGACTTTAAAAAAGCATGGCTGACTGGTTTGATTACTCTTCCTGCTAGCTACGTAGGAACCGTAGTCGCCGAACAACGACGAACTAATCAGGAAAAGCTGATTAGAGCTGCTCTGCAAAACCAGATTCAAGTGCTTGAGGGACAACAAACCTTAGTTCATCAATCCCTCTATGCGGCAACGGCTACAAGACAAGAAGTAGAAGCCAGCATCAATGCCTTGCAAGGCGAACGCAGCAATCTACTCAGCCGAGTCTCAGAACTACACAACCAACGAAATGCACTATATCAGGAAATAACTGATTTTCAAAGCCAAAAGCAGCAGCAAGAAGGACAACTTTACACTCTGCAAACCCAAGTTCAGCAGTTTGAGAGACAGCAAGTCGAACTCAATCAATCTCTCTGTGCCAAAACCGCCCAAATTCAGCAAACGGAAACTCGCTTAAACCTCTTACGAGAGGAACTTGAGCAGCTGCAAATCCCAAGTGCTGACAAACGGAAGCAACAGGAGCAGCTAAATCAAGATATAGCAACGTTAGAAACCCGAAAACAGCACTTAGAAGGAGAAGTCCACGACTTAGGAACTCAAATTCAGGTATTTGAGCAACGCCAGGAACAACTGAATCAGACGCTAGGGCGCTTGCAGCATCAGCAGCAGGAAGTCGAAGCGAACTTAACGTCTGGGCAAGCCGAACTTGAGCAGCTACTAAGCCAAGTTTCAGAAAAACACAAGCAACAGGGGCAACTCAATCAAGACTTAGCCACCCTAGAAACTCGAAAACAGCAGTTAGAAGCAGATTCTCGCAACCTGGAAACTCAGATTCAAGAGCTTGAGAAACAGAAAACGACACGCCCTCAAAC
>CBDTXL010000959.1:0-2480 GCA_965364435.1 uncultured bacterium
GGAAACGAGGCAAAGAGGGGAAGATTTCAACGGGTTAATTAGTTGGGCCGTAATCCTCTAAAAAAATACCTCGACACTGAAGCGGACAAAACTCTGTAGGATAGTAGTTTGTCCTTCTACTTGACCCTGAACACCTCATGAATTGTCCTTGGGATCAATCACTTTGGTACGGGACACTTTGATGATATCGAAGCGTGAGTTGATGGAAAAGCAGATGCTCGCGCGACCAACAGAGGTTGTTATTAAAAGTGAGTGTGCCTTTTTGCAACAGCGCGTCCAAAAGGGGAAGCAGATACAGGTGTTGAGGATTTTGCCTCTGTTAAAAGGATAGTAGTACCGTGTGGGCAAAAGCGATCGCTGCTTTCTTGAGCCTGGTGGAAGGAGTAGAAGATTCACTTTTTGCCCCACCAGTACCAAGAAGTGAGGATATTAGGAGTGAGTAACACAGAGAACACCCCTTCCCCCTTCCCTTCTGATGCTTCATCAGTTATCTTCCTCGACGTAGAAGCTCAATTGAGAAACTACCAGCATCAGCTTGAGGAGTTGGTAGAAGAGCGCGCCAGAGAAATCATCAAAACGAACGAACAACTTCAACAGGAGATTGCTAGTCATAAGCGGGTGCAGGAAGCGCTACGGGAAAGTGAGGAGCAGTTCAGATGTCTATCTGAGGCAACGTTTGAGGCTGTCTTGATTACTGAGCAAGGAAAGCTAGTAAGCGTGAACCGTAACTTTGTGCAGTTGTTCGGTTACGAAGCCTCGGAAGTAATTGGGATGATTGCCTTGGAATTTGTGGCACCGGACTATCGCACCTGTGTGCAACCGATAATTGCCTTGGATAGTGAGCAGGTGTACGAAATTCTTTGTCTGAAAAAAGACGGGACTACTTTCCCTGCTGAAGTTCGTAGCAAAGCCATTCCTTACCAAGGACGCTGGGTCAGAGTGACAGCAATCCGAGACATCACGCTGCAAAGCAAAGCCCAGGAAGAACTCAAACGATCTATTTCTCTACTTCATGCCACACTCAACTCTACAACAGATGGCATTGTCGCGGTCAGCACAACTGGCGAAATTGTCAGCTTTAACCAAAAGTTTGTCGAGATGTGGGGCATTTCGGAGGAAATTCTGATGTCGCCTAATCGGAATGAGCGACTCAGATTTTTCCTGGCTCAGTTGAAAGAACCGGAAGCCTTTTTAAGTAGAGTTAGCCAATTGCATGCTCAACCAACGGCTGAGGGCTATGACCTTCTTGAATTGCACGATGGTCGAATTTTTGAGCGCTCCACCCAGCCTCAACGCAGTGGGGAACAAATTATTGGTCGCGTGTGGAGCTTTCGTGACGTCACCGAGAGAGCGCGGACAGAAGTTGCCCTACGCCAACACCTCCAACAAGAACAGCTCATTGCGGTCATGTGCGATCGCATCCGTCAGTCTCTTAATCTTGGCGAGATTCTCAACACAACGGCAGAGGAAGTGCGGCAATTTCTCCAGACTGACCGAGTACTGATTTACCGTTTTGAGCCAAATTGGAGCGGGACTGTTGTCGTAGAGTCTGTGGCTTGTGAATATATGGCAACCTTGGGCATGATGATCCATGATCCTTGTTTCAGGGAATCTCTGATCCAGCCTTACCTACAGGGACACATCCATGCCGTATCAGATATCTATACAGGGGGACTAACGCCCTGCTACGCCAAGTTTCTCGCTCAGTTGCACGTCAGAGCTAATCTAGTCGTACCAATTTTGCAAGGAGTTAGCCCCCAGAGGGGTGTTGGCGAGAGGGCGAACCAGGGAGAGGGCGAAGCGGGGAGAAATGGTGCATCACCCTCACCTGACTTATGGGGACTGTTGATTGCCCATCACTGTAGTGAACCCCGGCAATGGCAGCCGTTGGAAATCGATTTGCTCAAATCCTTGGCAACTCAGGTGGCGATCGCAATTCAGCAATCTTCGTTGTTTGAACAGCTAGAAGCGGCAAACCAGGAGTTACAGCGCCTTGCTTCTATCGATGGTCTAACCGAGGTAGCGAATAGACGGCGGTTTGATGAATATCTTGACGCTGAGTGGCGGCGGCTGGGACGGGAGCAAAAACCCCTGTCGTTAATTTTGTGCGATCTCGATTATTTCAAGGTCTACAACGATACCTACGGTCATCTGGCGGGGGACTCTTGTTTGCAACAGGTCGCCGCTGTCCTTCGTCACTCATTAAAGCGTCCCGCTGATTTGGTTGCCCGTTATGGGGGAGAAGAATTTGCCTTGATTCTACCGAACACTGATGCTAGAGGTGCGGTTCTCGTTGCAGAAACCATTAGACAGGGGGTTCGAGGGTTAGAGATTCCCCATGCTGAATCACCCGTTAGCCAGTACGTCACGTTGAGTTTGGGTGTCGCAACCTCTGTGCCCACAGCAGGGGCAATACCCGATCAGTTGATTATAGCTGCGGATGAAGCACTATATCAGGCAAAAGCCGAAGGGCGCGATCG
>CBDTXL010000960.1:0-2479 GCA_965364435.1 uncultured bacterium
GTTCGGCGTAGCCGTTGCCGCAGCGTCGAGTAGCGATCGCTTCCATCGAATCGCTTGGAGTGAGCCCTCCCCGCGTCGCGGAGGGGAGTAAGAATAAGATTCCGGCTCCCCCTTCCCTACTAGGGAAGCCGGAGCTTTAGTGAGGAGCTGGGGGGTTAGGTCTCTTCGCAACACGCTGTAGCAATACGCATCAAAACCCTATTGAGATTCTGCCTAACTTCTTCATTTTTAATCCGCAACAACCGCAGTCCCCGTGCTAACAAAACGCGATCGCGTTCTGCATCGTATTCCGTTTGTTGTTGATGAATCTCTCCATCCACTTCTATCACCAATCTGGCAGCGTGACAGTAGAAATCTGCTATAAATCCATCAATAATCTGCTGACGACGGAAGTGTAAGCCATTCAACCGATTAGCGCGAAGGTGTTGCCAGAGGATTTTTTCTTCCGGGGTCATTTCCCGACGCAATTCCTTGGCACGCTGTACTTTGATCGGGGTTACTTTTTGTCCAATAACGATGTTGTTAGTTAACTCTTGTTTTGGTGTTGGGGATTGTTGGGGAGTGAGGTTATTCATCAACTAAAGATGAGAATAGATTTGTATTTTTGATGGGAAGGGATTGACCTCTCCCCCAGCCCCTCTCCTACGAGGAGAGGGGAGCCGGAGCTTCTTGTTCCCCCTTCCCTTGCAGGGAAGGGGGTTAGGGGGTTAGGTTTCTTCAAGCTTTTTTAATGACAACATTGAGGTATCCTGTCACTTCATTCGGCACACATGCTGCATTAATTCGATAGTCTATCTTAAAGGATGATGCTCCTTCATAGGAATCAAAAACTACATATAATGACTCAAGGGATGCTGGCATTCTTTGCTGGAGTTTCTTGACTTGAAACTCTACAGCGTCGCCATTCAAACCCTGAATCGCACGTAGTGAAACATTAGCTGGTGTAGACTTGTTGAACCCTCCGGCTTGAATTGCTACTGGGTTTAGATTCAACGGACTGTTATTGATCTTTTCTGAAATCGTCTTCGGTTCCTGAGGTGGTTTTGGTGGACTTGGGATATAAGGAAGCTTTTCTTTATCGTACAACCTTAACTTTTCGGGGAAGTGTAAGAATATACTGACATCCTCGGCTGGGCAAGTCCCCTCATTTACAAGTGAAATAAGCAGTTCAATCGTTCTGCGTTCCCTATTTTTGCCATATGACAGTCTAGTTAAGTAGTGTTCGTAGTCTTTGTAAAATTCCTCAAGCTTTGCGTTGTATTTTGAAATATCTTCAGGCGAAAATGAAAGCTCTGGAGGTCTTAAGATTTGTAATCCCAATTCTCTTACTACTCCCGACCCACCCAATGATTTTTTCGGATATTTGCGTCTAACTTGCTCTAAGCGATATTCAATCTCATCACCCGACGATTCTACAATTGGCTTTTCCAAGGAAAATTCTATATGTTTGGAACCGCTCTTAAAGGAGAGGTTAAGTTCCGGAATCCTGGACTTTAACTGACGATTTTCCTGTTCCAGCTCTTTGATTCGTTTCTCATTTGGATCGGGTTCTTCTGGAAGCTTTAGTTCATCAGGTAGACAAAATGTTTCTATTGCTTGCTGTCTTGCTTTCAGCTTAATACCGATATCATTCGCTAGTAAGACCACTTCTACACCCGAATGCTCGTTGCGAAATTCTATTAGGCTTGCGATAAGATGGTCATCTTGACAGTCACGGCTCAAGTGATACCTTGCAAAATCCATGAGAGGTTCCATAGCTTCAAAGCGGATCTCAACTCCAGACCGAAGGTTTGCACATGAGTTGGTTGAAGCTTCTAGAAGGGTGTCAAGTTTCTTCAGAGCAGATGCAGCACGTTGACGAATTCTTTTGAATGGATGTGTATCTTTGTGCTTGTTGAGTTCTCGCACGATGATCGGCACAACTACAAGTACTACCTTGTTAGTTTTCAAATGCTTGAGCCAATCTATCTGCTCAATGGGTTTGAAGTGTAGAAAGAGGTACGTATCAATGAAGAGGAACTTAGAGGTCATGAGAGCATGATTTGAGCTTTGCTACTTATATGATAAACAGCCCCTTCTCCATTAGGGGAGGGGCTGTGAAGAATAGAAGCTTAGACTAGACGGAATTACCTTCCAGCCGCCGTAGGCATCCCCAAAATATCCTCAATCCGAGGCATATCTTCCAACGGAATCACCCGCCCTTCATCCTCAAAATTAGCAATTTGATCGAAGTTCAAATACCGATACAAATCACCCGCAAACGGATGAATCTTTTTCGCCACAATGTCCAGATATTCCTGCACTGTGGGAATCCGTCCCAACATCGCACAAACGGCAGCTAATTCAGCTGAACCGAGATAAACTCGCGCATCCTTACCCATGCGGTTGTTGAAATTACGGGTAGAAGTCGAGAACACCGTTGTACCATCTTTTACCCGTGCTTGATTACCCATGCACAGAGAACATCCTGGCATTTCCG
>CBDTXL010000961.1:0-2479 GCA_965364435.1 uncultured bacterium
GCCTCAACTCCTTTTATTAAAAATACTTATCACCCTGACTCCTGGAGAGCCAAAAGTTTGACGCGGGGAGCAACTGCGATCGCATGCTTTTTCTCAATCAGATACTGTTCGCCGTCATAGAGAACTGCGATCGGAATATTGCGTAAGGGACCATCCAACACAAAAACCAAGGTTTCAACCTGAGAACTCTCCTGGAGGAATGGTTCGAGAGGCTTAATTAGCCACCCGTAGACTTTTTGCGCGGCTTCGAGTACTTCAGGCGTATTACCCGGAACCGTTAAGTTCTCTCGCAGTTCCCTCAGAGTCTGTTCAACTTCACGCTGGGGGACGCGAGTCTCTTGATAATTCAACGGCTGCTGGGAACCCGGTAACTCAGAGATAATTGCGATACGGTCTTCCAAAAGGATTGGGTAGATAATCGCTGCGTTTGGATCGCTGACTTGGTCGATTGGCTTAATTGCAGATAGGTTGCAGCCGAGGAAGTTTTCCAGTTCTGCCAGTTGAAGCGCATCGATATTTCGGATAGCCTGTTTGAGATTGTCTGAACTGGGTACTCCCCCAACATAAGGCGGTCTCAAGAGCAAATCGACTAACCCTCGATACAGAGGTTGAACGTTATCCCGGAAGGAGAATTGGACATCTGAGCTGACGGTAAGCAAATCGGAGCGAATCGACTCAAGGGCATCAACAGCTCTGCTGTAGGCAACAGTTGCTCCTTTAATATTCCCTTGTTTTTCCAACAAACGCCCTAACTGCCATTCCCAACGGTAGCGAATATCAGGAGCTTGAAGCGTCTCAACTTGGAAGAGGGCTTGTTCTGTAAGGTTTTGAGCTTCCGACCACTGCTCGGTCAGCTCGTACAGTCCCCCTAGCTGTCCCAGAGCATAGGATTCGGCTCTGCGGTCTTGCAAGGTTTGGGCTTGTTGGACAGCAGTGGCTAAAATCTGGGCAATCTCTTGCCAAGATGGGGGTTCTATCGCGGAGCTTTGTTCGGGACGTTGTTTCTTGAGCTTTTCTTGGCGTGTGCTACTGATGCACGAAAGCGTGCCTATGTCAATACCCGGCTGGAGACAAGTCAGACTCCGAGCCAAGTTAAGTCGGGCATAGATAGCGGTTCGGCTGGGAGGCAAGCTGGCAAGAGACTGCTGGATTTTGGGCGACAGTTCCCTGGCTTCTGACCCTTGCCCAGTCTCTACCAACAGACTAAGCTGATTGAGTTGGGCTTGGAGTTGTCCACTTGAAACAGAGGCAGCTTGTTGATAAAACTGGATAGCGGCTTGAGTATGCTTTTGAGCCTCTTGTTCCAAAGCGATCGCTATGGCTCGATTCCCTAAGGCTCGTTCGGTATTCCCCAACTCAAGCAGAGCCAAACTCTTGGCTTTTGGAAGTTCCGCTAGTTTCAAACTTTCCTCTAAAACCCGCCAAGATTCCTCTAGTTCACCCACTCGTCTTAACGCATTGCCGAGGTGACGCAAGCCTGTGGCTTTCAGCTTAGAGTCGGGTTGTTGTTGCAGATTTTGCTCAACTTGTTGCAATAGCTCTTGGGCTTGATAGTTTAATCCCAAAGCTTGCAGCGCCTTAGATTGATTAATCTTGGTAATAATAACGCCCTCACTCTGACCTGCTGCTGTGTAGTGACGAGTTGCCTCCTTCCAGGTTGAGAGAGCTTCCTCTAACTGTCCTTTTTCCCATTGCAGGTTACCTTGAGTGTTCAAGGCTTTAGCAAGAATTTCTAGATGAGCCTGGGAATTAGCTGTGTTTAATGAAGTTTGCAGCAGACTGAGACTTTGTGAGATGTATCGTTGTGCTTCCTCCCATTGCCCTAGGTGCTGATAAATTAAGGAAAGATTGCTCAGCACCAGCGCTTGACCCAGATTATCTCCAAGAGATGCAAAGGCTGAGTTTGCCTGCTGCCAGATTGCTGCCGCTTCTTTGAACCGTTCGGTGTCGTAGAGTTCTATGCCCTGTTGCAATAACAATTGGGCATTTGAAGTTTGAGTAATTGTTTGGGCCGTTCTTTCAACTTGTTGAGCTGACAGGGCGGGAATCTGATGGGTTGTCATTAGTCCCAACAGAGCCAGAAGGATTAGTCCGAGTATCCGACGGTACGCCCTGACTTGTGTGTGCTTGACAAGGAGTCGGATTCGACGCCCAAATGCCGACTGTTTGCTGTTCATGAGTTGATTGACCGGGTTGACAAAGTTTCACAGTGTAATTATGGCTATGTCTGTTACTTCATCTAGTTAGCGATAGCGAAGCGAGAAGAGCGAAGCGCAGATCGCTTGTCACAGTTGCGTAAGTTCTGATCATGGCTCGTCAATCCATCGCCATTGCTCCAGGTCAGCTGAATCTGCGTGACATCACTTGCCGACCACAGCCAGACACAGGGATAGTTTTGATTTTTTGGTAGGGGGAACTTCCGCTCTAAGTCATCTGCCGAGCCATAAGCTTCGTAAATAGCCCTTGCTGATTCGATAGC
>CBDTXL010000962.1:0-2475 GCA_965364435.1 uncultured bacterium
GGTTAGCGATCGCAAAAGCAATTGTTCAGGCACATCAGGGTAGTATACAAGTGCAAAGCGTCTTGGGCAAAGGTAGCGCGTTCACCATTCGATTTCCCTTAGAAGCCGCCCTGCCGAAGAGCGATCGCTCCAGCTTCTTCAAAACGCCCCCTCAGTAGTCCAAAGAGACTTCACAATATTTCTTTGGATTTGTTCGCAAATCGCCTTGGCGAACAAGTTGGCTTTTTTCCAAAGCCCAAATCATAGCGAGTCCATATAATGCTGTAATAACCCAATCATCACGGCTGGTTGCTCTAGATGTGGCAGTACACCAGTATCTGCAATTACCTGAAAGTCCTTAACCGCCTTCAGGTTCAAACGTGCCAGACGCCGCCCCACATCTACGCGAGTAAACTGTGCCTCTTCTCCCCAAAATATGACCGTTGGCACAGTTAATTGGTCCATATAAAGTGGTAAATCAAAGTAAAGGTCACCCCTCAAAAAAGCTAGCGCTGCATATTCCCCATTCGGTTGTTGTGCTGACGCCAAATAAGCCGCCACCATTTCCTCCGTTACTCGTTCAGCTTTGGCGAAGAGAAACTGCACCAAAAAATTACGCACAGCTACGTCATTAGTCGCTCCCAAGCTATAAATCAGGCTGTTTAACAGCGGTATTCTGACTAAATTAAGTGGCAGTCTGCGCCCAGCGCCCTGTCCAAAGTCATCAAACCCAGAAGGACATACCAGAAACAGCGCCTTGAACAATTCCGGACGCTCAATGGCAAGCCGGATAGTCAAAGCACCCGTTAGGGAAGACGCTACCACAGGTACTGGGGAGTCAGCCACCTGTGAGAGAAACTCCCCCAGTGTCGTCAGATAGTCACTCACCTGGTAATCTCGGATCGGGTGAGCTGATTGCCCCCAGCCAATCAAGTCGGGAGCGATGACTCGGTGAGTGGTGGCGAAGGCGGGATAGACTTTAGACCACTCATAAGCCGAAGCGCCACCGCCAAAGTTATGCAAGAAGACTAGCGGGGGGAATTCTTCCTCTTTGGTGGCTGCTACCGTCCAAGGAGGAGCGACTGGCGTGTAGTACACCATCGAACCCAAGGAAGTATTAACGACCTTTTGCCCAAAACCAGGGGGTTGAAACTGGAGCATCAATGCTGCTTTGTTCCTGATAATTTGAGAGTGTTGATAACTGTCAGATTACTTACTAAACGTCACGATAACAAGCTTATGGCTGACCAAGCTCTACCCGCAGTTTTAGAGGAAATTTTCGCAACTGAAAGTGAACCGGATGCTGTCTTTTCAGCTTTGCTACCAGCTTTAGGTAAGGTATTGCAGTGCCATCGCTGCTTTCTCTACTTGCGTAATCCCCAAACTAAAATCGGTAAGATAGCCTACTGCTGGCGTCGGAGTGATGAATATCCCGATGTAACTGATTCTGACTGGAAGGAAGAACCAGAATCCTTACCAAACGAAGACCCGCTTTTTGCGGCGGCACTGCGTACCGAACCGTCTATCTTTGTTGAGGATGTTGAAACCGCCAACCCAGAGGTAGTCAACCGAGATTTCGAGGCAAAAAACTTTGGGCACCGAGCATTGATTCATGCTCACCTGTGTCAGGATGGTCTTTTGTGGGGGATTTTGCAACCCTGTGTCTTTGGTCAGCCCAGAGTGTGGACTGATTTTGACCGCTTTGTAATTGCTCAGGTAGAGAAAAAGATTACACCGCTTGCTGTTGCCTATGTGAAAGCGGCTGGGATTTAGTAGAGGCGTTTCCGGTTAAACCTCTTCATACTTCATACTTCACACTTCAGATGACGCCACCACAGCTACAAGACGCGATCGCACTTTTTAATCAAGGTCTTCAGCAACTCCAGGCAGGCAACTACAGCGCTGCACTTGCCGATTTTGACACTGCCTTGGCTATTAGTCCCAACAATCCCAATATTTGGGAAAAACGGGCTTTGGCACTACAGAACTTAGGACGCTACGCAGCGGCACTCGCCTCCAATAAAATTGCTCTGAGCTTCTACTCTAATAACCTTGAGCTATTCAGTGCAGACGTGTGGTTTGACCTAGGCTATGAGCAAGCAATAGAGGGTGATATTATAGGAGCGCTTGCCTGTTTTGACAAGGCTCTAGAACTCAAACCCGACGACCAGGAAGCTTTGTACAACGGGGCTTTAGCGCTGTATAATTTAGGGCGAATTGAAGCAGCAGTTGCCTGTTTCGACAAAGCCCTAGAACTCAAACCCGACGACCAGGAAGCTTTGTACAGCCGTGGCATTGCGCTGTATGACTTAGGGAAATTTGAAGAAGCGGTCGCCTGTTTCGACAAAGCGCTAGAAATCAAACCCGACGACTACAAAGCTTGGCACAACCGAATGTTGGCACTGTTTAACTTAGGGCGATTAGAAGAAGCGATCGCACCCTGAACACCATAATCGCCGTTCTTAGACAAGCGCATTCGATAAACTTGAGAAAAAC
>CBDTXL010000963.1:0-2475 GCA_965364435.1 uncultured bacterium
GACTCAAGGGCAAGGATTGGTTGTAGAATTCCAGGGCTTTTTGCTTTTCTCCTAAGGCGGAGTAGACTCCGCCGATGTTATTGAGGGTAGCGGCTTCCCCTGCCTTGTCCGCAGTCGCCCGACTCAAGGGCAAGGATTGGTTGTAGAATTCCAGGGCTTTTTGCTTTTCTCCTAAGGCGGAGTAGACTCCGCCGATGTTATTGAGGGTAGCGGCTTCCCCTGCCTTGTCCGCAGTCGCCCGACTCAAGGGCAAGGATTGGTTGTAGAATTCCAGGGCTTTTTGCTTTTCTCCTAAGGCGGAGTAGATATAGCCAATACTATTGAGAATAAAGGCTTCTTTTCGCCTATCCCCGACAGCACGATACAGGGGTAATGCCTCTTCAAATTTGGTAATTGCCTGCGGCAGGGATTCTGCTGTACCTTGTTTGAATAGTTGATATCCCTCCTGATAGGCTCGTTCTGCTTCGCGGTTGGCGTCTTGCTGACTAGTTGCGGGCTGTTGGGCGATACTTAGCGAACCCCTCCCAGCTTCCGGTATCACCTCTCCCCCAACCCCAAGAGATCCCCCTAAATCCCCCTTAAAAAGGGGGACTTTGATTAAATTCTCCCCCCTTTTTAAGGCCGGAGCTTTAGTGAGGAGCTGGGGGGGATCTAAACGGGGGGAGAATTGTTTAGGTGTGGCAGCTACGGACTCTGACACCAAAAGAACAGCGATCAATAGAGTTAAACTCTGATGGACTATACCTGGGAGCAAGACTAGCTTAAGCAACACCAACAGCGATTTCCTCACAATCAAGTCCCGTTTAATGGTTAACGCCATAACTGCACCTGCACTCTATTGCGTCTGGTTTAATCCCTACCGTTGCAATCTATAGCAGTTCTCAGTTGAGTGAAGTACATCATGAAAAACCTAACCCCCAGCCCCTTCCCACCTCTCCCTAGCCCTCTCCTACAAGGAGAGGGAAAAGGAATAATGTTTTTAGCTGGAAGGGGAGCAAGAATCAAAGCCTCTCTCAGCCAAAAAAGTTATCCGCTTCCCTCTCAAGAGTAGGAGAGGGTTAGGGAGAGGTGGAGAGAGGTTTGGAGAGAGGTCAGACTGTATCTCACTCAATCGAGAAGGGCTATATATCTAGGAATTCACAGGTTATGCACTCAAGTTGTAGCCTGAGCAACAATATTGAGTCCACTTGAGTGGACTTAAGCTATGAGGCAGGGATTTAAATCCCTGCCGGACTCAAGCGCAGTGAGATAATCGCTTCGCTCTCAAACTGCCAGAAATTAAAACTCTCCTCATCATTGCCCAACCCGAAAAACCTGTTCAGCTGTCAAGTTCAACTCTGGGAAGGTTAACGATTCAATACGCTCATTTCCCCTAAACTGACTAAATATATACTCACCATCAGCCATTTGGTAAACCGAAATAGTCGGTTGCTTCGGGTTGCCGATGTAGCGCCTCCCCCCCAAACCTAAATAGTCAACAACCCAGTATTCGGGAATGCCTAACTTTTCGTATTCCGCTAACTTAATCAAATAGTCGTCTTGCCAATTCGTGCTAACTACTTCAATAACCAAGCGTACTGTTTCACCTTTGGTAATTGTGGAACGTTTCTTCCACATCGGTTCAGCCTCAAGCGCCTTCTCATCCAATACAGCAACATCCGGGACAAAGCCTGACTTATCGGAATCAATCGGCTTGATGATACATTGCCGAGGTATAAAGTAGGGAAGCGCTAGACGTTCAATCTCGACTCCCTGTTTGAGAGCGAGAAACCCTCCTACCCGTTCATGAGTTCCCGTTGGTTGCATTTCGACAACTACTCCATCATGCAGTTCAAAGCGCCCATAGCCGTCTGGATACCAATCTAGAAACTCGTCCAGGGTCATTGTTTTGGATTCAGCTTGTATCATGGCAGTTTCTCCTCGGTTAGGACGTTTTTCCCCTGGAAGGGCGAAGCATTCGGACAGAACTAGGCTTAGTTTGAACGATAAATTATCGCTCGAATGCTTCGCCCCTACCCCTAATTTTGATTACTGAACCGATACTCTAAGAAATCGGGTATCTGAACCCCTAACATCTCACAGGGTTTCAAATCCCTGTGGATAGTCCCTCTGCCTTCAACAGTGCCCCTTCTTCAACAACCCCTTCTACTGTCGCTACTCCAACTAAACCCTCACGCGATCGCAGCCTCACCTTACCCTTACCATTGATAATGCTAAACACCGTGCCATTGTCGATCGCTGCCAAATCTACCCCACCAAACCACAATGTCGCTTCATTCCCTTTCACCTCAGTAATCACTGCATCTGCTGCCGGACTTGGGTTGTTAATGAAATAGATCGGTTGCTTTTCATTCCCACTTCCCACCTTGGCTTCATAACCGGGAGTTTGGTCGAACATCTGAGGTATATTGGGAACAACGTAGGCGATCGCACTTTCCGGCGTACTCGTTTGCTGCCAGAGATACTGCGTCAAAT
>CBDTXL010000964.1:0-2474 GCA_965364435.1 uncultured bacterium
GAGATTTGAAACCGCAGATAAACGCAGATAAACGCAGATGAATACAGATGAATACAGATGAATACAGATACTTAGTCATCTTGAAAGGATTTTTCGGATAGGCTCTTAATAAAACCTGCGCTCCTTCCTCAATGCACCCCACCTGACGGTGTCGCCACAATACGCCAAAAAGCGGTTTGCGGCACTGCCACCAAGGTGATTGCCAAAACTTCCCCCACCCAATGCTGCTCACTAATCTCCACACCAGTTGCCTCAACCCGACTCCCTGAAACCAACCCAGTCCAGAAAATTCGGAAAGTCCGCTCCTGTGCCATTCCCTGGTAACTTCCCCGGACTGGTTCACAAGTAAGAGTATGAGTGTCCCCTTCACGTCGTTGAGTAAAACGGCGACGGCTACCCTTATCAGTGCGGTAGGTTGTGCTTTCACCGTCATCTTCGTAAAAGTCCAATTCCCCATCTGCCCCTGCATAGACCTCCAAGATGAGAGTTGTCGGCGGTGCAGTCCCGACTCTTAGGGAAACTTCCGCTAGAGGCAGAATCGCTCCGGCGCGGACGAATACTGGCACTTGGTCGAGAGGTGCCCATAGGTTCAAATGCTCTGGTCCTGAGTAGAATTGACCCGTTGAGCGCTGCCACCAACCCCCAGCAGGCAGGTAGACTGGGCGGTAGCCACCTGCCTCAACTACTGGAGCCACTAAAATGCGATCGCCTAATAGAAACTGCGTGGGTACCTGATAAGCTTCCTCATCCTCAGGATAGGCGAGGTATAAAGGACGACATAAGGGGAGTCCTGTGTCATAGGTAACCCGCGTCAGGTGATACAGGTAGGGCACCAGTTGACTCCGCAGGTGGAAAGCCTTCCGCATCGCTTGCAGTACCCATTCCCCGTAACTCCAAGGTTCTCGCCGACCGTGATCGGAATGTAGCCGGACAATCGGACAAAAGCAGCCAAATTGTACCCAACGAACCAAGAGTTCTGGGTCAATAATCGGAACACCTGGTACATGACCGAAGAATCCCCCCAAATCATGCGACCAGTAATTTACTCCCACATTTCCCGCTTTTGTGGTATAATAAACCAGAAATTGGAGAACTTCCCAGTGTGAGTAGGTATCAGCGGAAAACTGCACGGGGTAGCGATGTGAACCGATGCCACCCGTGCGTGAGAGAATGAGGGGGCGACGGTTACTAGCAGCTTCCAGATGAGTGAAATAAACGTGGTTTGTCCATAATTGGGAATTGACGCCAGAGTGAGCAGCGTTAAAGCCGTCAATCCACCAAAAGTCAATGCCATCCTCTTCACGAGGACTGTGCAGCACCTGCATGAATAAATCTGCCTCCGACTGAGAAGCGAGATTGAACAGCAGCCAAGCTTCTTCAGGGTCAGCGTCGGTCAATTTGTCAAGTTTTTGGGCGTCGGGTTGCCAGGACTCAAAAAACCACTCAGCGCTTGGGTTCTTTACGGGGAATACCTTACCTGCCTTAACTTCAGCCGGGTCGAGTCCCCGTGCTTCACACAGAGTTTGGAAGTTGCTCTCTTGTGGCGATACTCCTTCAATATGTACATTGGCACCAAAGTGGAGTCCAATGCTGTGTCCCCACTGGAGAAATGCCTTTGGGTCGGAGAAGAAGTCATGATTCCAGTCCCAACCACACCAACCGGCTCGATGCCAATCGACATCGAGAACCAGGACACCCAGGGGCAATTTTAGTTCGTCAAAGCGCTCAACAAGCTGGCGATAATCCGCATCATGCATCTGATCGTAAAGCGAGAACCAGACACCAAAAGCCCAACGCGGCAGCATGGGAATGCGCCCACACAGTTGCACAAACTCTTGCAAAGCTTGTGGGTAGTCTAAACCGTAGGCAAAGAAGTACCAGTCCTGGCAATCAGGATCAGATCGTTGGGCAAGCCATCCGTCTTTTACGACTGCACTGGTTGAATCATTGAGAACGCTGTAACCACTACGGCTAAGCAATCCGGGCGGAAAGTGATGCCATTGTTCCAGGAACTGCTGGACTGAGTCAGGGAGTTCCTCACGGCGGAAGGCATCCAGATACCAGAGAGGCGGCTCTTCAAAACGAGTGGTTTCGCCTTTTTCGCGTAAACTCCGATGGGCGGACTTTAAAGGAGTGTAGAGCCATTCATTCGTGTGGGGATAGCTTTGAAAAACTGAAGCGGGATGAACTCCTTTGGGTATAAAGTCGCGGTGGATGAGGTCGAGGCTGGTGAAGGTTCCCCCCAGGTTCTCGGTATCGACTGTCGAGGGTATCCAAGTGCCTGAAGACTTTCCACAAGTCCAGTGAATTTGCAAGTTAGCATCATTGAATGGCTCATTATCTGGTCGGTAGATGATTTGGATTAACTCGGTGTGCAGGTGAAGCACTCCCTCGTCTGTAAAGGCGACATGTGTGAACGGTACGGACTCTGGTCGAGTAAGGACACAGACAGTAGGATAGTCTTCAAATTGACC
>CBDTXL010000965.1:0-2471 GCA_965364435.1 uncultured bacterium
GTGTCGAAGAGTACCAGTGGCTATAGCTTCCCCCGCTTCAGGTATAACCTGGTAGGCAGGGGTATTTATCGTACTTATCGCCCTTTTCTTTGCGATTTATCCAAGAAATCTACAAAATTGCCGCTCCTGCTTGTAAAAAATGTCAGACGATCCGAACGCTAACCTAACGACAACAGCAAGGACAAAGACAGGCTCCTTACAACCAAGCCTTACAGCGCTGCGAGAGCAAGTCTTGCAGAAACTCCGCAATGGTTTAAGAGGCGGACAACAAAGCATGACAGACTGGCAGGGGGGACAGTTAGCGGTTTCCGCTGTACCCGGTGCTGGGAAGTCTACGGGTATGGCAGTCGCCGCTGCTTTTGCGATAGCGAAGCGCTGCGGCGAAGCGCAGATCGCACGTTACCAACTCCACGGACGCCGTCAGCTAGTCGTCGTCACTTTCACCCGCTCCGCTGCTGCTAGTATCAAAGGCAAAATCCGCAGTAACCTGAAAGAGCTACAATTACCACAAAACAGCTTTGTTGTCTATACATTGCATGGTTTAGCGCTGAATATTGCCAACCGCCATCCAGAGTTGTCGGGACTCAATCTTGAAAGTGCAACCTTGGTGACGCCGAATCAAAGTCACCGCTTGATTCGTGCCTGTGTAGAGCAGTGGATTGCCGCAAACCCGCGCCGTTATTCTACCCTGCTGGAGGGGCGTCAGTTTGATGGAGAAGAAACTGAGCGGTTGCGGCGTCAGTCGGTGTTGCGGACTGAGGTGTTACCTGAAATTGCACAAATCGTCATTCATGAAGCAAAAAGCTCTGGTTTATTGCCTCATGATTTGTGGGAACTCAGCGAACAGACACCGGATGCCTATGAGACATTAGCGATCGCTGCGGGCTTATACGAACAATATCAAACCGTAGCGCGATCGCGTGACTTCATCGACTACGACGACATGATTCTCGCGGCGCTGCGAGTGTTGGAAAACAATGCTGTCCGCCAGCTGTGGCAAAATCAATTCTTTGCTGTCTTTGAAGACGAAGCTCAGGATTCGACACCCCTGCAATTCCGACTGTTAGAGACGTTAGCTGCTAACCCTGCAAACCCCAACCTACCGCCGAATTTAATTCGGGTTGGTGACCCCAATCAAGCGATTAACTCCACCTTCACCCCAGCTGACCCAATTTATTTCAATTGGTTTTGCGAAGCGTGTAAGGCAACGGGGCGTCTGGCAACAATGGACCAAGCCGGTCGGAGTAGCCGAATCATCATCGACGCGGCAAACTTTGTCTTAGACTGGGTCAATCGCTCCCAGCTTACAGGTGCTGAACAAGCCTTTCGCCCCCAAGCGATTCGTCCTGTTAATGCCGGTGACCCTCAAGCGGATGCCAATCCTAACCCAGTGGGTCGAGGATTGGAAATCTACACTCCCCAAGACATTTACCAAACCGTCCAGCTGATTGGAGAGCGTGTTCTTGAATTATTCACTAAAGAACCAAACCATCGAGCAGCGGTGTTAGTGCGAGAGAATCGTCAAGGGAGTTTTGTTGCCCAGAAGCTGGAGTATCTAAAGCGTCAGCATGGAATTGAAGTGTATGATGTGCAAGGAAGCGATCGCCATTCCCACGTTCCTGCTGAAATCCTGGCGCTACTGCAATTCCTTGACCGGCCTCATTCTCCTGATTACCTAAAAAGCGCACTAGAAGTCCTCGTACAGCGCCAGCTGATTCCCACCCAAGACCTCAACGCCCTCGCCACCTTCCCAGAACAATTCCTCTACCCCGGTCCCCTCGACCCCCAACAAACACCCCCCGTGCGTAAAGCTCGTAAATACTGTTGCAATCTGCTTCGCGCCCGTCTGGAACTGCCCCACTATCAGCTCATTTCCTTCCTCGCTCTCACCTTAAACTACGATCAATCGGAGCTAGCGACAGCGGATAAATTAGCAGAACGGGTTGCCAAACAAACGTATGGCAACAGTTCGATGAGTGCCACCCTCGTAGCCCTCAGTGAAATTGTCACCTCGGAACGCTTTGAACCTGTAGAAACAGAAGACGCAGACTCCCGCTATCTCCGCCCCGGACAACTCACCATTATTACCATGCACAAAGCCAAGGGACTGGACTGGGACTATGTCTTCCTGCCGTTTTTGCATGAAGACACGCTTCCTGGTAGTCCTTGGGTGCCCACTGCTGCCCAGTTTTTGGGAGACTTTACCCTTGCAGAAGTCGCCAGGGCACAAATTCGCGCCAGTCTCCATCAGCGGTTTCCCTTACCAATGGCAATGGAGGCGTGGGAACAAGCGGGACACTTGAAGACGGCGGAGGAGTTTCGTCTGTTGTATGTGGCAATGACACGAGCGAAGCGTCTGCTGTGGATGTCAGCCGCCCAGAAGGGGCCTTTTCGGTGGAATACGTTTAGTGGTCACTCGTCGGATAACTTGCAGCAGAAAAAGCCTTGTCCGGTGTTGCCAGCGTTAAAGA
>CBDTXL010000966.1:0-2468 GCA_965364435.1 uncultured bacterium
AATTTTTCGTAAGTCATAATATTGTTGAATCTCTTAAGAATGTCTTCTTGAAGGGCGTCGCATCTGGGCCCACATCGAGATTCCAGTAATTGCCAAAATTAGTAAACCCAGAGCATTAAGGAACGGATAAATCATCTCTAAGTTGAGGATGCCAAAGTGACCTTTGTGCCAATCCAGCAACCAGTCGAAATTCCCCCCCCCTTGCCACCCAGGTCTACAATCTGATAAATCGAGCCAGTGATTAAGGTGAGTAGGATTGGCAAAAGCATTACCGGGGCAAGGACGCGATGGAGTTTACGCAGACGAGCCTGATAAATTCTCATAGCAGTATTTTGAGGAAATTGAAGTAATGTGAACCGTAGAAATACTTTGAATCAACAATCAGCTGCCTTTAACTTGAGCAACATTCCCTGATTTTCAAGACTTGACCAAATGTAGCCCAATTATTTGGCATTTGTATGTAGCAAATATGAAGCTGCTGTGACAAGACGTTAAATCTATTTATACTATATTGTGAATTAAACGTTTTTAGTCCTAAAGATTTGAAGAATATCAAAAACAACTCTGATAATTAGTAATATTTTTGTTAAAGGCTGCTATGTTTCTGTACTTGCTGCCTCATTCAGTTGCACCTAAAATCAAAGTACAAGAAAATAATTAGAATCAGGCGCTTAATTGAAAGCTGTTATTGCTTGAACTGTTCTAGATGAGCTGATTAGTCTTTAGACCCTCAAAACTGAGTGGTGAGCTTATGGATATTTTAATTGTCGAGGATGAACCAGAAATCGCCAAACTCATCCAGCTGACTCTAGAAAGAGAAGGATTTTCCTGCCACTGGTGCCGCGATGGACTAGCGGCGTTGCAAGCGTTTGGGAAGCAGCAACCCGATGTGATCATTTTAGATTTGATGCTTCCTGGTCTGGATGGATTGGAGGTATGTGCGAGAATTCGACAGAGGCCGGGTGCTAAAGACCCTTATATTTTGATGTTGACCGCTAAGGGTGAGGAAATTGACCGTGTTATTGGTCTATCCACCGGCGCGGATGATTATATGGTCAAACCCTTTAGTCCTACAGAACTAGTTGCCAGAGTCCGGGCACTATTACGCCGCAGTTTGCGTCACGGTGGGCAGCATCTGGTCTACCAGACCCAACATTTCGCAGTTGATGTGGATCAGCGCACTGCGACGCGCCAACTGGATGCTGGCAAGTCAGAAGCACTGGACTTAACAACCCTAGAATTTAACCTCTTGGCGACATTTATCAGTCAGCCAAATCGAGTTTGGAACCGTACCCAGTTAATTGACAAACTTTGGGGGGATGACTTTTTTGGAGATGAACGGGTAGTGGATACTCATGTAGCGCGATTGCGGAAGAAAATTGAGCCAGACCCAGCAAATCCTACCTTTGTGAAGACCATAATCGGTGTCGGCTACAAGTTTGAAGACTCCCCTGTCACTTAAAGCCTATCCGAAAAATCCCTTAACTAGGGAATCGACATCTGTGTTCATCTGTGTTTATCTGTGGTTTCAACTCTCATATCCACTTTTCGGATAGGCCCCCAAAGCCATGACTAAGGCCACTTTGCGTAGGACGAAGTCCTTGCCTTTAGCATCGCGCCTCTTGCTCTCCCACCTCCTGGTAATGATTGTGGGGGTCAGTTCTCTTGTAATCATCGGCAAGCTGTCTTCCCCTCGCTTCTTTATCTTGCACCTGCAACAACTCGAAGGCAGGAACGTCACGGTTCGTTATGCCCGTACCTACCTGATAAATGGGTTTGAAACCGCCTGGAATCGCAGCACTTTTTGGTCAGTCATCGTCGGTGCCACGGCTGCTGGTGGACTCAGTTACTGGGTTTCTAAGCGAATTGTGCAACCTTTGACTCAAATCGAGCAAATTACCCAAAAATTTGCCGCAGGGCATCTGGATGAGCGAATGCCACCCAGTGAAATTCCGGAAATCAACCAACTGGCTACTAGTTTTAACCGGATGGCAGTCAGTTTAGAAGATGTGGAACACCGACGGCGAGAACTAGTGAGTGACCTCACCCATGAACTGCGAACTCCCCTAACCGTGCTTC
Organism: uncultured bacterium; assembly: GCA_965364435.1. Lineage (GTDB taxonomy): Bacteria > Cyanobacteriota > Cyanobacteriia > Cyanobacteriales > Coleofasciculaceae > CBDTXL01. The sequence goes on from CBDTXL010000966.1 coordinate 2,080, forward strand.
GTGGTTATTTGGAAGAACTAGCAGCTGACCGGATTGAGGCGACACCAGCGGTTTATCAACAGCTAGCGAAAGAAACAAGGCGTCTAGAGCGTTTGATCAACGATTTGCAAGAGCTTTCTAAGGCAGAAGCTGGGTACCTGCCGATTAAGCTTGAACCTGTCAACTTGCGTCCCTTATTAGAATCTCTGGTGCAAAAATTTTCTGACCAGTTGCTGGAAGATGGTCCTGAATTGCGCTTGGAAGGTCCTGACCAACTGCCCCCGGTACGCGCTGATATTGACCGGGTGGAGCAGGTGCTGGTTAACCTTATCGGCAATGCCCTCACTTATACTAAGGCGGGTTCAATTACTGTTAGGGCTTGGAGAGAACCAGAGGGGGGAAATAACCGA
>CBDTXL010000967.1:0-2468 GCA_965364435.1 uncultured bacterium
TTATTAATTTTTTGGCGTGCCGCTTCTAAAAGCAGGCGTTGCTCAGCACGAGCGATCGCGTTGTGTATGCGCCCCACATCATTTACCTCGACGGAAATTGATGTGATGCCCCACTGCACCAACAAGTCAATGAGTTCAGGATACTGAGCCGGTGCCTGACCACAGATTGAGCAGGGGATGCCAGCGATTCTTGCCATTTCAATGATTTGCTTGAGTGCCCGCCTGACTGCTGGATGACGCCCATCAAGAGAGGAACCCAACTTCCCCAGGTCGCGGTCAACGGCTAGCAACAGTTGAGTTAAATCATTGCTGCCAATTGAGATGCCCTGAACCCCAGCTTTGACGTAATCTGGTAGCAGAAACAACACGGAAGGTACCTCTGCCATAATCCAGAGTTGGAAGTGGGGATTTTCAGTCAGCCCAGCCTGTTCTACACGGCGGCGGCAAAAGGTAAACTCCTCAACGGTACGAACAAAAGGCAACATCAGCTGGACGTTACTGTAGCCGTAGGAGTAAACCTGTGCTAAAGCAGCCAGTTCCAGATCAAAGTAGGTCGGGTCATTCAGATAGCTAAGAGTGCCATGTAGACCAAGCACTGGATTAACTTCCGGTTCCAGATGAGAGGTGGCACCAGCGAGAAATTGAAATTCATGCGATCGCCAATCCAAAGATCGATAAAACACAGGTCGTGGTGCAAAGGCTGCGGCAAACTCAATGATAAGCTCGGCAAGTCTTCCTACCAACTCATTCTTAAGCCCTTTTTGCAGCCACTCACCAGGGTGTAAATTTTCCAAAGCATCCAGCATCATCAGTTCCGAGCGCAATAACCCAACTCCATCCACCGGCAAACCAACGATTCTTTCCAGGGAGTTGCGCTGGCTGAGGTTGACTAACAGTTGAGTAGCGATGGGAAATCGGGGCTTGGGGATTGAGGATTGGGGCTTGGGGATTGGAGAATCTCCGATTCCGACGCCCCAGTTCTGACGCCCCAATCGTTGGATTTCTCCCTGATCACCATCCAGCAGTAGAAACTCGCCAGTTTGGATCAGTTGGGTAACATAGGCAGCGCTGACAACAGCTGGAATGCCTAGTTCTCTGGCAATAATTGCAGCATGGCTGGTTATTCCTCCCTGTTCGGTAACGACACCGGCGGCTTGCGTGAGCCAAGGAAGCCATTCAGGAGTGAGGCTTTGGGCAACTAAAATCCTCCCTGGGATCATCGCCTCTAGGTTTTGTCGGTCACCAATCATGACTTGAGCCTGTGCGGTGACTCGCCCCGCTGCTGCCGGTAATCCTCTAACTAACTGAGGGCTAAAATTAGGGGTTGGAGGTTGGGTAGACATTGAATGCACAGAGTTCAAAGCTCTGGGTTGAGGGCTAAATTGCGTGATATACAGCTGTGGTTCTGAGTTTCCTGGAGTTTGGTAAAGTGTCCACTCCAAAGAAAACGCTGAACCGAGTTCAGCTGTCAGCTTCTGGCACAGCCCAATCAGCTGTTCTAGGTATTTTTCTTCTAGGGCAAACTGTTTTTGTTGCTCCTCGTTGAGGAGATAGGCGAGTATGCCACTCTCAAGTAGCTGAGATGACTGTTGTGGATTCCTGAGACGATAGGCAAGGGTTTTGCTCCCTAGTCGTGAGGCGATCACGGTGCCAGTTTCCACCTGTAGCTGATAGAAGTCTGGAAGCACTTCCCCCTTATGGAGGGTTGTTCCTAGACCCCAAGTAGCTTGGATGTTCCACTCAGTTGGGTCAGCCAATAGAGTGCCAGAAGCGATCGCATCCCAAATCGGTTGCACCAAGACGGCTAAATTCAGCTGCTGTAGAGCAATATTGTTACGCTGCCAGTAAAAAAGGCTTCTGGCGCGAAACAGTTGGGCCCAAACTCGCTTCAATGAGAGTGCTAGTGGTTCTGGCTGCTTTAGGCAAATGTGCGATTCTAAAATTCCAAGAGGTTGCAGGTTTGAATGTTGAAGGTTGGTTTGGGTTGCATGTTGCAGGTTTGAATATTGGTTTGATAGCGAAGCGTTAGCGACGCTAGGAGCGTCACCTTCAACGTTCAACCGTTCAACCTGTAACCTTTTTGAGGGTAGTGACAGGGAAGGGTGGAAAATCATTGCTGGTGCTTGTACAACCTCAGCTGCTGTTAAGAGCGTAGATATCCACATCGGTGGCAACGCTGCTGCTGTAATCTCTCGACGAATTTGTTGTGCGACTTGCTGCAACTGACGAGGATTATCTAGATCCACATGAAAAGATGAATGGGGCAAGTCTGCTAAAAGCGGTTCCGACTCGCCCAAGATTTCTAGAAATTCCCAAAAGGCGATCGCCGGAACCACAAAACCAGGGACAACCGGGTAGCCACGCTGTAAAAGCTGACTCAAGTGGAAGGCTTTATTCCCTACGAAGGGGCGATCTGAGGGTTGGATCTGATCTAGCCAGTAGAGGTTGTCCACAATTAGTTCTGCATG
>CBDTXL010000968.1:0-2466 GCA_965364435.1 uncultured bacterium
TGCTAGCCCCTCTGAACAGTCACCAGTCACAGGCATAGCGATGAAGACTCCCCAAGATTCACAATATAGCCAGCCGCCAGTCAAAGACACCAAGCGAGCAATGAAACCCTTGGGAAAACCGCGAGTCAAGGTAAACAAGCAACGATCGGTGAAAAAGTCGCGGTTGGGTGGTTGCCTTGTGACCTTGGGCGCGATCGCTGCCTTAATCGCCGCAGGCAGTATCATTGTCGGTGGCATCTGGCTGGGCATTCTCTTGATGATCAACCCAAATTCTGTTGTTTGGCTCAATCAATTTTTGCCAGAGTGGACTCGCATCCCGATCGCTGTCACCTCACCCCCCCAAACCCTTGCCGCTATTCAAGATGAGGTTCGTAAAAGCGGACTCATCCCCGGAGAACCCATAACCCTGGATAACTCTGATGTGCTGCTGCCGTTGTTGGCATCATCACCGACTTGCAAGACTGATTGTGAAAAGATAGTCGAACTTAGAGTCTATCAGCCCACTAAACCAAGTGGCAACGAGAGATATTACCGGCTTGTCAGTCAGCTTCCCATCAGCGGACCAGAAGAGTATATAGTGCTTTCTGTGCCAGCTACTGGCAAATCGGGTAGCGCCGATTTGTCCCGTTCACTGCCCTTAACGAAACTCACTCGCTTCGACGAAAAAGCCCCAGCACAAGGCATCTGGTTCAACCTCTCTGGTCAGCGTCTCAGTGGTGATACACCCATGACTTATGGACAGATCATTCACTACAACCCTGACCAGACGCACCTAAGTATCATGTTGCAGTGGACAAGCCCGAATGAGCTTCAACCCTATTGGCAGCAAGTGACCGGCGAATCAACACCTGAAGTGGTTGTTAATAAGACGGTTGGTTTGGAACCTCACTTCCAGGTTTACCAGATTAAACCGCGCAAGTTTGTACCTAACCCAATTTATTTACAGGAAATCTCCCTAGCAGAACCCGCTTTAGACACTCAAGCCTATCGCAATAGCTTGATACTAGCTCGCAATGGTTTGTGGTCTGCCGCTCTACAATTGTTGCAATCTCAGAAGAAACAAAATTGGTCAGCTGCGGCTCAAGTGCAGATGGATGTGATTCAACTGCACGCACAGGTCACAGAGTCTCAGGCAAAGCAAGCTTGGCCAACTCCCAGTCAGCAAATTTTTGCCAACCTCATTGATGGTCGCTGGGCAGATGCTTTGCTAGTGTTTCAGGCATCAGAGTCCGGTGCGCCAGTACAGGAAATTGTGACGCTGCTAAAGACAGATGCCGGGGGATTGTGGCAGCGTGTTGAAGCAGCGCTCAAGGTGAATCCTAAGGATAGCAATGTGAAAGCTTGGGGAGCGTTGATGATGGCAGCCCAGCAAGGACGCCCAAAAGCGATCGCCTGGTTGAAGGAACTACAGAAAACTCAATCAACAGATAATTCCCAGACTCTAGCAATTGAGCCCCAGATTAACGACTTACTCGACCATTTGGATGCTACCTTGGCGGCAGCGTCACCCGCCAGCAGTCATGTCAGTCAAATCATTGGTGCAGCACAACTGGTAGCAAAAGTCAACCCATCCGATTGGTTACAACCTGAAGAGCAAGACGGGGGACTAGATACGGGGCAAAACTCCTCCCAATTCCCTGTTTTCCCAAATCTCCAAACCTCAATCCCCAAGCTTCCAGGTCCGAAGGCACTACCTCTACAAAAAGAGCTACAGCAAGTCTGGTATCAGGTAGAGGTAGGGGCATTTAACGATGGTCAGCGCTGGCAGCAGGCACCTTTTTCTAATTTGAAGCTGCCCAAAGTCGTCAGCGCAAAGCAGCTGTGGCAATATCTGGGCTTAGACTTTGACTCCCAAATCCAGATTACGGTCTGGAATGCCGAGGGTTCACAGGAAGCAACGATCGCAACTGTCAAAGCGGTTTCTTACCGGGGAGGAATCATCCAGCTGTTGGCAGCAGGGGAAGCACTACCTGCCGCAACCGCAGCCCCTGGCGCTATGAAACGAATCCGCCCTCTGGCGTACACTAACGCCGCACTTCGTTGGTTAGAGCCTGGTTCTCTCACCTTGTCAGACCTCAACAACATACAGCCCCAGTGGGTGTCGGTACTCCTGCCAACACTCTGGCGCGAGTTACTCAAAAGCGGTCAGCTGAAGTCAGGAGCGATGCCCAGTTTACCAGTGATGCTCAGTGAGATGGGACAGTGGTCAGTTCGACTGGTTGATTTAACCGGCAACAACCAGCAAGAAGCAGTGCTGACTCTGTATGAAGACCTCTCCGGAGCGTTGAAAAAGCCAGATGACAAACCCCCTGTAGAGAATAGCCAACTGTATAAGCCCCGGACACTGATTTTTTCTGACGAGGGTGCCTTACTTTACAGCGAATTCTCCAAAGATGGCAACGGCTCACTGAGTGCGATCGCTGATTTAGGAGATGGTGGTCCGGCTGCTTTAGTAATCGATGGTAA
>CBDTXL010000969.1:0-2465 GCA_965364435.1 uncultured bacterium
ATGATTGTGAAAGCGATTACTCTCCTCGGCTCCACTGGCTCCATCGGCACTCAGACGTTAGATATCGTTGCTCAGTACCCCGACCAATTCCGGATTGTGGGATTAGCAGCTGGGCGCAATGTTGAGATGTTAGCGTCTCAGATTCGGCAATTTCGACCTGCGATCGCAGCTATCTGTATAGAAGAGAAATTACCAGAATTGAAACAGGCGATCGCAGACCTTGACCCCCAACCTATTCTCCTTGCTGGGGAAGAGGGTGTCGCTGAAGTCGCCCGTTACGGCGATGCTGAAACTGTTGTCACCGGCATTGTTGGTTGTGCCGGTTTGTTACCAACGATTGCGGCAATAGAAGCAGGTAAAGATATTGCGCTGGCAAATAAAGAAACCCTGATTGCTGGGGGTCCGGTGGTGCTGCCGTTGGTTGAGAAATATGGCGTCAAGCTGCTACCGGCTGACTCAGAGCATTCTGCCATCTTTCAGTGTCTCCAGGGAGTTCCAGTTGGTGGTTTGCGACGGATTCTGCTTACGGCGTCTGGTGGCGCTTTCCGGGATTGGCCTGTGGAGAAGTTACCGGAAGTTACAGTTGCAGATGCCCTGAAGCATCCTAACTGGTCGATGGGGCGCAAAATCACAGTAGACTCTGCCACGTTGATGAATAAGGGGCTGGAAGTAATTGAGGCTCACTTCCTCTTCGGCATGGACTACGACAACATTGACATTGTTATCCATCCCCAGAGCATCATTCACTCCCTAATTGAGCTGCAAGATACCTCAGTTTTAGCCCAACTGGGTTGGCCTGATATGCGCTTGCCTCTGCTTTATGCTCTATCCTGGCCCGATCGCATCTATACCGATTGGGAACGGCTGGATTTGGTGAAAGCAGGGAATCTAACGTTTAGGGAACCTGACCATCAAAAGTATCCCTGTATGCAGCTAGCTTATGCGGCTGGAAGGGCAGGAGGTTCGATGCCAGCGGCCTTGAATGCAGCAAATGAGCAGGCAGTGGCGCTATTTCTGGAAGAGAGAATTGGATATTTGGATATTGCACGTCTGATTGAACATGTGTGCGATCGCCACACCTCCGACAACTGTCCCCATCCTTCCTTAGATGACATCATTGCCGCAGATCAATGGGCGAGACAAGAAGTTTTGGTGGCTACCAAATTGATTGGGAAAGACAGTCGTACTATCTCGCTAATACCCCCAGCCCCATCAGATGTTGAAAACTTCCATAACCAGGGGAAGGAGAAAGCTAACCAAAAGGACTACAAAGGGGCTATAGAAGAATTTAACCAAGCACTTCGCCTCAATCCCAATTACGAAAATTCTTACATTAGTAGAGGTTTTTGCCGTTTCAGTCTAGGAGATACTCAAGGAGCAATTCAAGATTACAACCAAGCAATTCAGCTCAATCCCAACCATGCCAAAGCTTACTACAACAGGGGTCTTGCTCGCCGTAAGATTGAAGATAAGCAAGGAGCAATTCAAGATTACAGCGAGGCAATTCGGCTCAATCCTAACCATGCAAGAGCCTATAACAACCGGGGTCTAATCCGTGCTCTCCTGGGAGATAAACAGGCAGCAGCTGAGGATTTACAGAAAGCTGTGGATCTCTTTTTTGAGGAAGGGGATATAGCTAGCTACAAACAAGCAATCGAGGCACTCAACAGTCTCAAATCACGTCAGTGGTCATAGCCAGAGTGTTTCGCACTGTAAAAAATCGAAAATGTATGCGATCGCCAACAAGATGCTAATTCTTCAAACTTTTATTGCTGTATGGAGGCAGTCAACATCATGAAGCAGAGCTTAGAAGCTATCTATGAAAATGGGGTTTTTCGTCCCCTAAAAAGTCTCAAACTATCTGAAGGACAGCAAGTGTGGCTGATGGTGGAGACAAACTTAGAGTGGACTCCAGAGGATATGCTTAATTTAGCAGCTCAGGTGTATCAAGGTTTATCGGACGAACAAGTCGATGAAATTGAGCAAATCGCTCTCAATCGCCGTAATTTTTTCGGAGAAAAAACTGAGTAATGACTGTTGCAGAGGTTGTGTTGGATACCGATATCCTATCGGCAATTATGCGACAGAATTCAGTCGTGATTTTGAAAGCTCGTGAATATTTGGCAGAGCATGGTCAGTTTACGTTCTCAATTATCACTCGTTTTGAGATTTTACGAGGGCTGAAGGCTAAAGGTGCAACCAGGCAGGCAATAATTTTTGATGAATTCTGTGCAAGGAACATAATCTTACCTCTCAATGACGAAGTTGTAGTCAAGGCAGCGGATATTTATGCGGACTTAAGAGGACGCGGAGTTTTGATTGGGGATGCAGATATCCTGATTGCGGCTTCAGCAATAGTTCTAGGGTTGGGAGTGGTTACGAACAATGAAGAGCATTTCCAGCGAATTCGCAACCTTCAACTGCAAAACTGGCTAAAGTAGTATAGGTTTGGCGATCGCCACACC
>CBDTXL010000970.1:0-2465 GCA_965364435.1 uncultured bacterium
TTATGTTGCGCTTAGTTGTTAAGGTGTATTTCAAGTTGAGCGAATATCTAAGGATATAGGTCAGAAGAACGGAAAGTCCGTGATACTATGCAGTCCGTAGCTCTAGCAAAGATTGGGAGAAAACATGCCAGCACTAAGGGTTGCTGTTGTTGGGTCAGGACCGGCGGGCTCTTCTGCCGCAGAGACTTTGGCAAAAGCAGGAATCGAAACTTTCTTGTTTGAGCGCAAGCTCGACAATGCTAAGCCCTGTGGCGGTGCGATTCCGCTGTGTATGGTGAGTGAGTTTGACCTACCGCCGGAAATTATTGACCGACGGGTGAGAAAGATGAAGATGATCTCACCGTCGAATGTTGAAGTTGATATCAATATTGAAAAAGAACACGAATATATCGGGATGTGCCGCCGCGAGGTGCTCGATGGGTTCCTACGCGATCGCGCTGCGAAATTAGGTGCCAAACTGATTAACGGCACCGTTCACAAACTCGATATTCCAACAAAAGATTCCGAACCCTATACTCTGCACTATGCAGACCATTCAGATGGGAGTCTGGAAGGAACACCCAAAACACTGAAAGTTGATGTGGTGATTGGGGCGGATGGCGCTAATTCCCGTGTGGCTAAGGCAATTGATGCCGGGGATTACAATTATGCGATCGCTTTCCAAGAGCGCATTCGTCTGCCAGAAGACAAAATGGCTTACTATGAAGACCTGGCAGAAATGTATGTTGGCAACGACGTTTCCACCGACTTCTACGCCTGGGTCTTCCCCAAATACGACCACGTCGCTGTTGGCACCGGCACGATGAAGGTGAACAAAGCCGACATCAAAAAACTACAAGCAGGCATCCGCACTCGTGCTGCAAAACGCTTGGCAGGTGGAGAAATTATCAAGGTAGAAGCTCATCCAATTCCAGAGCATCCTAGACCGCGCCGCGTTGTTGGTCGAGTCGCCCTAGTGGGAGATGCTGCTGGTACAGTAACGAAGTCCTCTGGTGAAGGAATTTACTTTGCCGCTAAATCAGCGCGGATGTGTGCAGAAACGATTGTTGAAACCTCCAACGGCGGTACTCGCATCCCCACAGAAGCTGACCTCAAGCTTTACCTAAAGCGCTGGGATAAGAAGTACGGCATGACTTACAAAGTCTTGGATATTCTCCAAACCGTCTTCTACCGCTCCGACGCCACCCGTGAAGCATTTGTGGAAATGTGCGCCGACCGGGATGTTCAGAAGCTGACTTTCGATAGCTATCTTTATAAAACTGTTGTGCCTGCAAATCCCTTCGTTCAGATGAAGATTACTGCTAAAACCATTGGTAGCCTGCTCAGAGGTAGTGCGCTAGCGCCTTAAGTAACCTCAACAGGACTTAGAGCCTATCCGAAAAGTAGATTCTGTGAGATTTGAAACCACAGATGAACACAGATGAACACAGATGAATAGGGAATTCTGATGATGCGCCCCATTCTTTTTCAGGATTTTTCGGATAGGCTCTTAAAGGTGGAGGCTCCGCCTCGTTTTTGATGCTGGTGCAAGATGTCAATTTGAATGCACACAAATGTAGAGACGTTGCCTGCAACGTCTCTACAGGATTTTTGTTCATCGTATGATGGTTGAATCGATTGCCTTAGAATGCAAGGTTAGAGAATAACCGAGTGACTTCTGTGCTGTTCAACGTGGTAACGGACTTCATAAGCTGCTGTACATTTAGTTTGCACCCATTAGGACGGGCAAGATGCCCATCCTACAAAAACTCTGTGACCTATCGACATGCTCGTTAAATGTAAGGGCAGCTTAGAGGTTGAGCGATCGCCAATCTCTTTACATAACTTATTTAAGAATTATAAATTCCATTGATTCGGCACTCAGCCTCTTCTTAGGAGTGAAGTTATTTAAGCAGAGGAGGAATCACCAACGTAAAAAGGATGCCAAAGGTGAGCAAAGCAAAGATTTGCTCCCTAGAAAGCAAATTAGGTTGCACCACAGCAATGACCCCAAAGGCAACCAAAGCAATGAGTATTTCCTTAGAAAGGAGATCAGGCATCACAAGAGTAGCAATAAGAGCCAAGATGATCAAAACAATGGCTGTTTCCATATTTGATGTCTTCCTTTGAGGATGTATGGACTGCGTACTCGCGAGCGCTGCTGGCGCACCAGGCTCCGCAAATGCTCGCTGCCCAGTTATTGTACTTTTTTTCCTATTCCTCAAAATATCTCAAAAAAGTACCGAAGTCAGTAGAGACGCGAGATCTCGCATCTCTATAACTCTTGTGTTGCGCCCTCAATTTGTACCTATTCCCTGCCTGCCCGCTCCTAGCGGCTGCACGGCGGAGAGGGTAGGAATTGTGTTAATATTTTAAAAGAAAGTAGCAATATCTGGCAGATATATGGTTAAAAAGTGGCATTTTTTGCCATTTTTCAGCTTCTAGTTGCCAGATTCTTAATTTTAATGGAGTTTTTCGTTCTATGA
>CBDTXL010000971.1:0-2460 GCA_965364435.1 uncultured bacterium
GGATTGGGTGGCAACGGCTTGAGCAATCTCAGCAAAGCTTGCCTCTGGCTTTAGGATAAACAGATGCTGCAAAGTCGAGGCGGGAAACACTACATCTAGAGGTACATCTTCGTAGCGACCTCCTAAGCTGAGTAAAGCCGTAAGCACCTCATCTAGCCACAGCGGCTTAAGGTCGAGATGCCAAAACCGCAGAATGGCTCCTAGGGCAATGAACCCAGCCAGCGCCAAGTAGTGTAGAGAGAGGTTTTTGCTGTTATTCATCATTCCAGCATGCTTGCGAAACTACTCTACACCAGACGGCACTTCAATCCCTCTATTTGTTCACGGGAAATCTTCAGCCGGGTGGCGACTTCCTTGCGTACTTGGTCTAATGGCAATTGATACCCAATCCGGGTGGACTACCCCCTTTTTGAGAACGAACCACTCCAGGGCACAGAGTTCGCCGAGAAGAGAACCAGAGGAAATCAAAGTTAAAAGGGGTTATATATGCGGATTTGGTATGAGTAGGGTTAGAGAATAAATAAGCATTAAAGTTAAACACAGACAAACTGCCCATAAAGCGAGTTTTGCTATAAATCGTTTGGCTATAAGTGCTACAGAAAACATCGCTGTTGCTAGGCAGAATAGACCTCTTGCACGCATTCGATCAATACGATCAAATCCATCTGTGTTTATCTGTGTTCATCTGTGGTTCCAACTCCGGAGTCAGCACTTTTGCAAGAGGTCTAATGTAAAGAGAGAATTGTGATAACAACCCTATCGGATGGACTTTGAGAAGAACTCAACTCAATTGATTCTTCTTTTTGTTGATGAAACTCCTGAATCGATGTTGTAAACCAGAGGTACGACAGTGGAAGGAGAGCTTTTTGTGCGAAGCGGGACAAAGCCTAAACGGGTATAAAAACTAACCCGCTCAGGTAAAGAGTCAACGTAGAGAGGTAGGGGCGCTTCCTGAATCAGACGCCTAACGAGTGCTGAACCTAAGCCTCTTCTACGCCAAGCCGGTGCAACAAATAAAGATTGAATAGATGACTTTTTTTCGGTACGATCTAATTTTCTATAAGGGTTTAAACTAAGTATAGCTTCAATTCCCATTTTTATTATTAAATAATCAACTAAAACTACAATGCCAATCAGACTAAAAATAAAAAGACCTAAATAATCCATTTTTCCTTCAAAGGCCATTAAAGAAAAAATAACTCCCATCCCATTTACCACAAATAAACAAAATAATATCCCTAATGTCATTATAAATATGCCGAGAATAGATAAAACATTAAGCCAAGAAAACCTTTTCCGGACTTTTTGGCCTTCTCGGAAGCAGTTTAATATACCATAACCAACTAATTGCTTATTACATTCTACGATCCAAGAATTTGATATATCCATATAGAGAAATGGAATAATAAAACCCACAAAAATAATAATAAAAGGTTTAATTACCCACACCCACATCATAGTCAACCAATTAACACTGCCATTAGAAAACGGATTGAACAATAACAATGAACTTATTGGGATTAGGATTATTAGACCTAAAGAAACAAGTAAGCTTCTCAAATCTAATGAAAAACATACTAATTTGAGTATTTTAAATTTATCTTTTGAATTAGCTTTACGTAAACTACAGCCTGGAGGTAAAGGTCGCTCAACTTGTGCTGGCGCTGCTATTTCAAATTCTCTAACCCAAGTTGGATGAGATTTTCCTTGTTGTCGTGCATAAACTTTTACAACGTGAAGAAAGGCGACTCCCAACTTCTCCACTTCTTTTTTAATGAATTCTACGGATGCCTGTTCGTCTGGAACTTCGTCTGATTCCAGAAAGACAATTAAACAATCCTTTTTAATGTCAGCTTTAACAGCAATGCCTTGAGATTTTAGTTTTGGTCGCAAAAGGCAAGCGATCGCCTTGGAATCACCCTGCTTTGCTAGTTCCAGGAGGTTTTGCGGTGTCATGGTTAGCACTCATTGGATTGGGTTAAGTCTTTCGGAGTATTAAAGATGTGAAACTTAAGCAATCGAGCTAAAATTTTGGGGAGCTTTATAGCCTATCCGAAAAGTCATTTCAGTAGCGATAAAACATCTGCGTTTATCTGCGTTTATCTGCGTTTATCTGCGGTTCCCCATCTCTATCCACTTTTCGGCTAGGCTCTTAGTGCTTCAACTGCTCCCTGGGGAGCAAACCTCCCAAGGGCGAAGCATTCAGGCGGAAAATCTTGGGTTTCACCGACAAACTTAGGCTCGAATGCTGACGCTCGTTCCTCGAAGAGAGCAACGCTTTCGCCCCTACACCCAATTTGAGACTTTGCAGACACGCCCTAGTGAGAACTATCTTCTAAAATCTCTTTTGCCAGGAATTGTACATTGGCAGGCACTCGTCCACAATAGTCACAATAAGAGAGCTAGTGTCGAAGAGTACCAGTGGCTATAGCTTCCCCCGCTTCAGGTATAACCTGGTAG
>CBDTXL010000972.1:0-2457 GCA_965364435.1 uncultured bacterium
CTAGTTGTTTGAGTTAAGCCAGTTGGCAAACCAGAAAACATCATCGATGTAACTAGCAAACTACTTAGCACCCAGTTGAATTTAGGCATGGAACTTCCTCTCGAATTGACCTAGGAGAACATACGTCCAAAACGCTCCCACTGGTAGAGACCAAGGCAATAGCACCGCCGCTGTGATGTAAAGTTGTAAGCTAGCCAATCCATAAATTCCTGTAGCACCAGCCAGTAGCACCCATTTGCCGCTTCCGGAGGGTAAAAGAAATAGTCGAATCTTCCTTTTCCCTTTTTTGCTTTCCCCTTTCGCGTTCTCTAGTACCAGTGCTGTTCCTTTCCCCAACAACACTGCTACCCCAACCAACCAGAGATCAGGAATCGGCACAACCAATCGTTGAGTCAGGAAATGGTTGATCATATAGGCGTGGGCTTCACCCCCTGGGAACACCTGACGCAGATCAGGTGAATCTTCCTGAGAGCGCCAGTAACCCACAGCAGCAGGTACCGGAAAATTATCCTCACCGTCTCTTGATACACCAGCCTCGCTATAACCTCCAGGCGCAATCATCACCACTGGCTGTGGATACCGGCGTAGTAGTGGATTATCAGCTGGACTTTCCAGCAACTGCCAAGCTGGGAGATTCGTAAAGACTTGTTTAGGCGGAATCGAGAAGTCAATAATTGGGTGCAGCCACATTTGCTTCAACTGATAAGAAAAGTTAGTTAGCGGATGCAAGCGAGCTGTGGGGGAGAATAAAGTCTTATAATCCTTGCCAGTGGTATCGCTGACATAGACTTTCAACTGAGAGAGCCAACCGGCTGAGGATTGTAGTTTGGGTTGGGGTAGTTTATCAGGTTGCTCAACGTTGAGCTTACAACCCAGTGCCAGCAGGTAAGCAAAGGGCAAGCGTCGGGAATTAGAATCCTTCCTCGGCACAAGCGTCATATATCTTAGCTCGTTGCCAAGGACGAGAACATCACCTTGTAAACTCCAGTTGGGGTGAGCAAGTTCAGGCAGTACGTCAAACCAGCCTCCAGCATCTTTGCGCTTGCTTGCGAACACAAACCACGTTCCCTGCTTTTGCACCGAGGAGCGAAGGGAGTTAGCAAGTTTTTGGTCGTTTTGCTTTTGATAGCGATCCAGAAGATAATCGATACCAACCACTCTGGCATTCATTGCCGAAAGCTTGTCAACCAGCTGCGCTAGATAGCTGCGATCCATCGGATTAGGCGCAGAGATTCCTGCCTTTTGGATGGATTCATCATCAATTTGCACCAAAAGCACAGCAGGGTGCTTAGTCGTTGGGACTTGATGGGTTAGCTGGCGATAGATAGCCTGGACTAATACCCGTTGCTCTAATAAAAAGCCCTGTACCGGAAGCTGCCAGCTAACAAATGCCAAAGTAGCTAGTGCGATCGCTTCCCTTCTTGTCGGTAGCCAGCGCTTGATTTGTTGCTTGAGTCCAAAGGGTTGGATGCGAAATAGTGGTGCATCAGGATGGCGAAACAAGGATGGAATCAGGTAAGCACTAGGGTAGGTAAGGTGCTTTTCCAACTTGAGATACTGACAGGCGGCTAGCAGTGCCTCATGGACATCTTTATACTCCGCCAGACGCTGGAGGAACCGCATGAGAAACTCTTGGGCAACGCGATTGTGAATTGGCTCTCGCATCACCGCCACCTGACTCAACCCCAGGTTAATCAGGGCATTGGCAAGGCTGAGTCCATTGCAGGAGTTGAACAGGGCAAACTGCAATCCTCGTTCCTTGGCAATAGTCAGGGGCTGCGCGATCTCGGTTAGTAAGAGGGAGACGCCAGGAGCGATCGCTAATTCTCCCCCAGTCAGTACCGTTTCATTACTGTGTCCCGCAAAAAATAACACATCCCAGCCCCGTTCATCTGCAATTGCCTTGACAATTTCGACTTTTAGTGTATTAATATCCTGTCCCGGCTGCCAGCCAACAAACTCAATCTCAGCAACCGAAGCAAGCGATCGCACCGCTTCCTTATCAGCTTGAAAATTCAAGCCAGTATCATCTCCCAGAATCGCCAAAATCCGCGCCCGACGACGGCGACTTTGAGGAGTCACTGTTGCTTGCTGAATATTCATCGGTGTACGAACAATCCGAATCTTGCCCGTAGCGGCAAACTCCGTAGCAATTTCCCAAGCTTCCCAGGGCAACCGCGCCAGATCCAGAGGATTGCAAGTGAGAAAAACCTCTACAGCAGGTGAAGTTCCCCCCCTCTCCCCATCCCGACGCGCTTGGGCGATGCAAGAGCGAATTTCATACAACTCACCCCGGCGCAGCCAGTTATGAAATTCATACAGCAGCTTAGCTTGTGCCTGCACCAGTTTGGCGTGCCAATCAACACGCGATCGAGTAAGGCTTCCGGTTGCTGTCACTCGCCCCCGCAAAGCTGTTTTATAAAAACTGAGATAAACAGAGTGCCACTCCTGGTAGAG
>CBDTXL010000973.1:0-2456 GCA_965364435.1 uncultured bacterium
AAGATAATCAGGAGTTTGACCCGGAAAAACAACAACTAACGTGTAGGAATGCCATTGTGAGCGACCCTCAACCTGATAAATTACCGACGATCTTTATCACCTCCTGTATCGAAGCAAGCGATCGCCTCCTCTCCACGACCACAGAGCCATTGATCAAGTACCTCATCTCCATTGGTGACCCAGGTGATGACCCTCCTCAAGGTTATCCTCAAGTGCCCCATCGGTTAAGGCTGGAGTTTCATGACCTGATCACACCCCTTGAGGACCCTGAAGATGAAGAGGTCTTGGCTACACCGGAGGATATTTTCAACGTGATCAATTTCGCTTCTTTGGTTTCCCAGGGCAACGGGGATGTCCTTATCCATTGTCCAGCCGGTATCAGCCGCTCTTCAGCCGTGGCTTTGATGGTTTATGCTGTGCTACTCGGTCCTGGCAGAGAAGAGGAAGCCTTGGCTTATGTGCTGGCAGCTAGACCCCAAGCTATACCCAATCGGTGGATTGTAGAATTGGCAGATAAAGCTTTGGCTAGAGAGGGCAAGTTGATAAAAGTAGCCCAAAACTATGTAGATTCACTTTTTGAATTTGACACACCCTAGGTTACACCGAGCTTCGCTAACGCATCGCTGTTTCACCGAATCCATCATAATCCGGCAAGGAGTGTCTGCTGATGCAATCTCAAGAGTCCACCGCCTCTATCAGCCATACAGAAAGCAAAAAAGTTTTAGCTGCTCAGCCCTCCACCAAGCTCCAAACCCTAAAATCTTCCTCACGTTGGAAACCCAAAGCCGGTTCCTGGCGCATCCACCAAAAAATTGGCTATGGGTATTTCCTGGCAATTGGGATTGGCTTTTTGGGTTCACTTACAGGGCTGCTCATCGCGGACTATTACCAGGGACAAGGAGTAGAGCAACTAAATGATGCCCATGTGCAAGCACAACTACTGGGTAATTTCAAAGATGCGGTGATAGGGACGCAATTGCATGGCTCACACCTAGCTTCTGTACTGGAGGATTCAGAACGGCTGCAATTAGAAAACGCTGAATTTCTTGCCAGTGTTGTCAGGGCTAAGAGCCTGCGGCTAGCAATTGAACGCTTCATAGAGAGCGACCCCGCCTGGTTAGCAGCAGACGTCACCACTCTACGGGCTTTATTGCAAGCTTACGGGACTAGCTTAGAATCCTACGCTGAAGCGATCGAGTCAAGCTTGCAACCGCTCGACTCATTGCAATTGTCACCAGAGAAGGTTGAGTCAGCACGGAAGCAGTTGCTGATGATTGTCTCTGGAGAAGAAGCGATGATCCTGGAGCGCCTCAACGCCAAATTGACTAACATCCTTGACATTGCTCAAAAGCAGGAGGAGCAAGGGGGAGAAGTGATGGAGGAGGCTCAAGGGATTGAGAAACTAATTATTATCCTTAGCATGCTAGGGTCAGTGGCGATCGCTGGGATTGTGGCACTGCGGACTAGTCGTGCGATCGCTCTTCCGGTCGTAACTGTAACTCAGGTGGCTCAGGAGGTGGCGAGAGAGTCTAATTTCGATCTGCGGGCTCCCATCACAACCGAAGATGAAATTGGCTCATTAGCCACGTCTCTCAATCAGCTCATCGAGCGAGTATCCGAGCGTACCCAAGAACTACAACAGGCTAAAGAAGCCGCTGAATCCGCTAGCACAGCTAAAAGCCAATTTCTGGCGAATATGAGCCACGAGCTACGCACGCCGTTGAATGCGATCATTGGCTTGAGCCAACTTCTCCAAGAGGAGGTCGAGGAGCTAGACATCAGTGAGCAGAATTTTATCACTGACCTCGAGTCAATCAACGCTGCTGGTCAGCATCTACTGGCATTAATCAACGACATCCTCGACTTGTCGAAGATTGAAGCGGGGAAAATGGCTCTCTACCTGGAGACGTTTGATATTAGGACGCTGCTTGATAACGTTGTCCTCACAGTGAAGTCGTTGGTGGAGAAAAATGGAAATGTCTTAGAAGTTTATTGCGATGAGGGGCTTGGCACCCTGCACGCTGACCAGACTAAGGTGCGGCAGGTGCTGTTCAACCTGCTTTCCAACGCCGCTAAGTTTACTAAACAGGGTAGAGTGATACTGACGGTTACCCGTGAGCCAAACGATTTTGGATGGGAATTGGCAAGTCACAAACCACAGGTTGTTGCGACTGAGGAACACTCTCCTAATCCAAAATCCTCTGAGTGGGTTTGTTTTCGCGTGCAAGACACAGGCATTGGCATGTCTGATGAGCAACAGCAGCGGTTGTTTCAAGCCTTCACCCAAGGCGATGCCTCGACCACTCGCCAGTATGGTGGCACTGGACTGGGATTGGTAATTAGCCGCCACTTCTGCCAGATGATGGGCGGTGACATTGTTGTAGAAAGTAAGGTTGGGCAGGGTTCTACTTTCACTGTCCGCCTGCCACTAGGGGTTGCTGATTAGCGATCGCTTT
>CBDTXL010000974.1:0-2456 GCA_965364435.1 uncultured bacterium
AGCGATCGCATCGAACACCTGCCACTCATCCTGGCCGGTCCAATCTTACGGCGGACAGAGAGTAACGCTGTTACCGTTTGGGTTGCCCTCAAAGCAGCTCGCGAAGTTACCCTCAAAATTTACGCTACAGACGCCAAGGGTTCTACCATCAAGACTTTGTTGCTTGAAGGTGTACGCTCCACAGTGCCACTCGGTAAGCATTTGCACATCGTCGCTGTCACCGCTAAACCAGTTAACTCTTATCAGCTAGAACCCGGACAAATCTACGCCTACGACCTGAGTTTCGGCAGCCATGAACAAAATCTTGCCCAAGCGCTGAACTCACCTACGCTATTTCCCCACGTCATAGTTAGCTATTTCGAGCATCAGCTGCCCACCTTTGCCATGCCGCCGGAAGACTTGAACAACTTACGGCTGGCTCATGGTTCCTGTCGTAAGTTACATGGCGGCGGACAGGATGCGCTACCGATGCTGGATGACTTGATTGAGCATTATGCAAAAGAGCCAAATTCCCGACTACATCAGCTCTTTTTCACAGGTGACCAAATCTATGGAGACGATGTTGCTGATCCTCTCTTGTGGACAGCGACAGAAGTCGGTGACACCCTACTCGGTTGGGAAGAAAATTTACCCTTCTACCATCTGCCAACCACAAACTATCAATACAAGAAACCAAGTGAGCTGAAGCCAGGACAGCGCAGTGACATTGCTAGAGATTACGGCGGCTTCACAGCCATGCTAATTGATAGCCCAGAGAAAGCGAAAAGTCACCTGTTGGCGCTGGGTGAATACTTTGCCACCTATCTGCTCGTTTGGTCACCAGTCCTCTGGCCAGAGCGCTTACCTGAATGCAAGGATGTCTGCAAAGACCCTAAGCAGGTGAAGCAGTGGAATGAGGAGGCTCGTCATCTCAACGAGTGCATCGGTCAGTTTTGGAAAGTCCGGCGGGCAATGGCGAATGTCCCAACCTACATGATTTGTGATGACCATGATATCAGCGATGACTGGTATTTGAATCGAGCTTGGTGTAACAGGGTATTGGGTAAACCGCTGGGTAGACGAGTCGTGCAGAACGGTGTGTTGGCCTATGCAGTGTTTCAAGCATGGGGGAACACACCCGAACAGTTTCAGGAGGGACAACCCGGTGGAAATTTGTTGAAAGCTGCAAAAATTTGGTCGGCGTCGGCAGGAACAGATGAGTCTGCTTCAGAGGAAATTGCCAAGTTCCTCGGACTTCCCCGGATGGAAGCGGAAACCGGCTTGCCCAAGTTCAAACTTGACAAAGATATCCTTGTCCTGGATCGAGATTATCCGGATGGGACACTGCCTGTAGAGTGGCACTACACCATCAGAAGCCTCAAGCACGAAGTAATTGTGCTGGATACCCGAACTTGGCGAGGCTACCCGCCGGGAGAGCGGGAGATGGGGAAAAGTCCTTCAGAGGGTGATGAGGCGGCGATAAACCTGACGGGATGCCCTACTATCGCACCACCCAGGCTCCTGTGCCCCACAGCTTTTGAACAACAAATTCAAAAACCTCTGGAACTAACTGATCAGCTCAAACAAACTAGTAACTTGGGCATTGAGGTAACGTTTGTCGTCCTGCCAACAAACCTGGTGAGTCTGCGGATTATTGACTTAGTTCAACAGTGGGAACTGGAAAAGGGCAACGTTTTCAGCTCGGATGTCGGTGATGCCTGGAACTTGAATGAGGTCGCCTTGTCCAAGCTGCTAGCTGAACTGTTCAAGCGACGGCGTGTAGTGGTGGTGCTATCGGGTGATATTCACTATGGAGGCACCGTTCGCCTTAGCTATTGGTCGCGTCGCCATTTTGAGACTCCGGAACAAGAACCAGACACTCCGTCGCTGAGAGTCCAAAGTCCAGAAGGGCGGGTACAGGGGCACCGCCCCGACAAAAATGCACGAGTGCTGGCACAGCTGACGGCAAGCGCATTCAAAAATGGCGAGTTGAAGACATATTTTATCCATACAAAGGCTAAATCTCTTGCACCAGAGCAACCCCAAAACTGGGTCGGATGGAATGAGCCACCGCAAC
The DNA here is from genome assembly GCA_965364435.1 of uncultured bacterium. Classification (GTDB taxonomy): domain Bacteria; phylum Cyanobacteriota; class Cyanobacteriia; order Cyanobacteriales; family Coleofasciculaceae; genus CBDTXL01. Next base: position 2,057 of record CBDTXL010000974.1, read on the forward strand.
TTGTTGAAATCCAAGTCACACAGGGAAGGGTGCGGATACTGGATGTTGAAGTTCCAGCGACAGGACCCGTTGTGCGGCAAATACTGGGGGCGCGTGGGAATTGGGACGTTGCCTGGGAAATCGCACTCAAGAACCACAAATCCCTCCCCGACTGGCAGTATCACATTGAGTGGATTAAGCGCGAGAAAGCGACTTTTGCTCCCTGGGAAGGAAAGCAGGCTTCATCAGCACTGTCTAAGAACAACAAACCAGCTGGATGGCTGACAACGGTAGGGAATCTTGTGTCAATGCTCTGGCGGAATCCGTGGATTCAAGAGGGTGAAGAAGTCATCGGGCACAGCAACTTTGGAGTGATTAGCTTTGAATGGTCACAAAACAATGAAGAAGCAAAGGCTGTGAT
>CBDTXL010000975.1:0-2455 GCA_965364435.1 uncultured bacterium
AGTTCATCAGATTCCCAGGCGCTGGCGGAGGATAAATTCTGCGATCGCTAAATCCACCGGCGTCGTCACCTTCAGATTCGTCTCCTCTCCTTCCACAATCCGTACCGGCAACCCACACCGTTCAAACAATGCCGCGTCATCCGTAACCTGCCAGCCAGAGTCGCGCCCTTGGTTATGACACTGCTTCAGCAACTGCACCTCGAAGCCCTGTGGTGTCTGTGCCGCCCACAACTGCCGCCGGTCTGGTGTATCTTGAATAATTCCAGTCTCATTCACCACTTTAATCGTGTCTTTCACCGGCACAGCGGCAATTAAACCCGGACAATCCAGAAGGGCTGCTGCACACCGTAAAAGCAGCTGAGGTGTCGCTAAACATCTCGCACCATCATGAATTAAGACCCGTTCTGCCGCTGCGGGTAACGCCTGCAAGCCGTTATATACAGATTCCTGGCGCGTTTCCCCACCCAGAATCAGCTGCACGGGCTTAGAGAGGGAAAGCTCAGCAATAATTGCCTTAAAGTCTGGCTGGTCAGCAATTTGTCCCATAATGCCAATCCAGCTAATGTCACGCGCCTCTTCGGCTGCCAGGAGAGTCCAGGCAAGTAAGGGTTTACCGAGGAGTGTCAGGAGAAGCTTATTACGCTCGCTCCCCATCCGCCGCCCCATTCCCGCCGCTGGAATTAATAAATGCACAATTTTCCTCTTTATAGCTATGTGTCACATTAGGGTTTAGGTGTAAAGTATCAGGTGCCGGACAATATGTTGTTTGGATTCAAAACTCATATCTTGAAACATTTTCGCCGACGCCCTAGTCCCTAATCCCGACGCCCGACGCCCGACGCCCTAATTTCTAATGTGCGGCTAGGTATATGTTCCCGTAAAATTAAGCTGATAAAGAAGCTCGATTAATTGAGATGAGAATACTAGCCCTTGTCCCTGGTGGAATTGGCGACCAAGTTCTGTTCTTTCCCACCCTCGATGACCTCCGAGCGTATTACCCCGAAGCCGAGATTGATGTCATTGTAGAACCGCGAGCAAAAGGGGCGTATCGGGTTTGTAAGTCCGTTGATACAGTTCTGACGTTCGATTTTAAAGACCGCAACGGTATGGCGGATTTTGGCAACTTGCTGGGGATCATCCGCGATCGCGAGTACGATGTTGCCCTCTCACTGGGACGCCGGTGGTCCGTAGGGCTGTTGCTGTGGATGACTGGCATTCCAACCCGAATTGGTTACAAACCCAGTGCAGGGAGCTGGTTTTTCACCAACCCTGTGCCTCTGAAAACTGAGCAGTATGCTGCCCAGATGTACCACGACCTGCTGCAAGGTTTAGGCATTAACTCCCCCTGTCCAGAACTAGCAGTTAGCCTTCCCAAACAAGACATTGAGTGGGCAGAAGCTGAACAGAAACGGCTGGAGATAGCAGAAACTGGCTACATTCTCATTCATGGGGGTTCCAGCCGACTGGCTCAGTCAAAAGGAATTGATAAAATCTACCCGGTTAAGAAATGGCAGCAGATTGTTGAAGACATTCAACAAAAACAACCCAATCTGCCGATTGTGATGCTTCAAGGACCAGAGGATGCAGAATGGATCGCCGCCATGATGGAATCCCGCCCCAATCTGAAGACCACAGCACCAGGGGATATTGGTAAGTTAGCAGCGATGATTGCCGGTGCTAATTTGATGATGTGTACCGATAGTGCGCCTATGCATCTTTCCGTAGCTGTGGGGACTTACACTATTGCCCTGTTTGGGCCTACAGAGGCAAAAAAACTCTTACCACAAAGCGATCGCTCTATGGGTCTTCAATCCCCAACCCGCTGGATTGCTGACATCAAACCCGAAGCTGTGTTAGAGCAAGTTTGGCGTGGCTAGACCTGCGGTATTCCTCGACAGAGATGGTGTCTTGAATGTCGAGTCCGGTTATATTCACCGGGTTGAAGACTTACATTTGATTCCGGGTGCGGCCAAAGCAGTACGGCAGCTGAATGACCAGCAGCTGTTTTGCGTTCTTGTTTCTAACCAATCAGGACCGGCGAGGGGCTACTACGCAGCTGAGCATGTAGATGCCCTTCATCGGCGTCTTTGCCAACTGTTGCGTCTCGAAGCCCAGGCGCAATTAGATGCCCTGTATTACTGTCCCTACCTCAGTCCCCAGGCGGGAGGCATCAACCCAGAATTTACCCGCTGGAGCACTTGGCGTAAACCTAACACTGGTATGTTAGTTGCCGCTGCCTGGGAACATGACCTGGACTTGAGCCGAAGTTTTATGGTGGGTGATAAGGCTACCGATGTCGATATGGCTCACAATGCTGGTTGTACCGGAATCTTAGTACAGACTGGCTATGGCACAGAAGTCCTCAGCGGCAAGTACCAGCACCACACCCAGCCAGACTATATTGCGGCAGATTTACCAGCTGCGGTTGAGTGGATTTGTCGCCAGTTGGAAACAC
>CBDTXL010000976.1:0-2452 GCA_965364435.1 uncultured bacterium
GGAAAATTTTGTCTAACTACCCAAACGAGATCAATTAAGATTGTCGGGTATGCTTGCAACACCTCAACAGATTTATTTTCTAGCTATCGCTGTAGTCGGTATCAGTTTGACTACCCTCGCTTTTTTCCTCTGGAAGACCTTTACAACTTCATCCATCTTCCAACGAGGAGTCAATCTTTATAAACAAAAAGATTATAAAGGTGCAGAGGTAGCTTTTCGCCAAGTCAGTGAGCGACAACGCACTAACGATATGGTTCGCTTGCTATTGGGGAATGCTCTGATGGAGCAAGACAAACTCGATGAGGCTACGCCTGTGTTTCGGGAATTAATTGAACGTTCTCCTAAAAATGTAGATGCTTATTTAAGATTGGGAGAAGCTCTAATCAAGCAAGGAAAGATAGAAGAGGCTACATCGGTATTTCGGCAATTGATTCGCCGCGCTCCTAAGAATATAGAAGTGCCCTTAAAGGTGGGGATGATTCTGTCAGAGCAAGGCAGGCTAGAGGAAGCGATCGCTGATTACCGAGAACTGACGAGGCAAAATCCTAATAATGCCGTTGCACATCTGAACTTAGCCAATGTTTTGATGGGGCAAGGCAATTTAGAGGAGGCTACGCTTGAGTATCAAGAGGCAATCCGCCTCAATATTAAATATCCAGAAGCTTACTGGTACTTGGGGGATGCTTTAAGTCAACAAGGCAAAGGCAATGAAGCACTTGATGTTTGGCGGCAAGCGATTCGCCGCAATCCTAACGATACAGTTGCACTCTCTAGAGTGAGGCTTGCCCTTCAAAAGCAAATAACTTAAACGAGGGTATAACAGAGGTTTGACAGCAAATGGGCAAAGTATACATCGTAGGTGCAGGGCTAGGGGATGTAGCTTACCTCACTGTACGGGCGCACCAATTGCTGGCTCAAGCTGAGGTGTTAGTCTACGATGCCCTGGTAGATTCCCAGTTGTTGCAGTTAGTGTCATCTGAGTGTCTCTGTTTTGATGTAGGGAAGCGGGGTGGCAAACCTAGTACGCCCCAAGCAGAGATTAACCAGCTACTGGTGGAACAGTGTAAGCAGGGGAAGCAGGTGGTACGGCTTAAAAGTGGAGACCCCTTTATTTTTGGGCGCAGTAGCTCGGAAATTCAAGCCTTGATTGCAGCAGGTTGTCCCTTTGAAGTCGTGCCGGGGATTTCTTCAGCACTGGCAGCACCGTTACTGGCAGGAATTCCCCTCACCGATGCAGTCATGAGTCGGGGTTTTGCTGTTGTTACTGCCCATGAGCCAGATGCTTTAGATTGGGAGGCACTGGCACGAATGGAAACGCTGGTGATTTTAATGGGGGGGCGTCATCTGGGTGAAATTGTTCAGCAGTTGCAGCGACATGGGCGATCGCATCACACACCGATCGCCGTTATTCGCTGGGCGGGATGTCCCCAGCAACAAATCTGGACTGGCACGTTAGCTGATATTGTTGAACAAACGGCTGGAGTGGCGCTCTCGCCAGCTGTGATTGTGATTGGTGAAGTGGTGGGACTACGAGACTATATGCGATCGCAAGTTGATGAATGCGCTAATACTCACAGTGAGCAAGATTCTCCCATTCCTAAACCCCTCAGCGGGAAAACCGTCTTAGTCACCCGTTCCGCTGGGCAGTCTAGCCAATTTAGTGACCTCCTGCAACAGCAAGGAGCAAACGTTATTGAAATGCCAGCTTTAGTAATCGGTCCTCCTTCAAGCTGGGAAGCATTGGATAGCGCGATCGCTCACTTGTCAGATTTCGATTGGTTGATTCTAACTTCCAGCAACGGCATCGATTACTGTTTTGAACGACTACTCACCCAAGGTAAAGACGCCCGTGCCTTAGCTGGGGTCAAAATTGCTGTGGTGGGTAAGAAAACGGCTGCCAGTCTTAAAGAACGCGGACTAGTGCCCGACTTTATCCCCCCAGACTTTGTGGCAGATTCCCTGGTTGAACACTTCCCAGAATCACTGGAGGGTAAAAAAGTTTTGTTTCCCAGAGTGGAAACTGGCGGAAGAGAAGTCTTGCTACAGGAACTTGCCGCCAAGGGTGCAGATGTAATAGAGGTAGCAGCGTATCAGTCTGGGTGCCCTGCACAAATGGCACCAGTTGCCCTGGATGCCCTGCAAAAGCAAGCAGTGGATGTTATAACCTTTGCCAGTTCCAAAACCGTGAAGCACTTTTGTCAACTCTTAGAGTCATCTCTACCAGGAGATTCTGCACAATTCCCCACTCCTGCCTCCCGACTCCAGAGCGTCTGCATCGCCTCAATTGGTCCTCAAACTTCCATTACCTGCCGCCAGTTGCTGGGGCGAGTGGATGTTGAAGCTGAGGAATACACCTTGGAAGGATTAACTCAGGCAATTGTACAGTGGGTAACAGATAAAAGTTGTGATACCTAGAGACAATAGTAATACCTAGTTGCATTCAAACGTATAA
>CBDTXL010000977.1:0-2447 GCA_965364435.1 uncultured bacterium
CTCAAAATATGTACCCCTGGTTCGCTAGGATCGAAGCCAATCAATAGATAGTCTTTTCTGGATGCATCCGGTATAGAAACAGTCAATTTTTTTAGGGGTTGGAGTTCTTTGGTACCAGGCACATAATTCTTCAGCTGACCCCCAAAATCATAAGAAATTATTCCCTCTACCCCTACCCCTAATTTGGCAAGATTTTCAGGTGGAACACTTGGAAAGTCCAAGGCTTCACCTTCTCCTAGTTGGATAGAAACTAATAGTTCATCATTTACAGTTTTAACGTCAACCCCTTCACCTTCTCTAGGAGAATTCGGGTTATAGCATCGCAGGGGATTAAGTACCATTGAATCGCATCCCAGGGAATTAACTACCCTTAAAGTGACATCCTTACGACCAGCCAGGGATGCCAGATACTTTAGCTGACTTAAGCTCCCATAGGTTCCAGTTAGATCATTGATAAGATATAATCTCTTAACGTTACTCTTCTTAATTTCTTCAGATAAGATAGTCTGAAATTCCCTTGCATAATGGTTGTAGGTAGCAATTTCATCTTGACTCCTCGTAAGTCTATATAAACTGTATAGCGGATTAATTAATACTGCGGCTATAAGGACACCTATGGCTATAGATTTTTGATAGTTCCTTCTGGTATCTCGGTTGAATCTAGAAACAGCATACACAAATATTGGCAGACAAAGCATCTGACCGAAATACATGAATCGAGCAAAGGGGACTAAAAATATAGGTACCGCTAAAGCAATAACAGATAGAACTAGAAAGTAACTCAGTTGAAGACGATATTTTCTTTTATTAAGCAAGAAAATCAAGAGACTTAAGGATACTAAGTTTAAAATAATTGCTAGACAGTCTCTAGTGAATCCAATGAAGTCAGTATTCCATTTTTCATGTAAAGCTTGAACTAAATGCTTATCACCGATATCAAGGGGATATAAAAAGATTAAGAGAAATCTAAAGGGTCGTTTTAATAAACTAAATGGTGTTCCCACAGAGGCATATGTAGCCCAACCTGTCGCAAAAATCAATCTGAGACTCAGAATATATAAAACATAAGCGAAAGAAGGGAAAAGTATTAAGGCGATCACTCTCCAGTTTTTGCGGATCGTTGCGATAATGGTTTCTAAGAAAAATCTATGTGATTTTTCGGTAACACCTCTTTTAAGCTCTTCAACTATAAAATAAACCGCTACCACAACAGGGGCCACTACACCAGTTTCTTTTGCGAATACCGATAACATTAACAGGAAAACAGTAGATGTTAGTACTAACCAATTACTGAAGTGGTTCACATAAACATACATCATCATTAGGGCAAGCATACCTAATACAGCAGCCATCATATCTACACCAAATGCCATATTGTGCAATAGTTCATAGGCTGATGTAGAGCCTAGAAAGAGGAATGCTGCCAGAATAGAGCTTGCCACTCTAAGACGAACTATTGCACGAGAAAACAAGTATACTAGAGCACAACCCAGGGAGTGACCTATGTAGTTGCAAAGAAGGAAAATTACTGAATTTGGGCTATCAGCAATAAGACTTGTTAGATAAACAAATATATTTGAAGTCGAGCGAATAACGTAGGTAAAATTGGAAGAGGCTTCAGGATAGTTGAGGGAGTAGTACCTATACCCATCGACAAACCATTTTATGGGGGATATTTCAAAAAAACGAGAGCTATACAGCAACAGAGCATAGCTGTCACCCATTACAGCATAAGAAGACAAGTGTGGTAGGTTTATTGAAACCGTTAAAAACAAAGCTGTGGCAGCAACTGCAAGAACCCAAAAGATGTCTTTCTTGAGAGGTGAGCTGGAAATCATGTCACTTTTGGAATAGTGCAATCCTTGTAAAGGTTTTGCTCCTTGCCGGGTAGGTCAGACCTTTGGTACCAGCGACGCTGAGCGCCTACGCCCAAACCGATAGATTCAAGAGCTTGAACTTTTTCAATCTCACCCGAACCAAGCAAAATGGGAAAAGTTTCCCACTCGCGAACTGGGACTTTTGACCAATGATACTGATTTACACCGTTTGATTGGATAAAGTCAAGCTAAGAGCAAGTGTGATGAGTCATCAGTTATGAGTTACTTCTTCAATTCAAAACTCTCTTGGTGGTCAGTTCTGTCACTGGGAATTTTACTGTCACTGGGAGGCAATCGCGCCGATGCCCTACCGGGTGAGAGTACTCAGACAGTTGCTGCCTGGATTAATGCTCATCCCACCCTTCGACCCGGTAGGAGGGAGGGGCTGCTCGTGACCAAGAGTAACACAGCGGCTCAGCGATTTACCTTTCAAGCTACGGTACTTCCTCCGGGTCGAGTCAAGTTTCCCACAGACCGAGGGACAATTCGCAGTGAGCGCATTTACTTCTATGACATGATTAACGGCGTGACTCCTGACCGGCTCAAGGAATCTCTGCGGGTAATCTATGG
>CBDTXL010000978.1:0-2447 GCA_965364435.1 uncultured bacterium
GTTCTAAGCTGTGACAGCTATGCCCGATTTTTGGCTAGCAACGCCTGTAGCTCTAGGGTAGCTTTACTGCTGGCGAGAGGTTTCCGATTAGACTGGAAAATCGGAATCTGAATAATAAACTCTGTTCCCTGTCCGGGTGCCGACACACACTCTAATTGCCCGCCGTGTTTGGCTACTACAATCTGATAGCTGATAGACAACCCAAGACCAGTACCTTTGCCCACGGGTTTTGTGGTAAAAAAGGGGTCAAAAAGCAGATGCTGCACCCGCTCCGTCATGCCCGGTCCGTTGTCGCTAATCCGGATGGAGACGCTCTTTGAGTTTGGAGTTGATTCCAAAGTGTCCACGATTTCGGTACAAATCTGAATACAAGGCAAGGGGTGAGGAGTCAAATTCTCACTTTCTAATTGCTCACTGCTCACGCTCTTCGACTCCAAAGCGTCAATGGCATTGACCAAGATGTTCATAAACACTTGGTTGAGCTGCCCAGCATAACACTCTACTGGTGGTAGGGTGCCGTACTTTTTAATCACCTCAATAGCAGGGCGTCCCGGTTTTTCCTTCAATCGGTGCTGCAAAATCAGCAGGGTGGTGTCGAGACCTTCGTGGATATTAACTCGCTTCATTTCCGCTTGATCCAGCCGCGAGAAAGTCCGCAGAGACAGGACAATATCGCGGATACGCTCGGCTCCCACTTTCATCGACGCCAGTAAGTCGGGCAAATCTGCCATTAGGAAATCCAAGTCTATTGTCTCTGTATACTCCTGAATTGCTGGGACCGGAACTGGATAGTGTTGCCGGTAGAGGTTAACGACCTCAAGCAGTTCTTGGATATATTCCCCAGCTGGGGCAAGATTTCCATAAACGAAACTGACTGGATTATTAATCTCGTGGGCAATGCCAGCAACCATCATTCCCAAGCTAGACATTTTTTCGCTCTGCACTAGCTGCGCTTGGGCTTGCTTTAGCTGGTGTAGAGCCTGTTCGAGTTCGGTCGCTTGTTCTCTGAGCTGGGCTTCTGATTGCCGCAGAGCGACTTCAGCCTTACATCGCTCGTGCTGTAGCGAGAGTGCCGCCGCCGCCGCCCTCAATAAGTCTACTGCCGAGGCTGACCACACCCGTGCTTCTGTGCAGTTTTCAAAGACAATAAACCCAAAGAACTGATCTTTCACCGTCAGGGGCAAAACTAGCAGAGATAAAATCCCCTGCGACTCCAAAATTAAACGCTCTTGATCGGGAAATTCGCTGACCAGTCCCATAATTGTTTCACCCCGCGCCAACTTCTGAGCCCAGCAGGGTAAACATTTGTCGTAGGGCAAATTCTGAGGTTTGTGGTTGTCGCTTTGGGAGTAGCTCCCAGGCGCTACCCACTGGGCACGCTGAGTGAGCAGCTGCTGACTCCTGGCATCACGGCAGTTCTCAAATACATAAACATGACTCGCCTCAGCAGCTTGACCAAGTAGTTCCAGGATCGATGTGTAGTAGTTTTCCTCACCTTTGAGCGCCAACAACTGGCGTTGAACTTCGACTAATGCTGCTAAATAGCGCTGGCGCTCTGCCAGCGACGATTCTGCCTGCTGACGCTGGGTGATGTCAATGGCTACACCAATCACCCCAATCACTTGGTCAGTTGTGTCCCGTAGCGGCGTTGCCCGGTTTTGATAAACTGAATCACCCACTTTGACAATCCAGGCACTGTCGGCACCCTCAAGTACATCGGGAAAATTTTCCAAAATCTTCAGTCGAGAGCCGTACAAGCCAAAGTCTGACTGTCCAACAACCTTGCCCGGTGGATGTCCTAAACGCTCTAGTCCTTTGCCCTCTAAAAGCGTAAGTGTACCGTTGCTATCTGTGGCGTACAGAATAATGGGTGCTTGTGTAACAACTGTATGGAGGCGCATCTCGCTTTCCCATAGGGCTGACTCTGCATACTTGCGATCGCTCATTTCAGCTTGCAAAACTTCATAAGCTCTTGCAAGCTCTTTCGTCCGTTCCTCAACTCGTTGTTCTAACTCTTCATTCACTCGACGCAGGGCATCCTCTGCCTGCTTACGTTGGGTGATGTCCTGTACCAGGGAAGCGACTCCGACACAGCCGCCGTTCGGCTCAATTAGGGGAACGTTGTACCACTCGCAAAATATGCTTCTGCCATCTGGCGTATGGTGCTCGTTGGTACTGTTTACAACCCGCTGACAAGATAAAAGGTTTGGCCAAACTTGGTTGAACTGCTCTTTTGCACCTTCACTCACCATCAGTTCAGTGGCATGATGCCCGATTGCTTCCCTCTTGTCATATCCAAAAATCCTCTCTGCGGCTGGGTTCCATTCGCTCACTTCACCATTAAGGTTCCATTCAATCACTGCTAGTGGCGTCTGCTGCACAAGTAGCGACAACCTTTGTTGTGATTTCATTAGCGCTTCCACAGTTTGCTTATGCTCAGCTATTTC
>CBDTXL010000979.1:0-2444 GCA_965364435.1 uncultured bacterium
AGACGACGCCTAGCGATCGCGGAAGCTTGTTTGATTGGTTTGGTATCTGGACTCTGTGCCGTCTTTCTCAAACAAAGTGTCGGCTGGTTAGGGTCGTGGCGCGTTCAAGCTTCTCACATACTACCCGCTACCTTAGTCTTACCCGCTATTGGACTCTCCTTAGGACTACTTTGCGGGTTTCTAATTGAGAGTCTGGAACCAGAGGCAACAGGTAGTGGCATTCCTCAAATTAAGGCCTCACTTGCCCAGTTTCCCATTGCCCTGAATTTACGGGTCGCTCTCGTCAAGTTGGTGAGCAGCATTCTGTCTCTATCTGCTGGGCTGACCTTGGGGCGACAAGGACCAACTGTTCATATCGGAGCAGCTTTGGCAGCTCAATTGACGCGTTGGGTTCCCACCTCTCCTGAACACCGACGCCAGATGATTGCGGCTGGTGCTGGTGCTGGGTTAGCTGCCGGTTTTAATGCTCCCCTTGCTGGTATTCTTTTTGTCGTCGAAGAACTGCTTCGTGACCTCTCTAACCTAACGCTGGGCACTGCGATCCTTGCCTCCTTTATTGGTGCGGTTGTCTCGCGGCTGTTGGGTGGTCGCAGCCTGGACCTTAACCTGGAACTGAGCAATCTTTCGAGCAGCTTCTCAGCACCAGAGATTCCTTTCTATTTGTTGTTGGGTGTCTTGGCTGGGTTGTTCGGTGCATTGTTTAATCAGGGACTTCTTGCCAGTCTTACCCTCTACCAGCGCCTGAACCTGAGCTTACCCGTAAAAATCGGCTTGGCTGGGATGATTTGTGGGTGCGTCGTTGGGCTGCTGCCGCCTGAGTTCCGGGACAATAATGGGTTACGGGAGTTGTTGATCACGGGTAATGCCAGTTGGCAATTCACAAGCGTTGCCTTTGTTGCCTACTTCATTCTCACCCTAATTTCCTATGGCTCCGGGGCACCTGGAGGTCTATTTCACCCCTCCCTTGTCTTGGGGGCTGCCCTTGGTTACTTAGTGGGAGTCGGTCAGTTTCATTGGCTGGGCTTGGGTTCGCCCACTAGCTACGCCTTGGCAGGCATGGGTTCATTTTTTAGCGCGGTCTCCAAAGTGCCAGTCACGGCGATTGTCATTGTGTTTGAGATGACAACGGACTTCAATCTCGTGCTGCCTTTGATGATCACTTGTGTGGTTTCCTACATGGTTGCCGATAAGGTGGCAAAAGGGTCACTCTATCAGCGCCTTTTGGAGTGGAAAGGCTACAGCTTGCCAACACCAACAATTGAGAAGGGTTCCTTGGCTGGGTTGAGGGCATCTGACTTGATGCAGCGTCGGGTTGAAACCCTGGCGAGTCAGATGACTCTGGATGAAGCGGTTCAGGCTTTTTCTCGCTCCCATCATCGTGGCTTTCCAGTGGTAGATAACGGTCAGTTGGTGGGTATTATCACTCAGACCGACATTGCTAATGCGACCCAACGTCAGCTGCCTGGCGAGACAACTCTTGCACAAATCATGACGCCACAGCCAGTAACAGTTCTACCGACTGACTCTTTAAGCCAGGTTCTCTATCTGCTTAACCGTTACAAACTGAGCCGGTTGCCGGTGACGGAGGGTCGCAAGCTGTTGGGAATCATCACTCGTGCCGATATTATTCGCGCAGAAGCCGACCAGTTGAGTGGTGAAACCGACCAGGTAGGGCCTAGCCCTGAGCCTTCCTATGTGGTTTATCAAACTCGCGCCCCATCGGTAGGACGAGGGCGTATCTTGGTACCCCTGGCTAACCCGCAAACGGCACCCGTGTTGTTGCAGTTAGCTGCGGCTATTGCACGCGATCGCGATTATGAAATTGAATGTATCCAGGTTATCTCTATCCCCCGCCATAATAATCCTGCTCAGACTGCCGTAAAAACAACTAAAAGTCGTCGGTTGCTACGTCAGGCGGAAAAGTTGGGGCGAGACTGGGAGATTCCTGTCCACACCCAAATCCGGGCGTCCCACGATGCGGCTCAAGCGATTCTAGAGACGATTAAGGAGCGACATATTAGTCTTATCCTGATGGGCTGGAAAGGATCGCCAAGCAATAGTCCAGGTCGGGTTTTTGGCAACGTTGTTGATACATTGATTCGACAAGCTCCCTGTGATCTTGTTTTGGTGAAATTAGGTCACAGGGATGAGGTACAGAATGATGGGACAACTGTTGCTTCTTGTCCATTGCCTGTAGCCTGGAATCGGTGGCTAGTACCGATTGCCGGTGGTCCAAATTCAAGCCAAGCCCTGCAACTCTTACCGGCTCTAGCTTCTCATCGCTCGGCACCGATGATTAAGGTGGCTCAAGTTTTTTCTCCCTCTACACTCCACCCTGACACAGCGGGACTGGAACGAGCAGCCTATTTCCTCAGCCACAAACTCTTTAGCAACGTAGCGGCAATTCCCGTCCGTTCTTATTCTGTCTCTGAGGCAGTAATTCA
>CBDTXL010000980.1:0-2442 GCA_965364435.1 uncultured bacterium
TGTTTCAAAATAGGTAACTGCAAAAACCAACAAGATTGGGTTTTCTACTCTAAAGCTATGCGCTCTACCGTCAAGACGCCAACATCGGCTCCCTCCTGGGAGGATTTGCCTCTGGGTCAAGCACCAGACCCAATGCAGCTGGATAATATCAAAGCTCAGCTGGATTTGGTTTTGCTGGGCGTCGAAGCATTGGCAGGCATTGGTTCTGAGGCGATGCTTCAGGCAGCAGCTGACTTGAATTTAGAGTCAATGGTGTCAGACCGGGTGGGTCTATGGCGTCTGCGTCAGTCCAACCCCCTGCGTAAAAGTTCAGGAGGGCGGAAAAAGCTAGATGTGGAAGAGGCGCGATCGCTCGTTCTGATCATCTGCCATCTCGCTAAACAGCATCAGGAACTAATCCGCCGCGCTGTTGCTCTACTCGAACAAATGGCAGAACAAAACAGTGAACCGCACCGCGCTGCTTTGTTGGGAGATTACCTGGATACTTTCAGCAACACTTACCAGGAGCGCATGGAGCAAGGAGAAAACGTATCGCCTGAGGTACTGACCCATCTTGCTCTCAAACTGCTGATTGATTTGCTGTTCTATAGCGGCCCCAATGGTCACCGGCGTCTCTGGCTAGCATTGCTGGATCGGGCGCGAAACTAAAGCCCTCGACGCCCTAAAACTGAGGAGCCAGGAGTGAGGAGTAAAGACCACAATACCCTAACTCAGGGCACAAGGGTACCGTCCCTACAGAACTCAAAACTTTGTGAATCTCATGCCTTTATCTCATTCAGTCTTACGACGCTATACTCCCCCCACCTGCACCCTGGAAATTAGGGCAAAAAGCTCACCTCTGTCTCGCTGGGTGGGGCAATCCGTACTGAAGGATCTGCGCTTTGAGCTTCGTTTTGATGACCCACGCAAGCCAGAAGACAAACGGGTGACAATCCGAGGCGATCGCACTGACCTAGAAGTTTTGTATGAGGCTGTTAACCGTTATGTCCAGGATTTGCTCGATCCGTCACCAACGCAACTGTCGCTAGCACTTGCGACACCTGCTACCGCCGCTGGTTCGACACCCGATGAGAACCATAGTAGTGATTCCAATGCACATCCATTGCCTGATGTCAACCATTCAGCTCCAGTAGCCGGTCAAACCTCTGAGGAAGAACTAAACAAGTCAGACGATTCATCGTTAGTCCTCCGCCCAGAGTCAAACCCCAAACTGCGAACTCTTAAACCCCCGACTCTTCCTACAGAAATCTACTTGCAACCGAGAGGCTTAACCGCCCATGACCTCTTTCTAGGTCGGCTGGCTACTGAGGAATCTGGGCCAGTTGTTGACCTGAGTGTACTACAACTATTCGACTTAGCAACGGCGCTGGATGAATATGCCGCTGACGTGGTGGCACTACCAAACCTCAACAACCCCCTCAGCTGGAAGAAAGGCGTACCCGCTTGGACGCCCACGGCAGCAGCTGTGCTGTTTGCGGTGGGTGTAACAGCCGCTGGAGTTAAATTCCTTAACCCGCGTTATGCCACGCAGGAAGCTGCTGCACCAAAAGGGGGTCAACAGTCGAGTCAAACTGGACAGACGCAGATTGCCTCCGGGGTTCCCGCAGCACCGACATCGCCGCTACAAATCTCTCCACTACCAACGCCAGTGTTGCCACCCCCACTGGCATCCTCACCCACGTTGCTACCTCCTTCTCCGGTGATTGCCCCACCTCCTCCAACGCTTGGTAACGCGCCAGTGAGCCAACGTCCGAGTCTCTCTCTCAACCCTTCTCCGATAAAGACAGATGTCTTACCAACTCCCGATCCTTTTCCTGGTAAGTTAAAACCTCCCACTAGTCCTACATTTACTGGTACAGGAAGTTCTCCCTCCTCCGCTAAAGAAGCTCCCACTCAGTCTAGGACACCCAGAGACCTGACAACGCCTCCGCCCCTGCCGACCAATTTCCCATCTCTCAATCCCACTCCCTCTCCTCCTGCGAATCTTACTGATCAGGCTGTCCCTCCACCTGCCAGTGGCACCCGCAGTGCTACTCCCTCAGCTGAGTCGGCCCCGGCTGATAATGCGGCTGATAGTAAACTGTCTGATATTATCCCTCAGGTCGCAGAGGCGAGAAATTATTTCCAGCAGCGATGGACACCTCCTGCTGAGTTGACGCAAACCCTGCAGTACAGCCTGACTCTGGAGACGGATGGTTCAATTCAACGAATTCTTCCCTTGGGACAAGCGGCGGTCAAATATATCGATAGCACAGGTATACCTAGACCCGGTGATCGGTTCGTTTCTCCGGTAGCGGGGGGAGGTAATCCCATAATCCGCTTGGTTCTTACCCCAGATGGCAAGGTACAAACGTTTTTGGAGTAGAGGTAGTGAGGTGACTGTTGGGGAGGTTGGGCGATCGCGCTTTTGCCCCTGGGTAGAGAAGGGGGAAGTGTGATCGT
>CBDTXL010000981.1:0-2436 GCA_965364435.1 uncultured bacterium
TAATTCTTGAAGCGGGGGTGAGGGTATGAATCAAAAACCTAACCCCCCAACCCCCTTCCCTGCAAGGGAAGGGGGAAGAACTCTGGGTCCCCTCCCCGAAACGGAGAGGGGTTTGTTGATCTCAGCTCTTGCACCTACCCACTCATCCGCCAGGGATTCAAATCCCTGGCTAATAGCTAAAGTCCTCTCAAGAGGACTAAATGCTTCCTCTACAAGGATTTCAGTCCACAAAGCGTGGACTTTATCTATTAGCCCGGAGTTTAAACTCCGGGCGGGTGAGAGCGACTTGCTGAGAATGGTGCAAGAACGCAGTTGATGCAAGAGGTGAATTATGAAGGAATTGAACGAAGAAGTCTCCCGCAAACTGGAGTTAATCCGGGAAGCCCTAACTGAAACTGGGGCAACGGGTGTCCGCTTTAAGGGAACCGACTGGTTTGCTTGGGCAACGGCTGGCGCTTCCAATACCGTGTTGCTGGCGGCTGAAACCGGAGTGGCAGAAGTGTTGGTAACTGTTCGAGATGCGTGGGTTTTGACGGATGAAATCGAAGCGCAGCGTTTAGAAGATGAGGAACTTTCGGCGGACTTCAAGCTGCACGTTAACCCTTGGGCTGATGCGACTGCTCGTGAGTCTTTTGTGCGAGAGGTGACTAATGAAGGGAAAGTTATTAGCGATCGCCCTATTCCTCACGTAGAGAAGCGATTACCTCCGTCTCTACAACAGCATAAACGGGTAATCATGTCAAGTGAGCTAGAGAGATATCGCGAAGTCGGGCGTAAGGCTAGCGTTGCGATGACAGAGGTACTATCAAAAGCTCAACCTACCTGGACAGAATATCAGCTTGCAGGTGCGGGTGCAGAGGCACTGTGGGCGAGGGGGCTGCATCCAGCGCTGACTCTGGTAGCTGGTGAGAGGCGTTTACCACTTTATCGTCATGCTACCGCGACTGGGGAAGCGATCGGACGGCAAGCAATGATGGTGTTTTGCGCTAGGGGATATGGTTTGTATGCGAATCTTACCCGCTTTGTCTCATTTGGTTCGCTTGGGGATGAACGCGCCCAATTGCACCGCCATGTGCGGGAAATTGAAGCCCAAGCGTTGAATTTGTGTAGACCTGGAACCACCCTGGACGCAGTTTATCAAACTCTGGCTCAGGCTTATCAACAGCACGGATATCCCCATGCTATCCTCGAACATCACCAGGGAGGAACAACGGGATATTTGGCACGAGAAGTTGTGGCAAATCCCACTACGACTGACACTTTAGTAGAAGGCATTCCTATTGCTTGGAATCCAAGTTTAGTGGGAGCAAAGATTGAAGATACTTTTGTCATCCTTAAAGATGGAAAGTTAGAAAATCTGACTTTCGATCCAAATTGGCCGAGTGTTGAGGTAGAAGGAAGGCTGCGTCCTGTTCCCTTAGAGCTTACATGATGCAGGGCTATTTCATTCTAACTTGAGTTACTGTGCTAATCGGGCCATGCGGCTGAATCGTTTGTTAAAGGACTCGGATTGGGTCGTCTTGGTCTTGGGGTAGGTGCAATGCCACCAGTATTGTCATCCCCGTCGTCCCACAAGTCTTCTGCCCCATCTTCCTGCCAGGAATCTTCTAACCAGACCAGCAACTCTTGCTGTGACAATCTTTCTGGAACTTCTGGATGTTTACTATACATGTGTATACAAAACCTTGATTTTTATGGCAGCCACTTTCAATTTTAATCTGACTTCAGAGCGTAGCGTGCTGCAAGGCTTTAATAGCTGCTTGCTCCATCTGGTGATTATCTTGGACTGCTCCTTACCACAAGATTTTATCTTTTAGAATGAAATAGCCATGTACATGATAAGCATTAAATTTCTGGAAAAGCTCGATCTTGATTTGATAAATGCATCAGCAAATGGGGTTCCACAATGAACAGGAAATTCATCTACTAGACAAATAGTGGCGATTGGGGGTGGAGGCTTATCAACAGAATCTGACAACCTCCTGCTGGAACAATACATCCTGAAACTCGCAATTAAGGAAAAGCCAAAAATTTGTTTTGTGAAAATTAACTAAATCTGCACTGATTCTACACAGTGCAGATTTACCGATTCAGGCAAGTAGTAAGAAACTTATGTGCAATTGGAGATCGCAACCACTGATACTCGATACCAATGCATTATCAGAAGAACTTAGCCTTTTACTCGGTTAGAGAGTTCTTTGCCTACCTGTGTTTATCAATCATCCTGTAAGGCAGGAGCGGTTCTCTTAGCCGTGTCTGGGTAAAGCGAGCCAAATTCTTTTACGGCTTGTGCTGATTCTTCCGCTATATTTTGCAGTCGCTCACCAGGAGAGTCTTCTGTTTCGCGAGCTTCCTTCTCCCATTCCCTTGTTGTCTTTGGCCTTACGGAATCAATCTGTTCTGCCTGTTCGCGAACTTGCTTAGTCAAGGCTTTAT
>CBDTXL010000982.1:0-2435 GCA_965364435.1 uncultured bacterium
GGGTACAGCACCTGCTGATTTGCCGCAGCGTCAGATGCGCCTGCAATTTCGAGAGCAAGTCAGCGTGACTCCCAGTTTCGCTCATTGGATTGAAACCTTAACCAATCCAGAGAAAGAACTACGCTTCTCCAACGCACGCGCAGCACTCTTAGCGTTGCAAGCGAGTGGTTCCCCTAGTTCATCACTCTTAACAGCGGCTACAGGTAGTGAAGGAACCAACCCCAAAGCTCGCGATCGCGCTATCACTATAGCTGTTCTCCAATATGTTGTCCTCTTTCTTTGTGCCATTGCTTTGCCTCCTTTGTTTAGCATGATCTGGAAGGGTAAGCAAGCGGAAGCGAGACAAAATGTTGGCTCAATGAACCGCGCCCAGGAAGCTTACTTCCTAGAGAGCAATGAGTTTGCCGATTCCGTTCTAGAGGTTATTGGCATACGAACTCAGACACAAAACTACCAATATTCAATTCGTGCCACGCCTTTAGCAGTATTTAACTATGCAACTCCTCGTGAGAATAAGATCAAAGGCTATGTTGGGGCTGTCTTCCTAACCTCTGCTGATGAAGCGACCGATGAGATTGTGACAGTAGAACTCGTGTGTGAAACTCAATCCCCTGTTACGAAGCGCCCTGCCGAGCCAGTTGTGCAAGGGAACTTCGTAGAATGTCCCCCCAACACGAGATCACTCGGTAATACAGCATCAATTGTACTTGAGAAAGATTCGGCGTTGGCTCATAACTCCCTAAATTATGCCGTCGCTGGTCAGTACGACCAAGCCCTTCAAGTCGCCAAAACTATCAAACACCCCCATTTCAAAACGCGGGCATTGGCAGCAGTTGCTCATCAGTTAGGCGAGAAAGGTCAATACAACCAAGCCCTTGAGGTAGCTAAAACTATCACAGACCGCTCTGTTAAACAGATTGCCTTAAAGGCGATCGCTCTTCAGTTAGCGGCAAAGGGTCAGTACGACAAAGCCCTTGAGGTCGCTAAAACTATCACAGACAACTCTGTTAAACAGATTGCCTTAAAGGCGATCGCTCTTCAGTTAGCCGAGAAAGGTCGCTACGACCAAGCCCTTCAAGTCGCCGAAACCATTGAAAATGACTTTGTTAAACACAGAGCCTTGGATTGGATCGCTCGC
This sequence comes from uncultured bacterium, assembly GCA_965364435.1. Taxonomy (GTDB): domain Bacteria; phylum Cyanobacteriota; class Cyanobacteriia; order Cyanobacteriales; family Coleofasciculaceae; genus CBDTXL01. Next base: position 1,139 of record CBDTXL010000982.1, read on the forward strand.
TATTTAGCTGAGAAAGGTCGCTACGACCAAGCCCTTCAAGTCGTCGAAACCATCAAAGATGACTCTGCTAAACAGAGCGCCTTGGATGCGATCGCTCGTCAATTAGCTGAGAAAGGTCAGTATGAGCGAGTCCTGAAAATAGCCGCAACCCTTGCAGATGACTTTGCCAAAGCTCAGGTATTGGAGGATATCGCTCCTAAATTGACCAGCGCTGGTCAGTATGACCAAGCCCTGAAAATAGCCAAAACCATCAAAGACGACTCTGCCAGAGCATCGGCATTGCAGGCGCTCAACCTCTCTAGAAAATCATCGTGAGCCTTAAAAAGCCCCGGAGTGCAGATTTCTGGTTGGTAACGATAGACGCTGTTGATGTCGTGCGATCGCACCTATCTCCTCATATATTTGGATTAGGAGGGTCAAAGAATGATTCTTGTGAAACAAACACAAACTCAACTCAACTTACTGTACCGACCTTATTTAGTTTGGATAGTTACAGGCAGCCTGATTTTCGGTATTCCTTTGCTCATCTGGTTAATTTCTTTGAACGATGGATGGATTCTTTACCTCTGGTGGATGCCCTTCTTTTTTCCCTCTATCATCATTCTTGGTATCTTAGGGCTGATTTTTTCTGGACAAGTTGTTACCTGTAAGTTTGATAAAGACTCTGACAGCTTAACCCTCAAGCGACGCGGCTTACTCAATACCCAGGTAATTCGGCATTCCCTTGGCGATATTTTAGATGTTCAGGTTCAATCGACAAGCTGGTCTCATGATGAGACGGCTAATTATCAAATTGTATTTTTTTTGAGGAACCGCAATAAATTAATCCTCAAGTTTGAATTTCTTTCTACCCAAGAGAAACTTGAAACTGTTAACCTCATCCGCAAGTTTCTCGGTATGCCGCCTCAAACATTGAAATGGTTAAATTCCAAAAATATATCTGGAAAATAGGGGATAATGAAATCATCAGTTCCTGCGGTGATAAGGGGCACTAGAACACCGATTCAGTAATAGTAGGGGCAATCTCCTCACCTTCGCTCCTTCGCTCCGGCTGTGGTTGCCTCTACTAGGTTTTGGGGCAGGCACCCGGAGCGACGGTGAGGAGGCACTACCCCTACGAAAAATTGTCGTGGTGATTACTGAATCGACGTTATAGGGAAGAGAAAGGGAAAAAAATAAGCGATTTGGTGTGAGCTTTGGCTCCTAGTGCTTTTGAGATTTTGTTATGTGTGAGCGCAAAAATTATGCTACAAACTAAGCAAGTTTTACAAGGGCGTTATCAACTCCAAAAACAGTT
>CBDTXL010000983.1:0-2435 GCA_965364435.1 uncultured bacterium
GGTCGTAGAAATTGTCCTTGGTAGTTTCCCAAACTTCATTAAAAATTTCAGCCTGTGATGCTCCCCTGGTTGGGAGTACTGGGGAAATGAACCAGTACAGGAGCATAACTGAGACAAAGAGCAAGGTTGTTATAGCCAGACGGCTATCCCTTGTGAGTCTAAATCTTTTCATTGAAATCTCCGCTTGACCGACCCTTTAGGAAATCGTCCTCTCCCACAATAGATAAGGGTAGTCCTTTTTGTATGAAAGTTGGAAAGGCGATCGCTCTCACGACTTGTGTGGGTGTGAAGATTATCAAGCAAACATCAAGTAAACTAGAGCATTAATGTAAAATTAGCCCCGTATTCTTGCATTCTAAAGAAAAACAATTATGAAAAATCTAATAAAAAACATAATCAAGCAATTTCCTTATTTGGGACAAGGTTTCCTTGAAAGAGGGCAATTACAACAGCCTTGGGTTGCTTATGAGCCTGACCTACTACCACCACTGGCTCTGATGCGTCAGGAAGGGATTAGTGTTCTGGAAGAGTGGTTCCGCTGGGCCGAGGAGTGGAGCATGCTCCTGCGTATCTATGGCGGTATAACTAGGAAAAGCGCTGTGCTTGAGATAGGATGTGGGCTTGGTCGAACCGCTTTTCCCCTACGGTATGTTCTGTCATCTGATGGTTCCTACGACGGTTTTGAAATCTGCAACAACAAAATTGTATTTTTGGAGCAAACATTTCATAAAGCGTATCCGAACTTCCGCTTTATCTGGGCTAACATTCACAACACCGCCTACAATCCCACGGGGCAGATACGTGCTGCTGACTATCGTTTTCCCTATCCTGATAACTCGTTTGATATTATTTATGCAGCTTCTGTCTTTACCCATATGCTGCCCGAAGCGGCTGCACACTACTTTCAGGAGTCGGCTAGGGTACTTAAGCCAGATGGACTTTGCCTATTTAGCTTTTTCCTGCTCGACAATTACCGACCTGGACAGCCACGACCGTTGGGGTTTGCTCGCTCCGACTTCAATTTCGACCATCAATATGGCAACTACGGCGACGATTTTGCCATCGTGGATATAGACAATCCTGAATATATGACAGCCTATAGTCTGAGCCTGATTGAGCGCTTTGCGAGACAGGCGAGTTTAGAACTGGCTCAGGCACCCTTACCAGGTCTTTGGTCTGGTAGTACGTCAAGTTGGGTCGGCGCACAAGACCTAGTTATCTTAAAAGCGATTCCTTCTGCCTAGCTAAATTAGATGCGAGTTTTCATTACAGGTGCGACAGGGTTTATCGGTGCCAACCTGGTACGCTTACTACTCCAGCAGGGCTATGAAGTACGGGCGTTGGTTCGTCCTACTAGCCGTCTTGACAATTTGCAGGGTCTGGACGTAGAGATTGTTAAAGGTGACCTGAACGACCCAGAGTTGTGGCAGCAGATGGTGGGTTGCCAAGTACTGTTTCATGTTGCTGCTCACTATTCCCTCTGGCAATGCGATCGCGATCAACTTTACGATCACAATGTGCTTGGAACGCGCAACCTGCTAGCCGCTGCGCGAAAAGCTAACATTGAGCGCACTGTCTACACCAGTTCCGTTGCTGCGATTGGCGTTGGTATGCCTCCGGGAACAATCGTGGATGAAACTCATCAAAGTGGCCTGGATAAACTAGTTGGTCACTACAAAAAGTCGAAATTTCTCGCTGAACAGGAAGCTTGGAAAGCCGTTGAGGCGGGTCTTGATGTCGTAGTGGTCAATCCCAGCAGTCCTATCGGTTCTTTAGATATTAAGCCCACCCCAACAGGTGAGATTATTTTGCGCTTCCTGCGGCGGCAAATGCCCTTTTACGTGGATACTGGCTTAAATTTTATTGATGTGCGTGACGTGGCGTGGGGACACCTGTTGGCTTTGGAGAAGGGACGAAAGGGCGATCGCTATATTTTAGGACACCAAAACCTGACTCTGAAACAACTGCTCGATCAACTCGCCGAACTAACAGGTCTCAAAGCACCACAAAGCACCGTTCCTGCCTGGTTACCCTTGAGTGTCGCTTGGATTGATGAACGGATTCTCGCACCCTTGGGTAAACTGCCTTCTGTTCCCCTAGATGGCGTCCGCATGGCTAAGCATCCCATGTACTATGATGCATCGAAGGCAGTACGAGAATTGGGTTTACCCCAGTCTCCGATAATGACAGCGCTCAAGGATGCTGTAGATTGGTTTGTGAATCAGAGATATGTCGCTCGTTGATGGCTAATAAGTCAGAATTGGGAATTATTCTGACTCCTGACTTATTAGCAATTAGCAATTAACCATTAACAATTAACCATTAACAATTAACAAACAAAGGTGTGAGGAGCTCATGGCAATTCATTTACAACAAGCCTTGGAAGTTGGGAAGTATCTGGTCACTCAGCGTTTGAAAGGTCGCAAACGGTACCC
>CBDTXL010000984.1:0-2429 GCA_965364435.1 uncultured bacterium
TCGGAAATTCGCGATTTGTTTAACCGCATTGCACCAGTTTACGACCAACTAAACACTTGGTTAAGTCTGGGTCAGCACCGCGTTTGGAAGTTGATGGCCCTGAAGTGGAGCGCTCCCCATCCAGGGAACATCTGTTTGGATCTATGCTGCGGCAGTGGCGATTTAGCCCAGCTGTTGGCGCGGCAGGTTGGAGCCACAGGTCACGTTTATGGGGTGGATTTTTCACCAGCTCTGTTGAGCGTAGCGCATCAACGAGTTGAAAGTCGCTATCCACCTCCCCCAATTACCTGGGTTGAGGCAGACGCCCTTAATTTGCCCTTTGAAGACAATTATTTCGACAGCGCGACGATGGGTTATGGTCTGCGTAACGTGACGGATATTCCCCAGTGCCTGAAAGAGTTGTACCGCGTTCTTAAGCCTGGAGCAAAAGCTGCCGTCTTAGACTTTCATCGCCCCACGCAGCAGCCCCTGCGTACTTTTCAGCAGTGGTATCTTGACAGTATCGTTGTGCCAGTCGCTAAGCAACTAGGCTTGACCCAAGAGTATGCCTACATCGCTCCTAGCTTAGAGCGGTTTCCTACCGGGCCAGAGCAAGTGAGTTTAGCCCAAAAAGCTGGATTTACTGCCACCCACTATCCAATTGCGATCGGTATGATGGGAGTCTTAGTTATGACGAAAGTGTGTTAACGAAGCGAAGCGAACCGAAGCCCAAAGGTAGCTAAGATGGGAATTGGAGAGCAAAGTTATGAATTGAATGGATTGCCGCCTTGGATTTGGATCTAGCTACACTCTGGATTTACGTCGCTCCTCCCGTAGCGGGTGCAATCATTGGCTATTTCACCAACGATATAGCCATCAAGATGTTGTTTCGCCCCTACAAAGCCATTTACTTTGGTAAGCGACAACTACCCTTTACACCGGGTTTGATTCCCCGCAATCAAGAACGCCTTGCCAAGCGGATTGCCGACACCATCATGGGTTCCCTCCTGACACCGGGCGAGTTGCAAACGCTGGCGGGGCGTCTGTTGAAAACGGAGCGGGTTCAGGGAGCGATTCTCTGGCTATTGAAGCTGTCGCTGGAGCAAGTCCAGCTGGATAAAGAGCAGAAAACTGCCAAAATTCTCGCTGGTATTCTTCGTGATTTACTGGGTCAGTCGTTACCCCGCTTGCTGAAGGTACTCGCTCGCCGCGAGGATTTCTTGGAAGACCAGATTAACCAAATTTTTGACCAGGTTTTGTTGGACTTCCAGCTGAGTGCAGACCAGTCCCGAAAGCTTTCCGACTGGCTGTTGCATGCAGTGCTGCCACCCGATGTGCTGCGACAAGCAATTGTTGATTTTCTGACTGACCGAAATATTCAGATTATTGATGAGGGCTTTCGGGAGAAGTCGAGTGGGACGTATTGGGTGGTGGCGAATTTATTTGGTCTACGCAACAGCTTGACACGCCTACGGACGTTTTGCCTGGATGAGAAGGAGGCGGCGAATGCGCGTCTGGCCGAGTTAATTTTTTCTCTGTCGGTTCGAGATCGCTTGCAAAAATGGCTGCAAGATGTCTCACTGCAAAATTTGCCGGTATCAACGGTCCGACAGCTGCGTAAAACTACGCGAGATACAGTTCGCACCTATGTTCAAGAGCGCGGTGCTGAACTGCTAAAGGGATTAGGTCAATCGATTGATTGGGAAAATGTGGCGGTGGTAATCCTTAACCGGCTGAGGAATTCCGCTGCTGTAACTACGTCGCTGGGCGTGATTAGTCAGGAATTGGCGTTGATTTTAGAGCGCTATTTGGAGAAAGATTTAGAAAATATTGTGGCGCAGGCAATTCCGATTTTGTCGATTGATCAGGTGATTGTTGACCGGATTAAGGCAACATCTCCTGAGGAACTGGAGATGACGATTCAAGGGATTGTGAAAAGTGAGTTACAAGCGATCGTTAATCTAGGCGGAGTCTTGGGTTTTCTTGTCGGATTGTTACAGACAGGTTTGCTGCTGTTTCGCTGATTGTCTTGCTGACGACTCTCCGCCATAGCCCTTTAGACGATTGATTAACATCTTTGATTGCAACTTGGTGTCAGTTTATTTCGCAATGTTAATAGCGGTCCCGAAAAAAGTAAACTTACGTGTCATTTGCTTGTTCTTTGAATAGAGGATGCTAAATTAGTAATTGAAGCTACAGAGCTTCTCTGACAGAGACTACAGCGAAGTCCATATTCGAGATAAGAGGTAAAAAACGCTGTTTCATCTAAGATCTGTCTCATCAAACAACAACAGCAACACTCAACTCAAAAGCTGATATTTCCTAAGCTAGTAAAGCGGGAGCAATACAACTGAAGTGTATTATTCAGTGCAGCTCCGTATCGAATCGCCCAAGAGAGGAAATTACTCAGTGAGTCTAGTCTGAGTGTTGCTGTTGTTTTTAAGATTTAA
>CBDTXL010000985.1:0-2429 GCA_965364435.1 uncultured bacterium
ACGAAGAACTCCCGCACTAGCTGTGTATCGTAAGTTCCAACCCGCTGAGTAGGAATCTCCAATCCATAGCTTAAGTGAGGACGCCCAGAAAAGTCGAGGGTGACCTGAACTAAAGCCTCATCCAGAGGGGCGAGGAAATGACCGAAGCGGACAATCCCTTTGCGATCGCCTAGTGCCTTCCCTAAAGCCATCCCCAGGGTAATCCCCACATCCTCATTGGTGTGGTGGTCATCAATTTCCAAGTCCCCAGTCGCCCGCACGTCCAAATCAATTAGCCCATGCGAGGAAATCTGATGAAGCATGTGGTCTAAAAATGGAATGCCTGTAGCAGCGGTGCAAGTGCCTGTACCATCTAAATTCAGGTACACTTGCACATCCGTCTCGCCAGTTTTGCGGCTGAGAGTTGCCGTCCGCGCTGGAAACAGCTGTTCGTGGTTTTGGGTGTTGAGAACAGTGCGATCAGTCGGAATCCCTTTAGGGTTATCGCTTATCTGCATAAAACCTAAGTTCCTGTGCCTTTAAAGGGGAGTGGGGTTGAAAGTTGCAATTTATCAGGTTGGTGGTTTTCCACACAACCTTCAACCTTCAACCTTTAACCCAATAACCTACATCCCCATTATTTCGTAACCCGCGTCTACATATAAAACCTGACCCGTGATGCCGCTAGCTAAATCACTACACAAGAATGCCGCCGCATTGCCCACTTCCAGCTGAGTAACAGTACGCCGCAGCGGTGCGACTTGTTCCACATGATGAATCATATCGAGGATGCCCCCAACCGCTGACGACGCCAAGGTGCGGATTGGCCCTGCTGAGATCGCATTCACCCGAATATTGTTCGGTCCTAGTTCAGCTGCCAGGTAACGGACACTCATTTCCAGCCCTGCCTTGGCAATTCCCATAACGTTGTAATTGGGAATCACCTTGACACCCCCCAGGTACGTGAGAGTAACAATACTGCCACCTTCCGTCATCAAGGGTTTAGCTGCTGCCGCTAGTTGAGTCAGGGAGTAAGTGCTGATTTCTAAGGATTGGGTAAAGTCCGCCCTTGAGACGTTACTAAAGTCTCCCGATAAAGCATCCTTACCGGCAAAGGCAAGGCAATGAATCAGGATATCGAGTTTGCCCCACTCTTTTGCGATCGCATCGAAAGTCGCTTCAATTTGGGCGTCGTCCTGGACATTACAAGGTAAAAAGATACTCGGTTGGAGAGGTTCTACCAGTTCTCTGACTTTTTTCTCGAAGCGACCCTTCTCATCAGGCAGATACGTGACCCCCAAATTGGCGCCAGCTTTATGCAACTGCTGGGCAATCCCCCACGCGATCGAGCGGTTATTGGCAATCCCGGTGACAAGAGCGTTCTTTCCAGTCAAATTAAGCATAGTAGTCTATCGTAAGGGCTATTGGATGATTTGTTAAACAGTAATCGCCAACTGCGATCGCACAGTGTATTATGACCCCAAAAGGTCAGGTGTTCACCAAGAAGAGTCAGGAGTCAGCCGCCTGAATTCTCACTCTTGAATGAACGGTAGTCAAGCCCCCGAATTCATCGGGGACATTCTGAATACTGAATTCTGGCTAGTCTTTTAACTAACACTTCAACAAATTATGTATCAGATTGTACAAAAAACTATCTTGGACTCAGATTAAGTAGTCTTGAATACATTCAGAAGTTGTTCACAGCCGGTTCGTGAGTCTCAAGCTTAACCGGCAACTGATCGACACAAAGTCTGCAAGGCATTGGCGCAAGGGTAAAGGAATATGGTCGTGACGCAAGAAAGACCGCTATCAGTTGTGTTCCGTCAGATGGGCGGTGGAGCGTTTCCACCAGTCATCGAAACCTTTGAGCGGGGTAAGACGATTTTTTTCCCAGGAGACCCAGCGGAACGGGTCTACTTTTTGATGAAAGGTGCTGTAAAGCTCTCTAGAGTTTACGAGGCAGGCGAAGAAATCACTGTGGCGCTGTTGCGAGAAAACAGTGTTTTTGGTGTCCTGTCGCTGATTACAGGTCACCGCTCTGATCGGTTTTACCATGCGGTTGCCTTTACGCCAGTAGAGTTGCTATCCGCCCCGATTGACCAGGTAGAGCAATCGCTCAAGGACAGCCCAGAGCTATCGATGTTGATGCTACGGGGGCTATCGTCTCGGATTTTGCAAACAGAAATGATGATTGAGACGTTGGCTCACCGGGACATGGGTTCTCGATTGGTCAGCTTTTTGTTGATTCTCTGCCGTGACTTTGGGGTACCCACTGCCGAGGGGATTACGATTGACCTGAAGCTTTCTCATCAAGCGATCGCCGAAGCAATTGGCTCAACCCGTGTCACCGTTACCCGTTTACTGGGAGACTTGCGCTCAGAAAAAATGATTTCTATTCACAAGAAAAAAATTACCGTCCACAACCCTGTTGTCTTGAGTCAGCAGTTCAC
>CBDTXL010000986.1:0-2427 GCA_965364435.1 uncultured bacterium
CGTTGGATCGTCACGGTAAGTTAAGTAGTCTTCCCAAGTTGCAGGTTTCCATATATTTGACACTCTCCGGGCTGAAGCCACGGAGATTCTTTCTTCAACCAGTCGGCTTGCTCATTGATGTCACCACCAACGAGTAGAGGTCGGTCTGTCCGAAAGCGTTGATTCCGGCGTGTCCCGCCGTATTTAAATTGATTCGGAGCTGCCTTAAAGCTTTAGCCAAGATGTTCAGTGCGGCGTTGTGGTCACGGTCTAGTACCGTGCCACAACTACAAACATGAGTCCTCACTGACAGTGACTTTTTAACTGTGTTGCCACAGTTTGAGCATTCCTGAGATGTGTACTGGGGCGCGACAGCAACAACTGTTTTCCCGTACACTTTCCCTAAATACTGCAACCACTGGGCAAACTGCGACCATGCCGCATCACTAATGCTTTTAGCAAGTTTGTGGTTTTTCACCATATTCAACACAAGCAAGTCTTCATAGGCAATGAAATCGCTAGATTTCACTACGCACAACGCCGTATGAATAGCGAACTCTTTACGCTGCCTACTGACCTTAAGGTGTTTTCTTCCCAGTCGATTAATAGCTTTCCTGCGGTTGGCTGACCCCTTTTTCTTTTTAGAAACTCGCCGTTGCGCTCGTTTTAACGACTTTTCACTTTTACGGAGATGACGAGGGTTTGGGATAGTCTCTCCCGTGCTGTCGGTATAAAAATGGGTTAATCCCACGTCTAACCCAACCGCTTTACCTGTAGGAGGGACTTCTTCTACTCGCTCTACACTGATGCAGAACTGAGCGTAGTAGCCATCAGCGCGACGTATAACCCGCACTCGCTTAATCTCGCTAGGAGCATAAAAATGCAAGTCACGAGAGCCAATCAATTTAAATTTCCCTGCTGCAAAGCCATCGGTAAAGGTTAAACTTTTCTTATCAGAAGAAATCTTCCAGCCCGATGTTTTGTATTCAACGGAGCGAGTCCCCTTTTTGAATTGCGGGTATCCCTTTTTCCCTGGTTTATTGGCTTTGCAGCTAGAAAAGAAACGTTGGATAGCAAAAATGGCACGTTCCGCCGAAGCTTGACGCGCCATTGAGTTAAGTTTTCCTGCCCACTCAAACTCTTTAGCTAGTACAGCGCATTGTTTGTAGAGGTCGGAAAGCTTAACGTTCTGATTGTCCATCCAGTACCGGAGTGCTTTGTTGCGAATAAACTGCGCGGTGCGGATCATGTCGTCGATGACCCGATACTGCTGCGGTTTACCTTTTAACTTAAACTCAAGTACTATCATGACGTTATTCTATCACGTTTATAGCTGTGTGTGGCTATAAACTCAGAAAAGTCGCCCTAGAAGGGCGAGGCTTTAGACCCAATTTTTCGGTAAAGTCTTTATCGAGTTTGTCTGGATGACTGTAGGGATTGAGGCAGTCATAGCACTAACGGTGATTAGGATTGTAGAGAAATTATAGCGATCGCTCTAGCTAGTCGAGTGGGCAGGGAAACTGCGATCGGCCTTCGGCTGCTGCGCTACCCTACCTTTTAGGAATGGCAAGGCTTGCGCCGAGCGATCTTGCTGACGCTGCGCCGAAGAGAGCTAACGCCCAACGGGAACGACTTCGTCGAAGGCGGAACCGCAAGCCTGAACCTGATAGATTAGGCAAGATAGTAGTATTACTTGCTGCGATACTGCTGAGGGTATGACTGAGACACTAACTGAAATTGCTCTGCCGCCTCCATTCCCTGACCACACCCAGTTGCCAGAATCCGATGGTACATTTGTGAAAAATTTTCAGGAGCATCCCCAAAGCCTGATTCTGACAGACTCAATCGATTCAACCTTACAAAGACTGCATCCAGACGGACAGTATTGCATTGGGCAGGATTGCGGTATCTACTGGCGAGAAACTGACCCCCCGGAGAAGGGGGCCCAAGCGCCTGACTGGTTCTATGTGCCGAATGTGCCTCCTAACCTAGATGGTGTAATCCGTCGCTCCTATGTGCTGTGGCGAGAATATATCACACCCACGATCGCTCTAGAGTTTGCCTCTGGTGATGGCAGTGAAGAACGAGATACCACTCCCTTATCTCGCGCTGGAACAGGAGAAGTCACAAAACCGGGTAAGTTTTGGGTCTACGAGCGGGTAATGCGGATTCCCTACTATGGCATCTATCAAGTCAGCAACGGCACTTTAGAGATGTATCACCTGGTTAATACCCACTATGAGAAGATGACTCCTAATGAACGGGGGCATTATCCAATTCTCCCAATGCAGGTTGAGTTGGGATTGTGGCAGGGAACCGTCTTGAATCAACCGGAACAACTCTGGCTGCGCTGGTGGGACTTGGAGGGAAACCTGCTGTTAACAGGTCATGAACAAGCGGAACAGGAGCGGCAAGAAAAAGAGCAAGCATTGCAACAGTTAGAGCAAG
>CBDTXL010000987.1:0-2425 GCA_965364435.1 uncultured bacterium
ACGCAGATGAATAGGGGATTATGGTAATGCGCCCCACTCTTTTCCAGGATTTTTCGGATAGGCTCTTAATAAATAATCCTCTTTATTTGATTCTTCTTATTCTACAGCTCATCAAGTTACTCCCTCTTAAAGAGAGATTTAGAGATAAAGAAAGCATCAATCCTAGAGAATTTGTCTTTTAATTGCACCGCCTCCAGGGTGTTCTCTAGGTACGCACAACATTGCTAATTTGTCAATCTTGATTAATGAACCGATGCTCTAACTGTGCATACCCACTTTGACTGCCCCCACAAGTCGCATCGCTATTCCAGTAATAACCCTTAAGGCTTTCACTTTTAAAAGGGACTTGAGAGAAACTTTGTAGACTCAGTTAGATAAGTAACGAGCAACACTCTTCCAATAGAAAGATGCTCTCACCTCTGGAAAAGGGAGAGAATCAAGAACAAATTTCCCTAAATATCTCATCCCTTAAGGCTGACCTAACTCCCCCAGCCCCTCTCCTACCAGGAGAGGGGTTGGGGGAGAGGTTAACCGAGCCGTATTGGGCTGGATAGTTACCGCTTTCTGTACTTCAGGCAATCCAGAACCGTTATGGTTTTCAGTGGAGCGCGAACGGAGTGAGAGTGTTGATGACCCTCAAACAACATACAAGTCTTGGGTGATTTGAAATCAATACAACTTAAATACAAACGAAGAGTCAAGGAAACTAAAAGTGAAAATTGGTTCTAATTATCTTGGTGAAGGTCGTTGTGAATTTAGCGTTTGGGCACCCTCTCACGAAGAGGTAGCTGTGCAAATCGTCTCTCCTGAACATCGCCTCATCCCGATGCAAAAGGATGAGCAGGGCTACTTTAAGGTACTAGCTGAAGGCATTGATCCAGGAACGCTTTATTTCTACAAAATAGCAGGAGATGATAGACCCGATCCAGCATCTCAGTATCAACCCAAGGATGTACATGGACCTTCTGAGGTAGTCGATCACAGTAAGATGAACTGGACTGATACGGGTTGGTCTGGTATTCCTTTAGAGGAAATGATTATCTATGAACTGCACGTTGGCACGTTTACCCCAGAAGGCACCTTTGAAGCGATTATTCCCCGGTTGGGTGAGTTGCGCGAGTTTGGGGTGAATGCCATTGAGATTATGCCAGTTGCTCAATTTCCAGGCGATCGCAACTGGGGCTATGATGGTGCCTATACCTATGCGGTGCAGCATTCCTACGGTGGTCCTGAAGGATTAAAGAAGCTTGTTGATGCGGCTCACCGGGAGGGATTATCAGTCATTCTTGATGTAGTTTACAACCACTTTGGTCCAGAAGGAGCCTATTACAGTCTATTTGGTCCTTACTTTACGGAGATGTACAAAACTCCTTGGGGCATGGCAATGAACTTTGATGATGTTCACAGCGACGGGGTGCGTAATTACTTTATTGAAAACGCCCTGTACTGGTTCCAGAACTATCACTTTGACGCCCTGCGATTAGATGCTATCCATGCCATTTATGACTTGGGCGCGAAACACATCTTGCAAGAAATGGCAGAGAAAGTTGAATCTCTTTCTCATAGTATGGGCAGGAAACTTTATCTAATTGCTGAAAGCGATTTAAACGATGTTCGGGTGATTCGCGAAAAGGAATTGGGTGGACATGGCATGGATGCCCAGTGGAGTGACGATTTCCATCACGTCCTTCATGTATTGCTCACAGGGGAGCAGAGGGGATATTACCAGGATTTCGGACAAGTTGAACAGCTAGCAAAAGCCTACAAAGACAGTTTTGTTTACGACTGGAAATACGCTCCTCATCGGAAAAGATATCATGGCAGTGATGCGAGCGATCGCCCTGGTCATCAATTTGTCGTTTGCACCCAAAACCACGACCAAGTTGGCAATCGAATGCTCGGTGAACGCTTAACTCATCTAGTCTCTTTTGAAGCATTGAAACTCGCTGCGGGTGCCCTTCTCCTCTCTCCGTACATTCCCATGCTATTTATGGGTGAAGAGTACGGAGAAGACTCTCCTTTCCTGTACTTTGTCAGTCACAGCGACCAGGATTTAGTTGAGGCAGTAAGACAGGGAAGAAAACGAGAGTTTGCCGCCTTCCATGCGGAAGGAGAGTTCGTCGATCCTTTCAGTCTTGAGGCTTTCCATCAATCGACGCTGAAATGGGAGAAACGGCAAGAAGGTAAACACAAAACGCTGCTAGAACTTTATCAACATTTAATTCAGTTACGCCGTACCATTCCTGCCCTGAAAAGCCTCGATAAGCAAAATCTAGAAGCATCTGCCGTTGAGGAAGATAAGCTTCTATTCCTGTGCCGTGAGAGTAGTGGAAGCCAAATCTTCTGCATGATGAACTTCAATGACAAAGATGTCACTTTTCAAGCAACATCTTCAGGTGGTATCTGGCGGAAGATTTTGGATTCT
>CBDTXL010000988.1:0-2424 GCA_965364435.1 uncultured bacterium
CTAAAAGGTGATTAAAAAAACAATAATTTACCAAGAAGGTCAGCCACGGGCGATACTGGGTTTTGAGCAAATGCTAATAGGAGTGAATAGCCGAAGCCATGACTACCCAAGAGCCAAATCCTCAAACGGTCTCCACCGAAAGCTTGTCAACGGCAGATATAGTCACCTCTGAGTTAGTGGAGGATGTCGCCACTGTAAACCATGTGGAGGTCATTGAAACGGTCATTTCCAGCCTGGATCAAGAAGACACCGCGATGGTGAGCCAAAGCGAAGAAGGCCACCTGTGGAAGTTTAAGTACGGTAGCGTTGAAGTGTTTGTGCAACTCACTGGTTCCAGTGATGATGACACCTTCACCGTTTGGTCTTCGGTGCTTCAGCTACCTGCCAAGAATGAGCCACAGTTGATGCGTAAGCTTCTGGAAATGAACTGGTCTGATACGTTTGAATCCTGTTTCGGCATTGTTGATGACCAAGTTGTGGTATTATCTTCCCGAACCGTAGCTGAGTTGTCAGCGGGAGAAATTTCTCGTGCGATTACTGTGGTAGCAACGATCGCAGATGACAACGACGACGCATTACAAGCTGAGTTTGGTGCCCAATAAAAGCTGAGCATTAGATTTTGGAGATTGGAATGAAGCAAAAAGACTCAATCCAAAATCCAAAGTTAGCTTGGCGTTTGATTCCGTTGCTGCGGGCGTCGGGACAGGTTCAGATGGCGATTGACCAATGGCTACTGGAGCAGCACCAAGTGGGAGAGCATCCCCCAGTTTTGCGATTTTACACCTGGGAATCACCAACTATCTCCCTAGGGTATAATCAACGCCGGTGGCCCACATCTTGGCAGCAGCTAAGTTGGCAAGAAAAGCCAGTACAACTGGTGCGGCGTCCCACTGGGGGACGAGCAGTCTTGCATCAGGGAGATCTCACTTACATGGTGGTCACTTCAGGACTGAGTGGCAAGCGTCTCGACGCCTATCAAGCGATTTGTGAGTTTTTGATTCAAGGTTTGCGTCCGCTTGGTATCGATCTGCACTATGGTTCGGCTGGACGAGAGTATATTCACAATCCCAGCTGTTTTGGCACTGCCACTGGAGCAGATTTACTCACTGTGGATGGTGATAAACTCATCGGTAGCGCCCAACTGCGGCGTGGTGACACGATTTTGCAGCATGGCTCAATTTGTTTAGAGCCAGATACCCAGCTATTTACTCAGGTGTTTGGTGAAGCGGTGCGATCGCCGGTTAATCTACCAATGCGAGAGCGGGGAGATGTGTTAATTCAAACCGTGGTAGATGCTCTGACTAATGCCGCTGCTGATTGTTTTGGCGTCGAGTTGGTGAAGAAGCCATTATTGGATGAGGAGTGGCAAGCGATTCTGGCGCAACCCAGATTGGATGTTGGTTCTCCAGTTAGTGAGAAGTAGTTTATTTAAGGCTAAGAGCTTATCCGAAAAGTAGATTCTGTGAGATTTGAAACCGCAGATAAACGCAGATAAACGCAGATGAATACAGATTACAGATACTTAGTCATCTTGGAGCAGTTTCCCGTCTTCTGCTCCTTCTGAGGTCTTCCCTGTATAGTGAGCTTATATACTGCAAAAGATAAGGCCAACAACGAGAATCGGATCATGTCAGTGCCTTCCAATGGGCGACCCTCAATGGAGCCGTATGAGGCTCTACCAGAGCCTGAGATAATAGCCACGGCGATGGCATCAATTGATGCTCTTGTCGTGTGGCTAAAAGAGGCAGGATTAGACTCAAGCGCGATCGCACACTTTAAGTTCAATGCCCTAGCGAAGAGATTTCCCGGATTAGCAGACATTGTTGAGGATGCTAAAAAACTCATTGGCACAAAGCAGCCCCTCCCAGAAGTTGGCATGACTGTGACTGAGTTGGCACTTCGCCTGGAGGCAGATTTGGAAAGGAAAATCAAGCCAGCCTCTGTGAACCAGGCGCTAGTTGAACTGGGGTTCCAGATGCGCCCGGAAAACGGGAAGCGCATCTGGCAGCTGACGGAGGCAGGGAAAGAGTACGGGATGAGTTTGTTGGCAACCTCCCGCACGAACGACTGGGCGGGACCGCAGGTGACGTGGCGAGAGTCGGTACTCCCAAAGCTCCTTGACTATTTTGAATCGATTGAGAGCGTTGCGGTAGCAACAGAAAGAGCCTCTGGTAATGAAGCTGTTTTGGTGGAGCAGAGAACGGATTATTATCCTGAGACTGAATCTGAAAGAACGCCTGACGAAGCGACAGCAAAGTCGTCGAAAGATTCCTCATCAAAGTCACAGTCGGAATCAGAATTAAAAAGTTGGACGCTGTCTGAGCGGCTCAAAGTCCTGAAGAAGAAGATATCAGCCTCAATGCGGTTGCACATTGAGATGGAAGCCGCTTCTGCCTACAAAGAGCGGCATGGGAAACCCCCAGC
>CBDTXL010000989.1:0-2421 GCA_965364435.1 uncultured bacterium
CCCTCATCCATTGAAATTTTCTATGAAAATCATAGCTTATAGTCTATAAATAAGCGTTGAGAAGCTCCCGTTATAGTCGCAAGACTTAACGGGAGAGAACCTTACTTGTCGGTTTGATGGCTGGTTGATTGGCTAAACCCGCCGCTACAAGGCGCACCTAGGCAACCATCAATTTATCTAGAAAACCACGCTTTCCTAGACGTGCGTTAGCGAAGCGGCGCGTTAGCGCATCGCAGTTGCAACTTGCAGTCTCGGACATCCAAGAGTGTCAGCTGTTGCGCTTACATCCAGAGAATTCAGACGCTGCAATGTGTCTAACACCTTTCGGTCAAACTCCAAGTCTCTGTATGAGTGAAGCCATCGGTGCTACTATCTGCTTGGAACCCATGCGGTGGAGCATCGCCGACTAGCAAGATGAAACGACAACTGTGAGAACGCCACTTCATCTTAAGTGCCGCATCCTGAATGAGCGCCATCATAGACCGCTTCTGGGAAATCTCCACCACCATTTGCTTCTAACTTGTTGATGTCCTTCTGCACCTGCTTCAAGTTAGCTGTCAGTGGGTAGACACGAGTTACAAAGCTGGTGTCTTGTGGAGGGTGGTCACGATATTCTACTAAGCCGACTTGCAAATCGATGTCACTGTCTCCACTTGGTCATCAAATAGCGATCGTGATCTTCAAAACCAACCTTTCGATACAAAGACTGGGCTTTAGTATTTTTACGTTCAACTTCTAGATGAAGGGCTTGAACTCCGAGAGAACCACAGGCATCTTCCACAAATTGAAGCGTTTTTGTACCGATTCCCTGTCCACGATAGCCATCTCGGATGTAGAGTTCATCAACAAAGGCATCGCGTCCACGAAACTCTAAGCTGTAGCCTAAGGTGAGGACGACATAGCCGATCGCTTCATTTGCCCAGTAAATCAACCAGACACGCCCCAGTGAGTCATCTTTCAAGATTTGCTCTAGCGCAGCGGGAGTAGTACCTTCATCAAAGGTCAGATGCTCAAGCTCGTAGAACTCCCGCATAAACTCCAGCAGAATATTGAAGTCAGCAACTGTAGCAATTCTGAACGTTGTCTCCATGAGCCTCACCTATCTTGATATCTTGGTAATCGTGGAGAAATGCGGGTTAGCGATCGCATAATAGCACCAGCGTTAGCGTAGCTCGGCGTTAGCCTAGCTGATCGCTTAAACTAACAAATTGAATCTTGAATCCCCTAACCCACCCTCACCAATATCAACAGACCAGCACACGGTAGTAACTTTAACAATGCCCTGTACGCTTGTAACATTACTGGGCTTAACTTGTTATTTGTTGGCACTGCCCCTCGTGCAGAAAGGTTTAACAGACCTCTCCAACTTAACCCTTTTGGCGGGTTTTGTGCTCGCTTCTATTGAATTGGCTACCAACTTGCTCAATCCATTAGTTCAGTATTCCAGTTTGATTCTTGGATTCTGGTATCTAGCTCTCGGTATTGTCTAGATAATTGATCCATTTGCGTTTGCAGTTCGGCAACATTAACCGTACTGAAGGACTTGATTTCAGATGCACCATACCGAGCTCGCTGATAAGCGGCTGCATCAACTATCCCTCTTCTGTCACTCTCCGAAGTAACCAAGTAACAAAAAAGCCAGATTATCCATCAGGGAAATAAGGTTGAAATTGATTCATGACATGAATTAAATCATGAAAACCCAGCCATAAATGATGATTAGGGAAAATGTCTAACCAAGGAGAAATCAACCACAATAGAAGAGTGGGTTGGATAATCAAGCGAAGATTATTCAATACATTTTTCCATCCCACTTTATGATTCCATTGTTGATGAATAGAGAAATCAACCGTAGTATTTTTAATCTCAGAATCAGTTGAGCGAGGTTGATTTAAGGCCAAAAAAGCTGGGGAATTTAAACTAATCATCCAATAAACACAAAAGATTATTTCCCACCATTTCTCAATGTCTTGAAAATTAGTAAAGCGATAATCAGTCCAACCCAGTTCTTGTTTGCATTGCCGAAAACCATACTCTACCCAAGTTCTTAATCCATAAAGATTCCCTAAAGTTTTTTTGATATTCCCCTGGAGATTCGTCATCACAAAAGAGGTTGAATTCTCTGGCTTGGTTTCTGGGTCAGTCGTGATTTCCCAATAAGTTCGGGTACTTCTCTTGCCAAAAATGATTTCTCTAATATACCTTGTCTCAGATATTTGATTGCTAAATATTCTTGTAAATTTATGCCATTTGTTGGCTCTAACGCTCTGGCTACTTGGCATCCATACCCCGTGATTACTCCTGATAGCGACAATCCAGGGAATTTCAGATTTATCAATTGTTCTGATAAATGAGCTACTTTCTCCATATAGCGTTTCCTAGTCTAGTGAGGTACAATAGCAGCAGTGGATAAACCAGTTT
>CBDTXL010000990.1:0-2419 GCA_965364435.1 uncultured bacterium
GTCGGGTAAGAGGGCATACGTTGCCGTATCCCTCTCCCCTAAGAACCGGACTTGACAGTTTCCCATCATCCGGCTCAAGCCTTCTGCTCCCTGGAACGTTTCCTCATGTGTATTTGTCTGTGACAGTTTTGGTGGAGGTGGATTAAGTTTTCCACTGTATTTTGTCCCCCATCTTTCACAGCTATTTTGTGATGAGTATGCAGGGCTTCTCCGTTAAACAAGTGTTCGCCGCATACTGGACACTTCCAAGATTGTTGTAAAGCAACCTTGTACAGCTTTGAGCCTTTGACCCAATAGGATTTACCATATTTGGTCTTTCGGCTTTGCCAGTATTGCTCAAGGGTAGAGTCGTCTGGGGATGAATTCCCCTTAACTTTGGTGTGACGTTCGATGGAGATAGTCCGTAATTTGTGGACTGTTATTGTTTTCTTTCCACCACGACGGTCGTTAACGATTGCCTTGAATGTCCATCCATGCCTGCTATCAAGCTGGAAGTACTTCTTGGCTACCCATTTCTTGCCCTTGTTCGGGTGTCTCTTTAATGACCATTTCCAGAGTGCTTTCCAGATTTGGTCATCTACGTAGTTGAACACCCTCTTGCTCGCACTGTGTTTGTAGTAGTTTCCCCATCCTTGGATTATCGGGTTGAGGTATGAGATTACTGCTTCGGGTTTGACTGTTTGATGGCTTTTTAGCCACT
Organism: uncultured bacterium; assembly: GCA_965364435.1. Classification (GTDB taxonomy): domain Bacteria; phylum Cyanobacteriota; class Cyanobacteriia; order Cyanobacteriales; family Coleofasciculaceae; genus CBDTXL01. Next base: position 701 of record CBDTXL010000990.1, read on the forward strand.
TTCTTATATCCATCAGGAAGTTTTTAACCTTCTTTTTCTGGGGGATTGTGAAACAGCCATCTCTGAACTGACGGATATGGAACCCAAGGAAATTGAAGCCATTTTCTACATGAATTATGTTGGTCTTATCCCGGTTCAGTTCTAATCCTCTTTCCTTTAACCAGTTTTGTAGGACAGGTATGATTGCTTCGATGTCCCCTTTGGTCTGAGCGGTTACGACAAAATCATCGGCGTACCGAATGAATCCGTATTTATTGGATTTTACTCGGCTTTTCCATTTTCTACCTTTGGATTGGATTTCATACTCTGTGACCTTTTGATATTGGGTTAAGAGTGTTTCTATCCCATCTAAGGCTATGTTCGCCAATAGGGGGCTAATTACCCCGCCTTGTGGTGTTCCGCTTTCTGTTTTGTGGAACATCTCCGCTTCTACATATCCTGCTTTCAGCCATTGTTTGATTAACTCTCTACCCGGAGTTTTACCTATGGCTTTGAGTATGTATTCATGGCTGATATTGTCAAAAGCTCCTTTGATGTCAGCATCCAGCACCCATTTATCGTTTGGGCAGTTTTTACCCATCCTTAGCCTGTTGTGGCATTGTTCAATGGCATCGTGGCAGCTTCTTCCAGGGCGAAAACCGTAACTTTGTGCCTCGAATTGAGCTTCCCAGCTAGGTTCTATTGCATTCTTGACAATCGCTTGTGCTATTCGGTCTTTGATTGTTGGGATACCCAATGGTCTTTGTTTTCCATTCGCTTTCGGAATGTATACCCGTTTAGTTGGGCGAACCTTCCATAGGGTGTAACCCTTCATTTCTTCTATTAATTTCACCCTTTCTGCCAAAGTTAGTGCCGTCTGACCATCAACGCCAGCCGTTTTCTTCCCCTGGTTCTCTTGAGTAACTCTCCGAATAGCTAGCAGCAGGTTGGAGTAGCTTCTAAGCATCAGTTTCATAAGGCTTCTGACCTTATTCCACTGACCGTTCTGGGTTGCACGATATATTCTCTGCCTCAGGTTTCTGACACGCTTCTTGACGAGCTTCCAGTCAATGGATGCCCAATCTTCTAGCGGTTCCTTCACTCCGATGTCATTGCTGACCCTATCTTCCATGTTGGTTCGATTCCTTTACAGGGCTTCAATCGTTGAAGACCCGCTGGAAGTCTGCCACCTTTCGATGTGGGGCAAAGTTTGAACCCCTATCCCTCGCATTACCAAGGGCATTCGCTTTTTCCAGCATCCTTTACCCTCTGGGTAGTTGTGCCTTCCTTGCGGTCAGCCTACTCTAGGAATCGACCTCCCTAGAGAACCCGTAGGGTTTACCGTGTTTCACGTACTTGACCTGCGACTGATGTGGGTTCCATCTACTATTCCGGCAGGATTTTTGTCCCCCTGTTGCTCCCATCTACACTGAAACAACCTACCTGCTCACCTTTTGGTCAGGGTGTATCAGCCTTATTTCACCCCACAAAGCATAACGGAACTTATAATGGTTCGCTTGCGCTAACCCTAATCAGTCTTCCCCTTGCCTTCTAACTGAGTTTAGGCTTTCAGTCTTTGGGCTTTCGTGCCTTGCATTCCATCAGCCTCATTGCTTACTACCGATGTAGGCAGGGTGCATGACCCTTTTACGTGGGGACAGAGAAGAGGGACTCTCTGGAGAAGACGGCTTCTCAGTCAGTTGACGCTCATGCGCCCAGTACGCGACTTTCACGTCGCAC
>CBDTXL010000991.1:0-2419 GCA_965364435.1 uncultured bacterium
CGTGGTCTTTTAGCCACGACAGCGTTTGGTGTCACCACAAAATTTGGGACGGGATGTAGTTCATCTCCAGAGGGTAAAGCCAATTCAGGTGGAGACGGTAAGTCAATCGTCATGGGATTTATTTACGTTGGTCCCAAAGATGACTACGGCTATAACCAAGCCCATGCTCAAGGAAAGGATGGTGTTTCAAAACTACCTGGTGTCAAAACCGTGGAACAAGCCAATGTTCCGGAAACTACGGATGTACAGGAAGCGATGCGGAATATGATTGAGCAGGACGGGGCAACTGTCCTGTTTCCCACCTCCTTCGGTTACTTCGACCCGCATATCCTGAAAGTCGCCAAGGATTACCCAGAAGTCCAATTTCTTCACTGCGGCGGACTGTATCAGGAGGGGAAACACCCGAACAACGTCGGCAGTTACTTTGGCTACATAGATGAAGCTCAGTACGTAGCAGGAATTGTTGCCGCCAAAACCTCCAAGACTGGCAAATTAGGGTTCATTGCTGCCAAGCCCATTCCCCAGGTACTCCGTAATATCAATAGCTTCACATTAGGGGCACGCAGTGTTAATCCAAAAGTTACCACTCTGGTCATCTTCACGGGGGACTGGTCTTTGCCGGTTAAAGAGGCAGAGGCTGCTAATAGTATGGCTGACCAGGGTGTTGATGTACTTACCTGTCACGTAGACAGCCCCAAAGTTATTATCGAAACGGCTGAAAAACGAGGCATTTTCAGTAGCGGCTACCACGCTAATCAAGCCGTGCTAGCTCCCAAAGGATATCTGACGGGTGCAGAGTGGGATTGGACAAATGTCTATTCCAAATATGCAGAAATGATTCGCGCTGGCAAAACCTTGATGAACGGAGGCATTCCGCATATCGTGCGCGGGGGGTTGAAGGACGGCTTTTTGAAGCTGTCGTCCTATGGTCCAGCCGTCAGTGCTGAAGCGAAAAAGGATGCTGATGCGGCTAAAGCGAAGTTTACCAATGGCAGCATGGTGGTTTACAAGGGCGGAGTGAAAGATAATACGGGGAAAGTTGTCATTCCCGCAGGTAAAGATCTCAAACAACAGGACGGTGAACTAGAAAAGATGAATTGGCTGGCAGAAGGTGTCGTCGGCAAGGTCGGCAGTTAATTTTTTGCTAATAGCTAATTGCTAATGGTTAATGGGAAAAATGCTATTAGCACTTACTCCCTTCCCACTAGAAGAATATCTCGGGTTGGGGTGGGGAGTAGGGAGTGGGGAGTGGGGAGTGGGGGAAGACTGGCGGTAGATAATCTTACGGTGGGAAGGGAGTAGCTATTAAGAGTTTGCTAGGAGAGTCGCTCAACGTGAATACTAGAAGGTCTTTACACTTACCCCGCCGTCAAGTTGTCCGTGGGATTTTAGCCACTACAGCCTTTGGAGTGACTTCGCAGTTTTGGTTTGGATGCACATTGCGGACAAAAAGTCAAGGTAGAGCGGGTGGAGAAGGTAAGCCAATAGTTATAGGATTCCTTTATGTGGGTGCCAAGGATGACTATGGCTACAATCAAGCTCACGCAGAAGGAAAAGAGGCAGTTGCTAAATTAGGCTGGGTCAAAACCGTCGCGCAAGCAAATGTCCCGGAAACTACTGATGTACAAGAAGCGATGCGGAACATGATTGAGCAGGATGGGGCAACCGTTCTATTTCCCACTTCTTTCGGCTATTTTGACCCCCATATCCTAAAAATAGCCCATGATTATCCTGATGTGCAATTTTTTCACTATAGCGCCCTCTATCAGGAAGGCAAGACTCCGAAGAACATCGGTAATTACTTTGGGGACGTGGATGAAGCGCAATATATCGCTGGGAGGGTAGCGGCTCAGACCACTAAGACAGGTAAATTAGGATTTGTTGGTGCCAAACCGATTACTCCGGTACTCCGGAATATTAACGGCTTTATGCTGGGCGCTCGCAGTGTTAACCCAAAGATTACGATGCAGGTAATCTTCACCGGGGACTGGGCGTTACCCGTTAAAGAAGCGGAAGCTGCTAATAGCCTTGCAGATCAAGGGGTTGATGTGATTGGTGTTCACGTTGATAGCCCCAAAGTGGTGATTGAGACAGCACAGAAGCGGGGTATTTTCTCCTCCGGTTTCCACACTGTTCAATCCGCACTGGCTCCTAAAGGGTATCTCACAGGGACAGCCTGGGATTTTCCAAGTGTCTACACCAACTATGCCCAAATGATTCGGTCTGGCAAAACCCTGATGAATGGAGGGATTCCCCATTTAATCCGGGGGGGATTGAAAGAAAAATTCGTGAAGCTTGCGCCTTACGGTGCAGCGGTTAGTGAAGCAACGAAGAAGGATGCCCAAGCAACCAAAGCGAAGGCGCTTGATGGCACCCTGGCGATTTACAAGGGTGAACTCAAAGACAATACGGGGAAAGC
>CBDTXL010000992.1:0-2419 GCA_965364435.1 uncultured bacterium
TTAACCGACAGTCAAATCCTACCTCTCTATTATAGTACTTCTGTACTGTTTTGAGGGGAACTCCTTGACCTAAAAGGGAAAAGAAAACAAATATAGCTAGGGCGTCGGGCGTCGGGGCTGGGGGCTAGGGGAAGAAGGGCGTCGAATCAAGGGTTTCAGGAATTAAGAAGGTCCTAACTGCATTGGCGGTTGCTATATCTGTAGGTCGCGCAGTGAGAGAGTCCAGCGTACATACAGTTTATTCCCTGTTACTGCAACGCCTTCAACATAAATTTACTGAAAGCATCCGGAACGCTGAGCCTTGAGCTTGTATTACTTGCGTATTGCGTTAAAACTGAGATGCACCATCGATATTTTTGCAAGAAGAAGAACCATATGATTGGTTAAAATCTGTGGGTGATGGTGAGCCAATCTTTTTTGATAGCTTTCTTCTGTAGAGACGTTGTAGGCAAGGTTGCTACATTAAATGAACTATCAAAAGCAGGGTAGGCAGTACTAATCAGTGAAGTTGAACATGATTGAGTAACCCAATAAGTTACAACTGTTGTTGTTAGGAATTCCTTATGAGCCACTACAAACCCGACAAGCACGATAAGCAGGACAAGCACGATAAGCAGGACAAGCACGATAAACACGATAAACACGATAAACACGACAAACACGACGAAGATGACGACGACAGATACGACAGATACGACAAAAAAGGAAAGGTTATTACAGTTAATCTGAAAGCCACTAAAATCGACCCCCATGCCAAGGAATACGAGAAATTGCTCAAGAACTTGCAGGGCAACATTCTCAAAGGGCATGGTCGAGACTATTCGGCTCACATTTTTCTCAAATTCACAGCCGACACCCGTGCTGTCAAAAAGTGGATTGAGTCATTTGCCAAAAAATATGTTACCTCAACTGAGCAACAGCTAATTGAAACTGAAAACTACAAGAAAAAAGGAAAGCCTGGGGGTCTGTTTGGCAATTTATTCTTATCGGCTAAAGGTTATGAAACCCTAGGTTTCACAAAAGAAGAAATTAAATCAGCTTTTGTTGAGGAGGATGTGTTCCTAGGTAGCGAAAAGGTCGATGTAAAATTTATCGAAGGGATGGTCGCAGCCCAAAGGGAACTCAAAGATCCACCAGTGCAAACTTGGGAGGAAGGGTACAGATATCAGCAGCCGACGATTGATGCCGCGATCCTCTTGGCGGATGAAGACGAGGATTTGCTATATCGTGAAGTAAGGGCGGTTATGCAAGACCTAAAGGTGGTTGCAACGGTGTTAGCCGTAGAGTATGGGCATGCCTTGAGGAACGAGAAAGGGGAGGGCATTGAACACTTTGGCTACGTTGATGGACGAAGCCAACCCCTGTTCTTCAACAGTGAGATTGAGGCTGAAAAAAATAAGGATGGGATCGACAAATGGGACCCATCTGCACCACTAGAACTTGCCCTGGTTAAAGATCCTTTCGCTGACGAGAAAGATTGTTTCGGTAGTTACGTTGTGTTCAGAAAACTCGAACAAAACGTTCGGGGATTCAAGCAGCGTGAAAACGATCTCGCTCAAGCTTTGGGGTTAACGGGTGATGATGCCCAAAGAGCAGGTGCTATGGCTGTGGGGCGATTTGAAGATGGTACACCCATAGTCCTTCAGCCTACTGATGGTCTTGACTCGCCGGTTCCCAATAACTTCACTTATAGCAATGATTCCCAAGGCAGCAAATGTCCATTTCACGCCCATATTCGGAAAATGAACCCGCGAGGTGACATTCCGAACTTTTTTGGTACGACTGAGGAAGCGAAGCGACAGCTACGCGAGGAAGAGCTAAGTCATCGAATTGTTCGGCGGGGCATTCCCTACGGGAAGCGTGAGGTCGAACCGAAGGATGATCCGGCGATAGAACAGTTGCCGACGAGAGGGGTAGGCTTGCTGTTTATGTGCTTCCAAAACAACATTGCCAGACAATTTGGGTTCATGCAAAAGAATTGGGCGAATAATTTGAACTTCGTCCAACCAGGAGCAGGACTTGATCCAGTTATCGGACAGAAATCCACTGGCGAAGAACCCTTAGCCCAACAGTGGTCGCCCGATTGGGGGCAGCAAGGCAAACAGCCATTTGATTTTGAAGGATTTGTAACGATGAAGGGCGGTGAATTCTTTTTTGCACCGAGTATCTCATTTCTCAAGCAATTGAAAAAGGCTGACTGAAAAATTGCGTGATACCACATCCGGGTCAATAACCCCTTTTTCCTATAGTCCGCGCAGGTGGACTTTGTTTGTGTAGCCGCGACAGGATACTGTTCGCCTTGGAAGGGCTCTCGCAAACGGAGCAGAAATACGCTTAGTTTGAGCGATAAATTGTCGCCCGAAAGCGAGAGCCCCTACCCCTAATTTTGATTACTGAACCGGCGCACAATTCTGTGCGC
>CBDTXL010000993.1:0-2417 GCA_965364435.1 uncultured bacterium
CAACTAACTGCCGATAGACGGGTTCTACACTCTCCCGAAACGAGAATTGCAAATCGAGATTCGTCGCCACTAAGTCATTGCGTAGGGAGTTAAGGGTGTTAATCGCTTCTTTGTAGGCAGCGATCGCGCTAGTGTAGGTGGCGCTGTTCGCCTTTCCCTCTCCTGCCTGGACTTTGAGCAAGCGTCCCAACTGCCACTGCCAGAGGTAAGCTATATCAGGGGCATTGCTAGACTGAGCTAGGAGTAATGCTTTCTCAGTTAATGCCTGAGCCTCAGACCATTGCTGAGTTTGTTCATAGATCTGACCGAGATAGCCGAGGGCGTAGGATTGTGCCTTCAGGTCACCCAATTCCTTTGCTTGCTGAATCGATGTTGCGAGAATTTGACCTGCGCTTTGGAGTGTAGGCGCTTCTCGACTCCGAACTTCCGACGTTTGATTCCAAAGCTTCATCAGGCTTTGGGTAAAGTTAATCTGGGCATAAATCGCTGTCCGCGTTGCAGGTAAGCTGGTCAGTTGGGGCTGGATTTTCGTCCCCAGTGCCTGAGCCTCTTGCCATTTTTTACTCTCGATTAATAGACGCAGTTGATTTAATTGGGCTTGGAGGGTGGTGGTGGGTGAAGTTGAGTTAGCGATCGCCTGCTGATAGTACTTGAAGGCTTCATCCAGTTGCTGCTGGGCTTGGGCGGTGTTGCCTAAACTGAGAAAAGCAGAAGCGATCGCACTTGGAGATTGCAACTTTTGGGAGATAGTTAAACTTTGCTGCAACACCTCATTCGATTTTTTCAGGTCACCCACTAAGCGCAGGGCATCACCAAAACTCAGCAACCCAGCCGCCTTAATTCCAGAGTCTGGCTGGTCTTGAAGGATTTGGCTTGCCTGTTCTAAGGTGGAATTGACGCGCTGATAGAAGCCTAAAACTCTCAAGGCTTGAGCTTGGTTGATTAAGCTGCGGGCGACTCCAGTTTTATCCCCGACTTGCTGATAAGTTTCGGCAGCTTTTTGCCAGGTGGTGAGCGCCTGTTCTGCCTGTCCTTGAGCGAGTTGCAGTTTCCCCTGAGTATTCAGTGCCTGAGCCAGAATTCTCAGGTGGTCAGTGCTAGTATTCTTGGTTGGGAGGAGTTGCAAACTGGTGGTTATTGCTCGATTCGCTTCCGACCACTGCCCTAACTGATGATACGCCAGAGCCAGATTACTGAGTACCATAGCTTGATTGAAGCGATCGCCTTGGGCAGCAAATGCCTCTGCTGCCTGCTTCCAGACTGTCACCGCCGCTGCAAATTGACCCAACTGATAACGTTGTAAACCCTCTTGCACCAACTGGGACGCCTTGCCAGTCGAAAACTGAACGGCTGATGAATCTGGAACAGCCGCATCAACTCTAGCCATCTGTGCGTGCGTTGGATAGCCTCCCAATCCCAACAATACAGTCAAAAGGAAGGTAAAGCTCCCTAAGCCAAGATACTTGAGGAATTTCTTTAATCTTGTTTTAAGACTGCTAGGACCCATTTTCCTGCCACCTTGTCAAGAGACTTTGACGGAGAATGCTGCAAGCTCAGGCAATATAATGCTTGCACATCAATAGCTTACATGCAGTTATTAGGCGATCGCACTTTCTGAATCAGATGGAGAAGGCTGCCGTAACTTTTGGATCAAGCTCAGAGTTTGGTGATAAGCAACCATCTGTCCTTGGTGAAAAAAGCATTCTGCTCCCCGTTGCAAATCTTTAAGAGCGGCTTGCTGATATCCTAGCTGGTAACGGGCAATGCCACGGTTGACATACGCTTCAGCTTGATTAGGGTGGTGTTGTAGTGATTGGGTAAAATCACGAATTGCACGGCTGTAGGCTCCCTGTCGATGACAGGCACAGCCTCGGTTATAGTATGCTCTGGCATCATCTGTATTGAGACGGATAGCTAGGGAAAAATCTGCGATCGCTCCAGTAAGGTTGCCTAGCTGCAAATAAACCAGTCCTCGGTCATTGTAGACTGAGGAGAGCGCTTGAGCGTGCAGCGTTGGGGTTTGACGTAGAGCTTGGTTGTAATCTGCGATCGCGCTTTTGTAGTCTTCCTGATCAAAACGCGCTAGCCCCCGGTTGTAATAAGCTCGGTAATCTTGGGGCTTGAGCTGAATCACCCTTGTGTAATCTGCGATCGCTTTAGTAGGTAGCCCAAGTCTGTAGTAAGCTAAACCTCGATTAAGATAAGCTTCAGGATTTTCAGGATTTGACTGGAGTGCCTGAGTGCAATCCGCTATAGCCCTTTGATACTCTGACTGTTGCAGATAAGCCAGACAGCGATTCATATAGGCAGCGGTAAAGTTAGCCTTGATTTGAGTAGCTTGGGTAAAGTTCTCAATCGCTTCCTGGTAATCACCGCTTTGCATCTTATTGATGCCTGATTCAAAAAAATTTTGTGCG
>CBDTXL010000994.1:0-2416 GCA_965364435.1 uncultured bacterium
GCTAGCGCCCTAGTTGTTGCTGTACAAGCTTACGCATCTTTATGGCATCCTGGTTGTCAGGCTGGATTTGCAGTGCCTTATCAAAGGAGGCGATCGCTGGCTCAAAGCGTCCGAGGTTCATGAGGGCTGCTCCCTTAATGCTCCAAGCTTCGGCAGAATTGCGCTTGAGAGCAATGGCTTTGTCAAGTGCGCTAATGGCTTCTTCGGAGCGACCCACTGACTGAAGTATCCTTCCCAAGCTAACCCAGGCTTCGGCAAAATTTGGCTTGATTTCGGTCGCCCGCTCATAGAGTTGTATGGCTTCTATCGGCAGCTTCTGTAGCTCTTGGGCATTACCTTTGCTCACCAGCGCTTCTGGGTAGTTGGGCTTGAGGTCGAGGGCGTCATTACAGGAGACGATCGCATCTGTAGGCTTGTTCAGTTTGTTCAGGCTGTAGCAGCGACCCCAATAGGCTTGTGCAACATTCGGCTTAAGAGCGATCGCTTGGTCGTAGAGTTCTAGCGCTTTTTGGTGCTCTCCTGCTTGTCGTAAGCGATCAGCTTGGCTCAGGAGTTCTGACGCCTGCGGCTTCTTGGGAGGAGGGGGTGTGGGTGTTGGAGTAGATGCCGCGCTTCGCGTCGGGGTAGGCGTCGGGGCAGCTGCGCCGCTACGGTTGGCGGTTTGACTTGCAGGCTGGGAGAATAGTACAGTCTTGACGAGCAAGCTGCTGGCACCCACAGCAGCTAAGACAGCAAGAACAGGCCAGAGCTTAACAAACCGTCCCTGGATTTCCCCTGGTGTGGAGAGTATAGGCGCTGAGATTTCTGAAACCTGTAGGGTTGGCTCTTGTTGACTCAGGGGTTCTGTTGAATCTGTTGTGCTGGCTGTAGTCGCCGTCTCACTCAGGAATTCTGTTGAATCTGTTGTGCTGGCTGTAGTCGCCGTCTCACTCAGGGGTTCTGTTGGCACCCAAATATTGGTAGACAGTTCCTCCGTCCCCGACTCCGTCGCTTCTGTCCCAGTGAGTGGAGGTTGCAGTTCCAGGCTAGTCGGTGCTTCGCCTTCCCTCTCGCAATACAACTGCTGCTCAAATGCCTCAGACTCCAGTTGCGTTGCAGTTAGACTCCGTATTGCTAAGAGAGCTTCCGTCGCCGTCGGGTAGCGGTCACGGAAGTCATAGCGCACCATCTGGTCAAGAATCGCCCCTAGTTCTGGGCTGACCTGCGTTGTGTGTTCGCGCCAGTTGATTTCGTTCGTTTCGGGGTGTTCGCTAAAGCGCTTGGGCTGAGTCCCGGTTAAGGCGAAGATGCCGAGCAGTCCGACAGCGTAGACATCGCTGCTAAAGCGGGGATTCCCAGCCAATTGTTCGTTGGGCATATAGCCCTTGGTGCCAATGGAAATCGTCAAATTCGTCTGCCCTGTCTCAGGATCGACAACCTGGCTGCTGACTTGCTTCACTGCGCCAAAATCAATCAGCACGATTCTGCCATCCCGTCTGCGGCGAATCAAGTTGGGGGGCTTGATGTCGCGGTGGATGACGTTCTGTTCATGGACAAAAGCCAGCACCTCTAGAACGTCTTCTAACAGAGCAATCACCCTGTCTTCCGACCAAGGCTGCCCCACTAGCTCGTGGCTCAGTGGCTCTCCTTCAATTAATTCCTGGGCGAGATAAAACTCTTGATTGTCCTCAAAGTGTGCCAAGAGGCGAGGGATCTGCTCGTGGTTGCCCAGCTGGTAGAGTACTTTCGCTTCCGTATCGAAGAGGCGTCTTGCCATTGAAAGAGTCTCAGACTCGGTCGTCTGGGGCTTCAGCTTTTTGACCACGCATAGGGGGTTTCCCGGCAAGTGCAAGTCTTCTGCCAGAAAGGTTTCACCAAACCCACCTGCCCCCAGCTTGCTGATGACTTTATAGCGTCCGCCCAGGGGGTTGGAGGAGTTTGTTTGTTCAACTAAGCGGCTCATCGTTATAATTTGCCTACTTGAAGTCAGTTAGGCATCAAACCAGCTAAGCGTTTCAAATTTTTGCCTTAAGGATTGGCGAGATGCACAGTCGCTTAGATGAAAAAAGTTTAATTTCATTGTTTGATGCTCGCCCCGTGTCTTCAGTCTGTCAGTTTCTAGACTACGAGGTTGATGGCGACGCTGGAAAGTCTGTAGATCTCTGTAATAATTCTAACTATTCTCTAACGATAGTCCTGAATTCCAACTCGACGCAAGCCCATAAGTAAGAAAAAACTGAGTTTTGCTGGGTTCTCCAGAAAATGTTTGACATGTTAAATAACGTTAAACAAACGCTAGTCTTCTTAAGACTAGCACTTCACAGCTTAACCCTCTTTTGTCACTTTGGTCAGAGAATAAGGAATATTGCATTCGCGTAGAGACGTTACATGTAACGTCTCTACAGGGTTCTCACAACCGGATTAAAGGGGGTATATA
>CBDTXL010000995.1:0-2411 GCA_965364435.1 uncultured bacterium
GCTATGAACGAACGGGATGAGCGGCTACGTACACTAATTGAAGCAGTCCGTCAGCATCCATCCGGGAGCCTTAGCTGGCGAAAAGCGATGAATCAGCTGTTGATAGAAATTCAGCAATTGCCAGGATTGGCGAGATCCGCCCACCCGGATTACTTAGAAGCTTTGGATGATACATTGCTGAAATTGGGTGATGAGATACAGGAATTCTCACCCAGACAGCCTTCTTTAGAGAAGAGTTTGGTGGCTTGGATTAACCTGAAATTACGCCTGAAATATGAAGTGCGCGACTTGCATGCCTCCCAGCAGACTCGCGCCAAAAATCCCAAGAATCCTCAAGCAGAATTTCAAGAACAAGTGAGGAAACCACCCCTCTCGCTTGATGTTCCCTTGGGGGATGAGGGGAGTGAAACATTGAGCGATCGCTTGGCGGCTTCAGTTCCCTGTACGCTTTTAGAAATAGAAGCACAAACCCAGCGAGAACAGGAACAGCAGAAAAATCAAAGAATTGGGGTTCAGCTAAAGCAATATATTGACCAAGATCCGGAAGGCAAACTTCGGCGTTGTTATCCCCAAGCTTATCCAGAGTGTAACTGCCAAATCCTCAGCCAGCGCTTGCTCTTAAAGTATCCGCCCGACAAACTGGCGATTGTGGCACGGGATCTAAATATTAATTACAACACCCTAACTTGGCATTGGAAAAACAAGGCACTCCCACTTCTCCAAGCGATCGCTAGAAGTTTGGGCTATCAACCAAATGTAGAAGACTTATGAATAGTATCGCACCCCCTTCTGTTACCGTTCCCCTCAGCGACACCGCCCATCAGCTGGCGCGACAATTTGCATCTGAACAAGCAACTCCTGAAAAGGGGGTGCGGGTATATCTCAATACCCTAGCTGTGTGGGCGGTTCACCGCTATCTAAAATGGCTCAGATACGAACCAAATCTCACCTCAAGCGACAGCTGGCATCCTGGTATGCGAGCAATGTTTGATGTGGCGGATCTGGTTTTGCCCAACTTAGGCAAGTTAGAGTGCCGTCGGGTGCTTCCAGGGGAGACATCTGTTACACTACCGCCAGAAGTGATGCAAGACCGAGTTGGCTATGTGGCAGTTCAGTTTGGATCGCGTTCTACTCCAGGGGAACCAGTTTACTTACAGGAAGCACAGCTAATTGGATTTGCCCCCTCTGTCGCTACTGTCGATCCGCCAGAGGAACTGCTACTTACTGACTTGCAATCTTTGGATGCACTGATTGAGTATTTAGATCAACTCGAATCGGCGTTGTCCGCTGCACCCGACAAGACGCGATCGCAGCTAAACAACTGGTTACAAAATCTCTTCGAGTCTGGTTGGCAGACAGTTGAGGAGGTGTTGACCCCGCAAACGCCCCTTTTAGCATTACGCAGATTAACTGTGAGACGGGCAAAGCGGATTGAGTTGGACACTCATGCAGTTGTTTTAATAGTCACCCTCCAGCCAGAAAACCGAGAAAAATTGGGCATCCATCTACAACTTTGTTCTGTCAATCCACAAATGGCACTGCCACCTCAGCTGAAATTGATGGTACTCACAGAATCTGGGGAAGTGTTCCGAGAAATTACCGCCAGCGGTGCTGACACCTTCATGCAATATGAATTCAGCGGACAGATAGGCGAGCAATTTAGTGTCAAAGTAGCGTTAGGAGATGTCAGCATCACAGAAGCGTTTGTCATCTAGGGATTTCTAGATAAAAATGTCTTGTAAAGGTGGGTTTATATGAGCAAAAACAGCGATCGCTTCCCTACGGAACTATGCAAGTAACAGAACAGCGATACTACACTCCACAGGAATACCTGGAACTAGAGGACTTAGCTGAGTACAAAAGCGAATACATTGATGGGCAAATCATTCCAATGGCAGGTGGAGCGACAAATCACAATCGCATAGCCGGGAATTTCTATGCTGCGTTGAACTTTGCGCTTAGACAACAGGATTACGAGGTCTTCATTGGGGATGTACGTTTGTGGATACCCAACAAGCGTATCTACACTTATCCAGATGTGATGGTTGTCGAGGGTGAACCAGAATATTTTAACAATCGCACAGATACGATTACTAATCCCCAAGTCATTGTAGAAGTCTTGTCGCAATCCACTAAAGGCTACGACCGCGAACGCAAGTTCGAGGCTTACCGGACGCTAGCAACCCTTCAGGAGTACCTGTTAATCGACCAAACCCGAATTCATGTGGAACAGTTTTCTAAAACGGGAAAGAAGCGATGGGCGCTTTGTGAGTATGACGAGGAAGATGAAGCGATCGCCCTCAGTTCAGTTTCGTTTGAAATTTCACTGCTGGATTTGTACAACAAGGTAAAGTTTGAGGTAATTAATTCGGAGGACGAACAGCCTTCGGTATAGCTAGCTGCTCGGCTAA
>CBDTXL010000996.1:0-2410 GCA_965364435.1 uncultured bacterium
GAGTAGTACACCAGCAGATTCTGATATACCGACTCAATCTTACTCGACTCAGCAGAAATATCCGCTTCTAGTTTCTTTAGACGCTGTGCTTCTGCATCCCGATTGATTTCATAAGATTCCTTTTGTTTCAGCAAATTGTCTAACTCAGCTTTTCGAGATTCAATGTCATCATTGACCCGTTTTATCACTTCCCGTTCATAAACATCAAAACACTCTTTGACAGCATTTTGAACGGTTAGCCCTTGCTCGTTTGCCACCTGAGGTAGATATTTTACCAATTCTTTTTTAGCAACTTTAACCAATTCTTTGCGAGCTTGATCGGCTTGGAAAACACCAACCCCTAACCCCAGCAAACCAATACCGATCGGTCCGAGAATCGCAGCAGCAGGGAATGCCCAAACAATAACGCTACTGAGTCCCATCACGGTGAAATAGTTCAGTAAAATACTTTTCCAGTCGAAGCCTGCTCCAGCCATTGCAGCACCCGCTAAGTTACCCCGTGCTAGGGAAAATAAACCCATCGCCCACTTAGTCCAGGCTGGTGAATTATCCTCTTCTGCGATACTATTGGGGTTAACCTTTACCTTTTCTCCTGTCAATTTTTCAGTAATGCGATCGGTCACCTGGCTGTAGGATGCACCATAACTTGCCGCACTCCTGGATAGTTGTGCGAAGGCGGCATTCAACTCTTGTTCTGCTGTGAGACTCCAAGCCGCCAATTTGTCGGTAATGTACTGCTCAAAGGCTTTTTGCAATTCGGCATTGAACGCATCGCGTTTACCTTTACTCAGGAATTCAAAGAGTTTTAAATCAGGTTGATAGCGCAAAAAATCTGATTCAAAGGTATCGCCTAAGCCCAAAACATAGGAACGAAAAGAATCTGCGGACGCTTTTGCCTGAGTATCTCTGGTAGAAAGAATTTCCTGTTGGAATTGATCGCGGATATTAGTCAGTTTATTAAACTCAGGTTCAACTGAACTAATCCGTTGTTTCAATTGACTGACATCCTGATCCAGTAAAGGAATGCGGCGTTCAACCGCTTCCCTCGCCTGATTAGCCGTTTGACGTGCTAGAGTTCTGGCTTGTCGTAGTTCAGAAATCGCCCTTTCCCGCGTCAAAAACGTATTGAGTGCGCCCATAAATTCCGGAAATCCAGTTTCCTCAAGGGAAGCTGAAGGATTCTTCAACCGCTTTCTCAGTGCCTTAATTGCCGAAATCTCAAAAACTCGTTCCTCATAAACATCATGTCCATCCACCTGATAATAGTCCGCCAGGTTAGCTTTGAACACTCGACGCAGCTTATATTCAGCTTCTTCCAGTTCTTCGGTATCATCAGGGTCAATTAATCCTTCACGCACCTGATCCCAAGCGTTAATTAGAAAGAAAACCGATAACCCTCGACCTTTGATGTAATTTTCCAGATAACGGCGTTCCCCAAGAGTACAAGGCTGTGATGCTCTTAGCACAAAAAGGATCGCATGGCAATTATTAATATATCCGAGAGATAGCTCATTCCGGGCTTCCGTATCATTTAACCCCGGACTATCAACAATTTCAATTCCCTTTTCCAGCAACGGTAAGGGATACTCAACCACAGCATAATCCACATTCGGAAAGGCTTGCTTCTTATCTTGTTCGAGTTGTTTAGCCTCGGCAGGGTCAATGGTATATTTATGTTTAAACTCTTTGAAATCCAGCTGTTCAGGCGGTTTACCATCGTTAAAGTGAACCATCACTTTCTTTTGGCTGCCATAGCGTAAAACGGTGAGGATTGCCGTACAGGGATTGACATCACTGGGTAATAAGTTCTCGCCGATTAAAGCATTGAGAAACGTACTCTTTCCCCGTTTCATATCGCCCAAAACCAGCAGTCTAAATACCCCTTGCCGTAAGTTTTTACTCGCAACATTGATGTCTTCTACCTGTGTTTCTAAGCCGAGTCCACCAGAAGTCTGTTTCGCTTCGGCTTCTGCTTGGGTAAGTGTTTCAGCTATCCTGCCCAAACTACTAGCTACCTCAGCACGGACTTGGGCGACTCGTTCCAAATCTTTGAGGAAGCTATCCGTTTCAATTTTGTAACTCATGTTGATTACGTCCTAGTGAGTGACAAGGTGGGGAAGGTGGAGAAGGTAGGGAAGATGAGGAAGGTAGGGAAGTAATTTCTCCCCCATCTCCCCCATCTCCCCCATCCTCCCTATCTCCCTCATCTGGAAGTAGGGTGGGGACGGGTTTATCTAGGTGGCTGGCTGCGTTGATGGGATATCGGTGAAACCCGCCCCAATAAACTACACATTTTGTGCTTTTTGTCAAATATTTCAAATTGACCGCTTCTCTAGGCAGGAGATGAGAGTAAAGACTCATACACAGACTCAACGCGATCGCATTCGGATAGCACATCAGCATCCAAACT
>CBDTXL010000997.1:0-2402 GCA_965364435.1 uncultured bacterium
GCGATTTAACATTAGAACAGGGAGATCACACTCACTCCTGTGTCAGTAGCACTCGTTCTCGTCAAGGGTTCCACCGTGACTTCTCAGAAGACTATTCAATCTCTGATCGATGATATTGATGGCATCCTCCCCAAGGCTGGCTCCCGTCTACCCTGGTCCAAGCCTGGTGATGTCGCCGCTCAGCACCGGGTTCTGGAGCGAGTTCGTAGCTACCTGGTTGCCCAGCAGCAGCATTTGGTTACAGAACCTGAAAAAGCGCCTGAACCAGTGAACTCAGCACAATCGGCAGCAGTACAGCAGATTGTGCAAGCGGTTACTCAAGAAATGGACTTGCTGCGTGCCGACTTGATGCAGCCCTTGCAGGCAGACTTACAAGCTCTACGTCAACAGCGGGAGTATCTGGTTGAAGAAATTCGGGAGCTGGAACGCACAAAACGGCAGATTGATTATCTTCCCCATTCAAAGTCCCCACAACAGCAACTTATTCCAGAATTTTCGCAGGAGTTAATGAGCCGCTGCGCCGAAAGCTTGACGCAACAGTTGGCTCAAATTTTAGCGAATTGGGAAGTGCAGCTTTTGAGCAGCGAATCGACAAGGGGAGCAATCACTCCAGCAACTTCTAATCGGGGTAAGGTTGCGAGTGTGATGCAGCCGCAAGAGCGGCTGGAGCAACTGCGGCAGCTGCAAGTGCAGTCTGACCAACTATTGACAACTCTTGACGCTAACCAGCGGACGATCTTTGAGGCACTACAGCGTAATCTTCAGGGCTATCAGGAGTCTTTGTCCCAGGGATTGGAAAAAATGCACCACTTGGGCGTTCAAGGGGAGCTGCTATTTACAGCATTGGTGAATCGCTTGGCGCAGCAGTTGGGGCGAGAAGCCTCAACAATTTGGCAATCATCAGTGCAAATGCCTGATTCGGCGGCTCAAACCAACTTGGCTACCAATCAAAGCACATCAGAGACATTGCTGCCACTCGATGCCCTTAGTGTAAAGGAGCCAAGTTCCTCCGGAACCATTGTGCTAACGGCGCTGCCGAACCCCTTGCAGGGACAGCAAATGCCGCTTCAACCCGTGCAACCCGTAGAGCAACTCCCTACTCAACAAAAAAAGGCGATTAGTTCTACGCCTGCTCAAGAAGCGATCGCTCAATCAAATTCGACCACTGAAGACATTTTTCTGGAAAACCTGAACTCGGAAGATTGGGAAATCATCGAAGGACTAGATTCTGAAAATCTCGGTCTAGATCTAGATAAAAACGATGAGATAGATACTTTCATACAGCTAGACATCGATTCTCAAGTCTCACTCCCCTTAGTAGAGGAGATAGGTACACCAAGTCCCTCAGTTAGTCAAGATCTAGATTCCCTGTTGGATTTGGTAAATGAACAATTGACAACAGTCACACCCTCAGAAGCAGCACAGACAAGAACAGGTGATGTAGGCGGATTAGACAAGCTGGATAAAGCGGCTGAACTAATCTTTAGTTCTGACAACCGCCGTCGGGAAATCGAGGAGTTGTATGAGAGTCTTTTTGGTACAGGCTCTTTGCTCGACACAGCCAAGTCAGATGAATCCCAAGCCTTGACAGCTGAGTCTGTGGCGGCGTTGCCTGTCGATGGTGAGTCAGATACCTCAGAAGCACTAGCGCCTCCAATGAGTTTGGAAATGCCAGGAGAAGACCAGTTCTCCAGCGCCGACTCAGTCAATCCCCTACCCTCTGAGGTTGAAGAGGTTCTGTTTGAAGGACTTACAGATCCAGCTACCGAGACTACCCAAACGCGATCGCCCGATTCGTCAACTGGGCAGTCACCAGAGTCGTGGGAGGTTTTATTTTTTGAAGATTCAATTCCTCAGTCACCCATTGAGGCGAATGTGGCAGGAGAAGCGCAGGCGTCGCCACTAGCAACGAACTCGCTGTGCCATAGGGAAAGTGCAAGCGAGCAAGAAGGCGTTGAATCCATCGCGGCATTGACGGATTTGTTGCCGACAATCGGTTTGAGTCACAAGGTGCCTACTACAGGAGCCGACTCCATGCGAACCACAACCAAGCAACAGTCGGAATCTCATACCCCTGAAACCGAACCTCAAGCCAGTTTGCTTGAAGAAAACTACATCCCAGCCTCACCAGAGGAAGATTTGTTGGCAACAGATGAATTAGATAGTGCTCCACCAGAGCTGGAAATGGTGCTGGATCAAAACACACTACAGCAGCTCCAGCAAGACCTCTACAGCTTTGAAGAGTCTGAGAGTCAGGATAACCAAAGCTCGCAGGTGCAGAGATCCCCTAGTAATTATTTGACATCGCCAACCCCTACACCAGACACAGCTCAAGTAAATCAACACAACCAACGATTCCTGATGTCACAGGAGTTATTGGCGGAAGATTGGGAAGAGTTCGC
>CBDTXL010000998.1:0-2396 GCA_965364435.1 uncultured bacterium
AACAAAGGCAAACATCAAAAGCGAGAGGGGCAAGAAGGGTAGGCTGAAGCGTCTTGCCAGTTTTTTAAGATTAAAAGCCCAAGGGTGTAAGAACTCATTGCCGATGCAAACAACTGGCAGAATCGGAATGTGGTAGCGATCGCTCAGGCGAATAAAGCTGGGATGAAAGGTTTCAAGCTGATAGCGCTGTGACCAGCCTTTACCCGGACCGCGTAAACCCTCTGGGGCATAAAGCAGAACTATTTTCTGGTTAACCGCCGCTTCAAAGTCATCGAGTTCTGCACGGATGCCACCCAAAACCTCTGACCATCCAGGAGGCAGCCACCATATTACCCAGGGATGCTCAAATAAAGAAACACCCGCAAGCGGTTGCACCACCCATCCTCGTGTCTGACTTAGGAGATAAGCTAATCCCATGAAGTCCCAAGGAAAACACATCCCCGCATGGTTCATTGCCACAATAAAAGGCTCAGACTGGGGAAGATGTTCAAGTTGCTCTAGCTCGGCGCGAAAATAATACTTCAAAATCGGCGCAAGGACTTCATCTCGGAAGGCTTGCTGATAGTCCGGATTAAACTGACAAACCGATGAGCGAGGTAAGCGGCAACCAAGACGTAACCAGCGAAGCAGTAACGCCAGATAAAATCCCCCCGGAATCAGAAACAATCCATATTCCAACCAATTCCAGCCATCAGGATCTGGCTGATAGTGTTGCCAGTGGCGATTGAATAAAATCAGCCAGCCTGGAGGGTACCAGAGACAAAACCAATCAAACCAGGTAAATCGATAGCAATGAACTGAGGATTGTTGCATTCATTTAGATTCCCTGCACTTAAAGCGCACAACGAAGAATGAAAATTTCTTTCCCCACTCCCTACTCCCCACTCCCTTTTTCAAGGTAACTTCTACTTCTCTTCTGGTTCGACAATCGAACCCATGAACAAGATTGTTCCCGTTTGATTATCACGAATCACCAAGAAAAAGGGGCGATCAAAAATCATCTCAATCATCTCATCAGGAATCCCTCTTGTCATGCTTACCCCAGTCACTGCTGCTGCTTCAGTACCTTCTTCATTAACTTCCACAAAAGTCTTGTGTTTAACCAGATCAATCCGGAGGCGTGAGGGCGTCATAGCCGAGAAATCGGCACCTTCTTGGAAAGCTATCTCCATCCCCAGAGCTTTCAGAGCATCGTTCAGCTCGATTGAATACTCTAGTTTGAAGCGCGGTAGACCAATCAAAATTTCCCCAGTATGATCGCCGCTTTTGTCAGGAGAGTCGAACTGGTTGAGCCATTTCTGCCAGTTCTCAGCATTCAGGCTTTCATAGAAGGTTTTGAGACTGACTTCCTTAAAGGGGAGAAAAATGTACATACTCAATCTACCCTCTCCATAGGGCAGACTGATTGCCTGAAACATCTCATTTTGGTAGTACTGAAGATTGCTAACCTGCCGGAACATCATCGGGTGCTGCTTCTGAGTCCCGTTGAGGAGGGTGAATGGTTGTTGTTTGGTTGCTTCTGGGGGAAATTCATATTTCCAGGTTCCCTTGAAGTAGATGGCGTTGAGCAGTACAAAAACGGTGTCGGAGCTAATCTCATCAACCATCTTGTCTATCTTTCCGTTGGTATTCTCCTTTACCCAATCGTTGATGATGTTTGAGGCACCAGAAGTGCCAAAGTTTAGATTTTTGGCTTCTGCGCTGTAGAAGTGCTGAATTTTTTCAATAAATTCTGGTTTGAAGGGTTCAGCCTCCCCAGCCCAAAGGGAGTTAGCTATAGAAATCTGAACTTCGGGATCTGGATTTGACAAAGTAACTTTGAGGGCGGCATTAGCTTGGTTAATTTCCAGGAGGCTCATCCCTTGTAATTCCAAGGTTTCGGCGATCGCTTGCTGAGTTTTGCCGTTAGCCCCGTTGTATACCATGTCGAGGGCTATAGATACACTAGCCGGAGAGATAAAAATGTTCTCGTTGGGCTGTTTCTTGAGGAGTTCCCTGAAGAGCTTGAAGCTCAATCTGGTGTTGGCTGTAACGAGCTTGGCATTGACTCCCTCATCACCAGGCTGTTTGCTTACACTTGGCTGTGCCTCAGTAGCAGCCACACCCGTAGTTTGCGTTGGACACAGTAGCTCACTCAAGCCTAGTACTACCAAGAGTATAGAGGCGGCAAGTATTACTCGATTTCTAATTTTCATTCTGAACCGGCGCGTCACGCCTCAGATTGATAGTCAATCTTACGTGGTTTAAATTGGAGTAGACCTCTTGTCAACAACCGCCTTTTCCAGATAACTTTTAACCGAAAGTTGTTTCTGGCTACAGAGCATTCTCCCTCCTCTTCTCCCCACTTAAAAATATCCAAGGTTTTACTTTAATAAGTTTGCGTCGCCTGGGATATA
>CBDTXL010000999.1:0-2396 GCA_965364435.1 uncultured bacterium
TTGATGGCACCCTGGCGATTTACAAGGGTGAACTCAAAGACAATACGGGGAAAGCAGTAATTCCAGCAGGTAAACAGTTGAAACTGACGGACACTCAACTTGACAAGACTGATTGGCTAGCAGAAGGTGTTATTGGCAAGGTCAAAAGTTAAATGTAAACTACCCGCCGCCAAGCTGGGTACAGCTATGGCGGGGGCTTTGAAAGAAACCCAGAGTTTACCCGACTAAGTACTTCGGTACTACGATTTTCAGGTCATCTCACCTACAGATACGAAGCCAGTCTGTAGCTCTGAGGTTAACAGTTAAACAGAGTCATCGGGTTTGAGTCAGTGCTGTTAACGCAAAAAGCCTTTAAATCATTGTCAAGGCTAACATTACCCGCAAGGAGACTCATTCGTGAGTAAAGTTTTTGTTTTAGATACCAACAAGCAGCCGCTCAATCCGGTTCATCCGGGTAGAGCGAGGATGTTGCTTTCCCTTGGAAAAGCTGCAGTTTTTCGGCGTTATCCTTTCACCCTAATTCTGAAAGAGGAGGTGTTAACCCGAACAGTTGAGCCACTTCGTATCAAAATCGACCCAGGTGCAAAGACAACCGGCTTAGCCTTAGTCAACGACAACACGGGCGAAGTTGTTTGGGTAGCTCAATTACAGCACCGAGGGTTTCAGATTCGAGAGGTTTTAACCTCACGGCGTCAATTACGACGCTCACGACGCAATCGTAAGACTCGCTACCGCAAACCTCGCTTTCTCAACCGCACCCGCGCAAAAGGATGGTTGCCACCATCTCTAAACAGTCGAGTCGCCAACATTGTGACGATTGTTAAGCGTCTGTCATCCCTGTGTCAAATCACTGCCATTTCTCAAGAATTGGTGCGGTTTGACACACAGCAGATGCAAGAGGAAGAGATTAGTGGGGTGGGTTATCAGCAAGGGACCCTAGCTGGCTACGAAGTACGAGAATTTCTACTTGAGAAGTGGAACAGGAGATGTGCTTACTGCGGCGCAAAAGACACCAAGCTTGAGATTGAACACATTCAACCCAGGTCAAAGGGAGGTTCTAACCGCCTCAGCAACTTGTGTTTAGCTTGCGTTCCCTGCAATCAGAAAAAGGGGAACCTGGACATCTTGGACTTTTTGAAGGGTAAGCCTGACTTGCTCAAACGGATTTTGGCTCAAGTTAAAAGACCATTGGCTGATACGGCAGCAGTCAATGCTACTCGATGGAACCTGTACGCAAAACTCAAGGATACGGGCTTGCCTGTTGAAGTTGGCACCGGCGGTCGTACCAAGTACAACCGAACAATCCGAGGGCTGGCAAAGACTCACTACTGGGACGCTGCTTGCGTTGGAGTATCAACTCCAATCAAGTTAATCACGGCAGGAGTCAAACCTCTGCTGATGGTTGCCAAGGGTCACGGAACCCGTCAGCAATGCCGTACTGACCAGTGGGGTTTTCCGATTCGTTATTGCTCTAGAACCAAGGTTCACAAAAGTTTTCAAACGGGTGACATCGTAAAAGCGATTGTCACTTCGGGCAAAAAGATTGGGACTTATGTTGGTCGAATCGCAACTCGCGCCACTGGTAGTTTCAATATCTCGACAAGGGACGGGCTGGTTCAGGGAATTAGTCACAAGTATTGCAAACACATTCACAAAAAGGATGGGTATTCCTATGCACAGTGATTTGAATATTTTAGGGACATTGAGTCCCCAAAATATCCCTCGTTTCCGACGCTCGAAGACTCGAAGAGAGCTGCGCTATCCCGCCGCTGAAACATTGGCGGTACTCAGCGAAAGCTTCGATATATCCGCCTCGTTTATAGCGGGGGTCTCCACGAGGAAGAAAGGTCAGGAACCTCAGCCTAAAGGCATGAGGCTTGAAAGAGTAATCTGACAAGCCATTCTGACCAGCCTGAGTACTTCGAGTACTACGTTTTTTGAGTCACGATACCGGAGAATGCGTAGCCAGTTTTCCGCTCTATCGCTGGAGGTTAAACAGTTCTAAGGTCACTGGGGCAGTGCTTTCAGCCTAACAAGCTCACTAAACTTTGGCGAGGCTAACATCACCCCGAAAGGGAGGCTCTTTTAGAGCAAAACACTATGCGTACAGGGCTGGAAAATTTGAAGCGGTAATTGTCCGGCTGAAAGTGCAACACTCTCATCACACCGAGTCAACCAGCCCCAAGGCGGTAGTAATCCAAAAAAGGCAATATAAAGCCGTCCTAGAAGGACGGGGTTTCTACCCATTTTTCTGATGATTAATAGTTCTAGGTGGCGTACAACTCTGGAAGCGATCTGCATCCCCATTGCCGCCCTTCTCTTCTCCTTGGTACTATTTGGAATTTTTTGTGCGGCGGCGGGGGTAAACCCCTTTGCTGTTTATGCCTCGATTTATA
>CBDTXL010001000.1:0-2395 GCA_965364435.1 uncultured bacterium
CCATCTTTTACCCGTGCTTGATTACCCATGCACAGAGAACATCCTGGCATTTCCGTCCTCGCACCAGCAGCGCCAAATGTGGCGTAGATACCCTCTGCCTTCAACTGTTGCTCATCCATCCGGGTTGGCGGACAAATCCAGAGGCGAGTTTTAACCGCTGATTCTCCTTCTAATACCTTGGCTGTTGCCCGATAATGACCGATATTCGTCATACAAGAACCGACGAACACCTCCTGCACGGGGTCATTCTCAACTTCGGACAACAACTTAACATTATCCGGGTCATTGGGTGCGGCGACAATCGGTTCCTTGATTTCATTCAAGTCAATTTCGATAATTTCTGCATACTCCGCATCCGCATCGGCTTCCATCAGCACTGGGTTCGCCAACCACTCCTCCATCTTGGCGACGCGGCGCATGAGGGTACGAGCATCCTGATAGCCTCGCGCTACCATGTTAGTCAACAGCGCCACATTCGATCGCAGATACTCCGAAACCGTCTCCACACTCAGCTTAATCGTGCAACCTGCACAAGAACGTTCAGCACTGGCATCAGTAAGTTCAAAGGCTTGCTCTACTTTTAAATCCGGCAACCCTTCAATTTCCATAATCCGCCCGGAGAAGATATTTTTCTTATTCTTCTTCTCCACCGTCAGCAAGCCTTTTTGAATCGCCACATAAGGAATCGCATTCACGATATCCCGCAGCGTCACCCCCGGTTGCAATTCGCCCTTGAACCGTACTAAGACAGATTCCGGCATATCCAACGGCATTACACCCAACGCACCCGCAAACGCGACTAACCCGGAACCAGCTGGGAAGGAAATCCCCAAGGGGAAGCGGGTGTGAGAGTCGCCGCCAGTTCCTACGGTATCCGGCAATAACATCCGGTTCAGCCAAGAGTGGATAATGCCATCACCGGGACGTAAGGCGACACCGCCACGAGAGGAGAAGAAATCAGGCAAGTCTTTGTGGGTTTTGACATCCACTGGTTTGGGATAAGCAGCGGTATGACAGAAACTCTGCATTACTAAGTCCGCACTGAAACCCAGACAGGCGAGTTCTTTGAGTTCGTCGCGAGTCATCGGACCCGTGGTATCCTGAGAACCGACAGTCGTCATGATCGGTTCACAGGATGTACCCGGACGAACACCGGGTAAGCCGCAAGCTTTCCCCACCATTTTTTGAGCAAGGGTAAAGCCTTTGCCCGTGTCTGCTGGCGTTTTGGGGCGAGTGAACAGGGTACTGGGCTCTAAACCTAAGGCTTCGCGGGTTTTATCGGTGAGGCTGCGCCCGATTAGTAAAGGAATCCGTCCACCAGCTCTTACTTCATCGAGAATTGTATCGGGTTTGAGGGTAAAGGTGGAAATAGCTTCCCCAGCTTCGTTGGTGATTTCTCCTTTGTAAGGATGGATGGTAATCACCATACCTGTTTCCATTTGGCTGACATCGCACTCGATGGGCAACGCACCGGAATCTTCAGCGGTGTTGAAGAAGATAGGCGCGATCGCACTTCCTAAAATATATCCCCCAGCCCGCTTATTCGGTACAAAGGGAATATCGTTGCCAATGTGCCACAGTACTGAGTTAATCGCTGATTTGCGGGATGAACCCGTGCCTACAACATCCCCGACATAC
This sequence comes from uncultured bacterium, assembly GCA_965364435.1. GTDB lineage: Bacteria > Cyanobacteriota > Cyanobacteriia > Cyanobacteriales > Coleofasciculaceae > CBDTXL01. The sequence goes on from CBDTXL010001000.1 coordinate 1,639, forward strand.
GCCACCGGATGCCCTTTTTCTTTCAGTTGGGCAATAGTTTGTATGCCTCCCGGCATCTTGGATTCCAGCATCACCGTAGCGTGTAACGGGATATCCGGGCGAGTGGTGGCGTGGGGTGCGGGGGATAAGTCATCCGTATTCGTTTCTCCCGGCACCTTAAACACGGTAACCGTGATAGCTTCCGCTAGTTTAGGGCGCGTTATGAACCATTCGGCATTAGCCCAAGAGTCGATTACCTGCTTAGCGTAGGGATTAACATCAGACAGGGCGAGAACGTCGTGGAAGGCATCAAACACCAGCAGCGTCTTGCTTAAGGCGGCTGCTGCTGAAGCTGCCATTGAAGGGTGGTTAGACTTGAGCAAATCTATCAATGAATGCACATTGTAACCACCCATCATTGTGCCCAGGAGGTGTACTGCCCACTTGGGAGCAATTAGGGGACAGGTAATCTCCCCTTTGGCAACGGATGTGAGGAATGAGGCTTTGACGTAGGCGGCTGGATCGACACCCGGAGGAACGCGATCGCGCAGCAATTCCAGCAAGGTTTCCTTTTCACCAGCTGGGGGATTTTTCAGCAATTCACACAATTCGGAAGTCTGCTGGGCATCCAGTGGCAGGGGCGGAATCCCCAAAGCTGCCCGCTCAGCAACGTGTTGACGATAAGATTCAAGCATTTGTGCAGTTTTTTCAGATGACATCAGCCAAATTTTGCACCAATGTCTGGTAGATTTTCCACTTTAGAACTACTTTCAGGGTA
>CBDTXL010001001.1:0-2394 GCA_965364435.1 uncultured bacterium
AAATCACTGATACAATATAGCCACTGCAAGGGGTATCTTAAGGAACAGAGTGAGTGGGAGAATATTTATGACTTCTGTTCCCAATCCTTCGCTAGATGCTGCTCAACGCGCCCTGAAGCAGGGAAATTACTCAGTTGCGATCGCTCACCTCGAAGGTGTCTGTGAGACGGAGTTGGATGACTCCTTAGTAGCACGCGCTTCCCAGGAGCTAGTGAGGGCTTACCGTAGTATCGGTGATACCCAAAAAGCGATCGCCCTTTGCCAACAGCTCACTCAACACCCTGAACCCGATATCAGGGAATGGGCCACTAATACCCTGGTTGACTTAGCCGCACAGCAGCCAGCAATTTCAAATTCCACAGGATTTGCCCCCCTTGATGGCATGCCTCCGGGCACCCCAGCATCAGACTCAACAGGGTTTGTGGCGCTTGACCAGACACCATCCAAACCCAAGAGACCTCTACGGGTGAAGCCCTCTAACATCAAACAGCGGTTGAGCGATTCTACCAAGGGTCTGTTTTCAGCGGAGGAACAGTTGCCTCGCTCTGACCAAACTCAGGCTGGGCAGAAGGGCACTACCCCTACACAAGCACCGGCAGATGCTCGTGGACAAAGCTTAGGTTCAGAATCAGAGAATTCTCAAGTCAATTCAGAATCCACAACGGAAACCTCTTCCCGACCTCCTGTTCGCTACTCACCACCCCCTAGCCCTCGCCCCAGATGGCGTAACAGCGGACGTGCTCTCACCTGGCGTCCTCTCAAACGGCCTAAGTTAAGCAAGCTTTGGTTCGTGGAAATCGCCACAGCGATCGCTCTATTTTGGGTGCTGCGCTTTGTCGTTCAATTCCTGATGGGGACAACGAACACCATCCTGGTGCAGTTGCCGTTTTTGGAACCGATCCAGCTCTTATACAACGACCCAACCCCAGCTGTGTGGGTCTTTCTAGCAATCCTGCTTATCCTGTCTCCCTGGTTAATCGATGGGTTGTTGAAGTGGTTTCATGGTCTTGAGCCGTTACCCCTGACGCAGCTAGCAACCCGCAGTCCAGAGGCAGCGCAGGTGGTGCAACGTTTTTGCCGCCAACGACGTATCCCTGTGCCCAAGTTGGGCATCTTACCGACTAACGCCCCGGTAGCACTGACTTATGGCAATCTTCCCCGAACTGCCCGGATTGTCGTCAGTGAGGGGTTATTGTCGCAACTGGCAGATGACGAAATTGCTACTATCTATGCCAGTCAGTTGGGGCATATTGTCCACAGGGATTTTGTCTTGATGTCTCTGGGTTTACTAATCACCCAGCTACCTTACACAATTTATTGGCAAGTCGCTCAGTGGGGAGAGGGGTTAGCAGACTCGATAGAACGCAAATTGCCCTCGTATCGGCGATTTCTCCTGCCGCTCCTGTTGGGCATAACCGGAGCGATCGCTTGTGTGAGTTACGGCATCTACTGGCTACTGCGCCTGCCGCTTCTGTGGTTTTCAAGCTCGAGGCTTTACTATAGCGATCGCCTTGCGGTAGAAACAACCGGCAATCCCAATGGAATGACCCGCGCTTTACTGAAAATGGCGCTTGGGATTACTGAAAATATCCAGACACTCGGTAAAACCAGTGGGCTTTTGGAAAGCTTTGATTTGTTGCTCCCAGTAGGATATCGGCAGGCAATTACTTTGGGCAGTAGTTCTCCTCAGACCCCCTTTGAAGCGGCTTTAAACTGGGACTGCACCAATCCTTACCGCGACTGGTTAATTATCACCGCGTCCCACCCCCTCATCGGCGAGCGATCGCATCTACTTGCCCGCTACGCCCATTTCTGGAAGCTTGACACTGAGCTGGATTTGCCAACCCTTACCCCCCCGATTCGCGATAACAAAGCGCGGCTATCGAAACTCGGCAACAGCTATAAAGCATTACCTCTGCTGCAAAGCGCCCTCCTTTATGGGCTGGTGTTGGGAGTTGTGCTGAGGGTTGTCCTCTGGCTGATTGGGCAGATGGGTGACTTTTTAAACATTTGGCAAGTCATCTGGATGCACAATGCTAGAGCTATTCTCCCTTTTTTCAACGCTTGCGTGCTGATTGCGTTTAGCCTCACCATAGTTCTCTGGATTAATCGTTACTTTCCCGATATCAAACCTTCTACTGTACAAACTGAACCCAACTTGGGAGACTTTTTCGCCGAACCCACTACTCTACCCCCAGATAGTCAGCCTGTCCAGTTAACTGGCAAACTCTTGGGGCGTCGCGGCTTACTAAACTGGTTGGGACAGGATTTAATTTTGCAAACCTCCACTGGTTTGGTGAAACTCCACTTCTTTTCTTATCTAGGTCCATTCGGTAACGTCCTGCCTCAGCCTACTCGTCCTAGCGATTTGGTAAACCAGCAAGTTACAGTCAC
>CBDTXL010001002.1:0-2390 GCA_965364435.1 uncultured bacterium
GTAAAGGAGATCGGGAAAGATGCGATCGCTCTCTAAAATCGGAATAACTTGCCTTGCTCTAATTTTTACACTGGTCATCCTCTCTAGTCGTACACTAGCTCAATCAACAGCTGGTCTGGAATCTCGCCTCTCTCGCCTCGAAGCGGATAACTTTCAGATGCGCTCGCAGATTAGTCGCCTTGAGTCTCAGTTATATACACTCGGTGGACGCTCATTGCCCCCCCAAACCCCTAGCTCAAATAGACCAGCACCCTCAGTTCCCCCCAGAGCAAATCGGCAAGTGTCGTCATCAGACCCGATGTTTGACCGACTCGCAACCCTAGTGATTGAACTCAAGGAGCGCGTACAAGCACTAGAGGCACAAGTTGCTGAACTCAAGAAACAGCGACGATGAACCCAAGCCTCTCAGATTCTGGTCAGCGAATTTCTGTTGTTGGCACAAGTGGCTCAGGGAAAACGACGTTGGCCAGTCAAATCTCCCAATCTCTTGCCATTCCTCATGTGGAACTCGATGCACTTCACTGGGAGCCTAACTGGACAGAAGCTCCAACTGATGTCTTCCGAAAGCGCACAGAACAAGCACTCAGCGGCAACAAGTGGGTTGTTGATGGCAATTACAGTAAGGTACGCGACATTGTTTGGAGTCGAGCTGATACCGTTGTGTGGCTGGACTACACTCTGCCAGTGATTATCGGGCGACTGGTACAACGGACATGGCGGCGCGTAGTGATGCAAGAGGAACTCTGGAGTGGGAACCGTGAGACGCTGCAACAAACGTTCAGCCGTGACTCCATCCTGCTATGGGCGCTTCAGACTTATCGAAGAGGGCGCAAAGAGTATCCCATTCTATTCACTCAACCTGAGTATGCCCATCTCAAGGTAGTGCATTTGCGATCGCCCAAAACAACACAGGTTTGGCTTTCGAGTTTGACAGCCTAGAAAATGCGATCGCCTATCCATCAGTGAAGCTTTCTCTTTGTGGTCTAGAGCTAGAGAGCCGAGCCAGGAGAACTATTTGACAAAAAACGCTACATGTGTATTTGTATGGGCAGTGCCCCCGGGAAAAGCCCCGAACCCCTGTAGGGGAAACCACGGGGCGATTGCCCCTACAATTAATCAACCAGCGCTCTAGCCAGACCTATTTGCGTCAAAATGATATCATAGCAATATCAAACTTCCAAACTAATCGGAGTGGATTATGGAGCGGATCAAAGAGGTTCCTGCATTGAAAGTGAACGGCTTCGTAGCGCTTATCATTGTGCTAGCCCTAGCGATTCTTGGCGGATGGCAGGGTTGGTCTGTAATACAGGGATTGGGAGAGGTATTAGGGAGAAGTCTAAGATTAGGAGATTTAGGAGATTTAGCAGCAGAGGTAGGTGCCTGGTTAGGAGGAATTCTAATAGCCGTGGTAATTCCCTCGGTGTCGGGGTTCTTTACAGTTGAGCCAAACCAGGCAGTGGTGTTAGTTTTTTTGGGGCGTTACGTCGGTAGTGTGCGTCAGGCAGGCTTCTGGTGGACTAACCCCTTTGCCAGTAGACGGCGGGTGTCCTTGCGGGTACGCAATTTTAATAGCAAGCAACTCAAAGTCAATGATGCTCAGGGCAGTCCCATTGAGATTGGTGCTGTGGTAGTTTGGCAGATAGTAGACTCAGCCAAGGCTCTATTTGAGGTGGATGACTACCAGCAGTTCATAGAGACTCAGAGCGAGACGGCAATTCGAGCTTTGGCAATCCGCTATCCCTATGATGCTCCCGATGAGGCTTCTATCCCTTCACTTCGGGGGATTCCTGACGAAATTGCTAATGCCCTTCAAAAAGAAGTGCAGGCTAGACTTGAAGTCGCTGGGGTGGAAGTGTTGGAGGCAAAACTTTCTCACCTCGCCTATGCTCCTGAAATTGCTCAAGCAATGCTACGTCGTCAACAAGCCAAGGCAATCATTGATGCAAGGCGGCAGATTGTTGAAGGAGCAGTGGGGATGGTGGATGAAGCATTAAAGGGTTTGAGTGAGCGGCAAATCATTGAGTTAGACGAGGAGCGCAAAGCCGCAATGATCAATAATCTACTAGTGGTCTTAACCTCAGAACAGAACATCCAGCCTGTGGTTAACACTGGTAGCCTTTACACATGAGCCAGAAGAAACGGTTTTTGCTGCGTCTAGACTTAAAGCTTTACGAGGTACTTGAGAAATGGTCGGCTGATGAGTTGAGGAGTGTTAATGCCCAGATTGAGTATCTTTTGAAAGAAGCCGCACGCAAAACAGGAAGGTGGAAAGAGGATAAACGCCTGAAATCCGACCAGCCTCAGACTAATACGGAACAAGAAGAAACTTAGTTGGTTAGTACACCCTTTGTGAAAAAAGAGAGTTAGTGCGATCGCCTACTCTCTTCCTG
>CBDTXL010001003.1:0-2390 GCA_965364435.1 uncultured bacterium
GTGGTGAAATCGTCTTCGAGTTCCCAGTGCGTAAGGGTCGTGTGGTGCGGGTTGTATTGGATGAAGATGCCTCAACGCTCAAGGAATTGCAGGTGATTGAGATCATTAAGCGATCGCTTTCTACCTGGCGAGTTCCCCAATCTGCTACTGGCACCGTTCGCTTAACTTTGCGTATCCAATCTTAATTCGAGGGCAGTGGGGAGTAGGCGAAAAAACAATAGACCTCTTAGCATTAATCAGATATCCCATCTGTGTTCATCTGTGTAGCCTTCGGCAAGCCGAAGAAAGCGTCTACATCTGTGGTTTCATTTCTTAAACCTGGACTTACTACTCACATCTACCACGACCCCCCTAACCCCCCTTACCAAGGGGGGGAACAAGAACCAGAGATTAGCTTCCCCCCTTACCAAGGGGGGACTGAGGGGGGTAAGCACTGATGCAGGTGCAAGATCTCACTCTACTTACATCTTCACCACTCCCCACTCCCCATTCCCTGGCAATTAGACAGCTCAAACACAACTTTAAATTCGAGATTCGGGACTCGCTGACGTAACAACTGAAGATGTCCGTCAGCATCTGAGCGAGAGCGGTATCGGGCGATCGTGACCCATTGTAAATTAGGCTGTTGACGGGTCACTGCCCAAGGCTTGAGACATTTCGAGTAGGTCATAATGAGTTTGACTCCTTTGTTTGTTGGAGCCAGAGCCAGCCTGAGACTTTCCACGGTGACGGGCTGGCTTCTGACTCTGTTGCCGTTGCAACAATATTAATATACTACATAGCTACTAAAAACAAAAGTAAGTTTGGTAACAAAAAACGAATTTGAGTCATCGCAAGCCAGTAGGTTTATTTTATACGCCATATTCAACGTATGTTATTTTTAACGTATGTCATTCAAAACATAAATATGGCAGTGCTGACAAAATTGAGAGCTAACCCAGGAGGACAACTCTCGCCTGCTGAGGTGATTGGACGGGATAAGCAGATCGGGCGATTGTGGGGGATATTGGAGCGGCAAAGCCTTGTCCTCAGTGCAGAACGGCGGATGGGGAAAACCTGCGTTGTCAAAAAGATGATGGCAGAAGCGCCGTCAGATATGTTGCTGATTTACCATGACTTAGAAGGATTGCGATCGCCTTTGGAATTTGTCGAGACAGTCTTCCAGGATGTGGAACGCTATCTCACTGGTTTGCAGCGAACAGCAAAGCGGACGCGCCAAGTCTTGGAACAACTCAATGGTGCAGAATTCAACGGCTTTAAGTTACCCAACATCGCGGCATCCCATTGGAAAACACTATTGACAAAAACGATTGAAGACCTTATGGAGCATCAAGAGCGTACCTTGATTTTCTTCTGGGACGAAATGCCGATGATGCTAGATAACATTAAGCAGGATAGTGGCGAAAAGGTTGCAATGGAAGTGCTGGACACGTTGCGATCGCTTCGTCAGATGTCAGGAAACCAGTCACATTCCAAGTTGCGGATGGTTTTCACGGGTTCAATAGGGTTGCATCACGTTATCGGTTCCCTCAAGCAAGCGGGATATGCTAACGCCCCAACTAATGACATGTATATAGAGGAACTGCCACCGCTATCGCTAACAGATGCTCAAGAGTTAGCACTTGGGTTACTGGTAGGAGAAGAAATTCTAACCGATGATATCCAAGCAACGGCAAAAGCGATCGCTAAATCTGTTGATGGCATTCCCTACTACATCCACCACGTTGTTGACCGCTTGAAGTGGACTTACGGCAAGGCGAATCCTGCAATTATCACCAAATTTGTCGATGATTGCCTTACCGATTCGCTAGACCGTTGGGATATGAGTCACTACCGCGATCGCATTGAAGTTTACTATGAGAGTGACAAACGCCCCTTTGTCCTGAATCTACTGGATATTTTAGCTGTGGCGAACCAGCCGTTACAGTTCAATGACCTATTCAATCGGCTGAAGTCTCATGTCGTAACGGAAGATAGCGAGATGGTGCGGGATGTCCTGACGCTGCTGAAATGCGACCATTACGTTAGCCAGAAAAGCGATGGTTATAGATTTCGCTTTTCCTTGATTAGGCGCTACTGGCGGTTGCATCGGGGGTTGTAAACATGAAAGTTTCTCGCTTCACTCCCAGCTTGATGAAGCACGAGGATTTGGAAGAAATCTTTGTGCAGCGTCACAAGTTAGCACAGAACATTGTTGAACTTATCCGCAACAGTGTGATTACGCCATCGAAGCATCATACGCTACTTGTTGGACCACGGGGGATTGGCAAGACGCACCTGGTTTCGCTGGTTTATCATCGCATCCGTGAGATGGATGATTTGGATGATTGCTTGCTGATTGCATGGCTACGGGAGGAAGAGTGGGGCATTACCTCGTTTCTAGACTTGCT
>CBDTXL010001004.1:0-2388 GCA_965364435.1 uncultured bacterium
ATCGGGACAGGCGGTCAGCGCGAGGACGTTTTTTAGTACCTGCTTGGAACCGGCTAGTTCACGTCAATTACCTGACTCAGTTCCCGATATACTACATTATACTACATCTTTTCCAAAGGTGTCAATCGATTTGGGATTTTGGATTTTACTGTCTCTGTATTTGTTAGAGGATGTACATCAACAAACCCAGTCTGTAGGGGCGTATAGCTATACGCCCCTACCTAATCCCCAATTCCTAGTTAAGATATCCGGGCTTCGCAAACAGCGAGGCATACAGCAAACGCCCTTCCTCTTCTACAAACTGACCTGCAAAATTCTTGCCAGTGAGCGTTTGCAGACGGAGGCTGAGAAACCGTTCTTCTTCCTCGATAGCAAACTGTTCCGCAGGGGTTTGTGCCAGCCAGTTGCGTACTTGCTCCTGGCGTTCAAGACGGCTTTGATTGAGCTGTTCTCTCAATTCCTTGAGATTGCTGGCAGAGAAAGGAACTAAAGGCTTGTTCACCTCCAGATCTTTCTCTTGATACATCGCCGCCACGCCGTAGCAGAAGCACACCAGAGGCATCCACAATTCCTGGAAGTAAGCCGCACTAGGGGCAATCTCTACCCCAGCTAACTTATCCCCGATGAAGAACACAGCACCCGTTTGGTGGGGAAGGAGTTCCAATCGGCTCTGATATTGCGTTAAAAACGCTCGTTTCCGACTGAGAATCTGCTCTAAATGACCTCGATTCGGCAATCCAAACTGCTCATTGAGGCGACTAATCGCATCCCAAAGTTTGCTGTAGTCTTCCTTACCCCGAAGTTCCAGTGCTTCTTCCCGCAGTGGCAACGGCAGAATAAAGAACCACTGGTCGCGTCCTTCTAGGTAGCCGCCTTGAGCCGCCTGCACGCAACAGGCATCCTCAAACATCAGTTTCTGACCGGCGGCGATAAACGCGGAACGACACAGGGCATGATTTTGCGCTCTATCTTGGATATAACCCATGTGTAGAGGAGCGATCGCAATCCCCGTTTCAGCAGGGTTGGAAAGTTCCATATTCCCATAGCCCCGCACCTGAGACAGCTTTAAACCAGACAAAGGAGCGACGAATCGACCATCATTATCGGAGCCAAATATCGGCAATACCGTCATCGTCCCCGACTGCTGCGGCATCCCGAAGCGGTAAGTTGATAAGTCAAATTTAGTGGGAATTAATTGATGGTAGTCCACGGTGCTACCTCCTTTTCGACCTTAGTGAGTTTTTCGAGCAGGAACTCCCGCAAGCAGTCGGACGCACCCTTACCGTTAGCCATCAAGAACAACGACAGCAGTACGTCTTCAAAGTCATCTTGATGCCAGAATTCCAGTTGTGGCAGATTTTGGGCTGGACGCCGTAATGTCAAGTCATCTGAGCTGGTAAACTTGCTATGGCAGAAGACAACAGGTGTCTGGATGCCAGCATGAGGCAAAGACTCGACAACTCGTTCTAAATCTCCGGGATATACATTTTCGTACCCATCAGTAGCGATCGCAACGACATCCGGTTCGCTTTCCAGCACATCGAGGAGGGCAGTCGCTAAATCCGTGTTGCCTTCTGGCATTGGTGGATTTCCAGAACCACCCACTGTCTGCACTTGCAAGTTAGCACAGCGTTTTTCGAGTACTCGTTGCAAGGCGACTGCTTGAGAAAGAGCGCAGTATTCACGTTCTCCATAGCTGCGAGTCGAGGCAGAAGCATCCAGAACCAGCGCCAGCTTGCCCTCAAATCGAGGGAGTTCGCGAGCAGCTTCTTCAATGTAGCCGTCTAACGCTTGCTGTAAGTCGGGTGAGTTACCACCTCGGTAGAGGTGAACTAGCGTCGCCGAGATATCTCCGCGATTCGTTGCCGTAATCGTCTTGGGTCGCTCTTGGCGCTGCTCAAACGTCTCGGTATACTGCCGATGAGCCAGTTGATACTGACCGTTGCCCGTTTGGTGCGTCCCCTGCTGGTAAAGAAATGGCAGGATAAATTTTACCCGTTGGAGGTTGCGGACGTATCGCAACACGTTCCGCCGCAGATAAGCTTCGTTAACCGTTGCTTCCTCACTCAGCATCTTGGCACAAGCACGCGCCACATTCTTACCCAGTGCATGTTCCAGGCAATCTACCAGCGTCGGACGACGGCAACTTGCCATGTCTTCAAACTGGGGATGATTGAAGATGTACTTGAGGATGGCTTTTGTAGTATGTTTGTGATTTGCCCGTACCCGTCGCAGTGCCAGAAACACCGTTAAAACTTGGTCGGGGTGCAAAACTGCCAACAGCAAGTTGGTAGCACGCTCTAAAGTACCACGAACCTCATTTGACATCCCTTTACGAGAGCGTTGCAGCAGTTGGAACAAAATCCGCACACGCTGCCAAGGCTGAAT
>CBDTXL010001005.1:0-2386 GCA_965364435.1 uncultured bacterium
TAAGGACAACTGCAACTGTAACCCTTCGGGTGGCTACCTGCATTTTAAGCAGGATATAACTGAGAGAAACATACAAGTTGAATCAGCGCAGCTTACTCTCGATAACTTTCAATCGGCTAGGACAGCAGGTGCATCCAACGTTAAGTTCACAAAAGTCTTTAATCATCCCGACTTGGACGCACAGCAATTAATAGCAGCGTAGGAAAGTACAAATGGCAAAGGTAGCACTCCTGATTGGGGTTAGTGAGTATGGGTCTGGTTTGAACCCACTCCCTGGCGCGGTAAGAGATGTTGAGGCAGTGCAGCAAGTTTTGCAGCCTTTAGAGATGGGCGGTTTTGACGAGGTGAAACTGCTGCCGAATCCTAATCCCCCAGTGATGCGGGAAGCGATTGAGACGTTATTTTCAGGTCGCACTAAAGATGACTTAGTGCTGCTATTTTTTTCCGGTCATGTGGTTCAGGATGATCGCGGTAAACTTTACTTTTCAACTTCCATCACTTGCAAAAGCCCCAAAGCTGATCTGATTGGGGTAAGTGCTATTTCCGCAAGTTTTGTGCATGAACTCATGAGCAACAGCCCCTGTCAGCGCCAGGTAGTAATCCTAGACTGTTGCTTGAGCCACGCTTCTGCTCAGGAAATGATGGCAAATGATGATGGTACTGTGGACATCAAAACCCAACTGGGCGGTGAAGGGCGAGCCATCCTCGCATCTTTCACTTTTAGCGAGAATTCCTTTGACTCGGAGGGTTCTCACCACTCAGTTTACACTCGTTACTTAATTGAGGGAATTAGAACGGGAGCAGCGGATCTAGATGGAGACGGTTGGATTTCTGTTGATGAGTTACATGAGTACGCTAGCAACAGAGTTCAAGCAGTGGCTCCAGCCGTGAAGCCAACGTTTTATCGCGTCGAGGACAGATATAAGATTCTGCTGCTCGTAGCACCAAGTGATGACCCGAAACTGAAGTATCGTAAAGAAGCTGAACGTTGGGTAAGTCGTGGAGAAATTTCTAGAGCGGGTCGCTATAGCTTAAATAAGCTTGGAGAACGTTTGCAGCTAACCGTTGAAGATTGTAGTGTCATTGAAGCTGAAGTCCTACAACCTTATCAAGAGTACCAGGAAAAATTGGAGCGATATAAGCGAGAGTTTGCACAAGCGATCGCCAATAACTACCCTCTAGGCACTCAAGAGCGTGAGAAGTTAAGGGAGCTTCAACAGTCTCTGGCACTTAGAGATGAAGATGTCGCACCAATTGAAGAACGAATGGTTTTTCAGTTAGCCGCTCTTTCCCAATTTGAAGATAATGCTGATGAGCTAGCACAATCGAAGCCTAGTTCCGTGCTGCAAAAGTATCTACAAATACCCGATGTACAGCCAACAAACCCCTCTCCTGCATCTGAAGCTGAGGTAAATGAGCTAACACAATCGGATATCGAGAGTGAACTCAACTCGCTGCCTTCAAAACCTAGTGGAGTACTGCCAGAATACAGACCAATACCGGCGGTGCAGCCAACAAACCCAACGCCTGCCGTAAATTCATCATCGAGCTTGGCAGGTTCACAAACCCGCCTTCCTTCTGTTTCTACTTTCCCTAATAAATTCCTTCTACCAGTTGGAATTGGAGGAGCCTTAGCCACTGTAGCTTTGGCAATTGCCATCTCCAGCCACATACCGATAGCACCTCCCGCAAATCGAGCAGATGGAGTGTCATCGTCACCGAACTCTTCACCGAAACCTTCTCCCAGCACGGAGAGTTCTAATAAGGAATCTAGTCCTAGCGCTCCTGCATCATCAGAAAGTAAAGTTTGCACGGTTCTTGTGAATGGTAATCTACGCTCTGAGCCTGCTCCGTTTCGGGATAATATTGTCGAATCTTTAAAACAGCCGCTCCCTGTTACTGGAAAGCAGACACCAGGAGGCTGGGTAGAGGTTAAACTGCCCAACAACAAATTAGCTTGGACGCACGTAGATGTTATATCTAACAAGGAAGAAATGGGTGATTGCCTCACTAGAAAGCGAATAACTATTAAGACAGTCGAGGATATTCTCCCTCCTTCTAAAAGTCCATCTTTAAATCCTAATGAGTTCTGATTTTGAGGTAAAAAACCATGGCTGCTATCTACAAATTAACTGTTATTGAGTCCACTGGCACAACATTCAAACACGAACCCAAAGATTCTTCGCAACTTACCAATCCGGATGACAAAATGGCAATCGCCAAGGGTACATCATATTTGGTAACACTTGATACAGACGACGATCCTAAGCATGAACACTATCATGTAGTATTACCTACTGGTTTTTCGATCAAGAACAAGAGGAACTGGTACGTCTACAAGAAGCATGTCAGCCTTGAACAGGCAAAATGGCCTTCTTCCCCCTGA
>CBDTXL010001006.1:0-2386 GCA_965364435.1 uncultured bacterium
GCCAGTCCAAAGTTGATGCCAGTCCAAACTTCTAGGGGATGAGTAGAATTGGGATTTTCCGGTGAACCATCCGGTCTCACCCCATTTGCTGCCCCTAGTTGGGCATCATGGAACTTTAAAAAGCAGGTCTCGTACACAGTCTTTAGAGCAGACTGAGCGCACTCGGCTGGTACAATGTCAGGTAAGCCCAGTAACTGGGCGTAAAACTGACCGCATAGTTGGTCTGCCATGACGATATCGGAGCCACTCTCACTATCCAGGCGATAGTATTGACCGTTCCAAAGCTTTTCTTGATAAATCGATAAGGCAAGTTCTAGCCATTGGCGATAGCGGTCAAGGGTTTCTTGGATCGCCTCTGGATCAGGTGCCTCGACTAGTTCGGATACTGGTGGGTAGTTGTGGATGAGAATTTCCCCGATCGCGATCGCGGCTTCCAGCGCTGCCAACCATAACCCACCACAGTAGGCACTGATGCCTTTGAGTTGCCAGTCATCAAAGGTCTGATCCGGTGCCCCAGAGTTTTCCGGAATCCCATCTCCGTCTTTGTCAAAGGTCTTGAGGTGAGCCAGCGTCTTTACAATCGCTGACCAGCACTCCCACAAAAACTCGATATCTTTAGCACCCGTGAGGACAAAATCCCGATAAACCTGTAAGACAAAATCACAGGGTAAATCTTTCCACTGATTACAATCCTGGTAGCTGGTGTAATTCGTCTTCTCCCAGGGATGCTCATTTGGGGCACCGAGGTCATGGGGCGTTGCATCCGCTGCTTTGCGAATTGCGGTGGATTGGTTGTAGCCAATAATTCGAGGCGTTTCATCGCTAGTGGGAATTGCGCGGGCAAACGCTTCTAACACCGCTTTATCCAGTCGGGGCCAGAGCATCGCTAGGGCAAAAGAGCCATAAAGCCGCACATCCAGGCTTTCGTACCAGCGGTAATCCAGGCATTCTAGCACACCAAACTGACCCACCGGGTCACGATCATCAGCCGCACTCCAGAGGGTACCACCGCCAGTGAGGAGGTACAGCTCATTAAACAGCGCCATCTTGAACCAGTTGGGCAAATCCTCGCGATTTAAGATGGGTTCCTGCCATTCCTGAATCTTCTCTTTCCACAGGTCATTGTGCTTGAGGGCGGTGCGAACAATTGACCAGGCATTGTTGCCGGTGCGACCGAAGAAATCAGTGTAGCGTCGATAATAATTGACACCTGGGGCAAACTCCGTAACAGGGAAGTCCCAAGCCAAGATAAAGGGGATTTTGCGTGTTCTGCCGGGACGAACAGTAAAGCGAATTGCGATCGCGGCAGCAATTTGTTCGCCCGGATCAGCCGGTGTCTCATCCTGTGTGTCTGCCAGACTGCCATCAGCTGCGAAGGGTTCCCAGACCTCAGCACCGTTGCCAGAAGGGTTCCAGCGACAGTGGTAGAACACTTCCATACTGGGATTAGTTACAGTAGCAAAGCACAGTTGTCCTTCTCCTTCCTGAATCTGGGACCCTCCTCGAAGAGTCGCTACCGCTTCGCTATCATGAAGCCTGACACGGTCTAAGAGACAGCCCACCCGGTAGTTATCAACAATCCACTGATTGTAACTACCCGTGCTATCTCCCCAGCGCGGCTGGTAATCATAAACCGGACTCCCATCATCCCGCACCCGCACCGGCACCCCTCCTAGCCCCCCGGAACTCTCAGGAGGTTGGGGAGGTATCGCATTGGTAAACCAGCCCACCATATTCTGCCAGGTGAGCATAATGCTCAGGGTAATCGGCGCGTCAGTGGGGTTGTGTACTGTCCACTCAAAAACTGCTACGGGATAACTGCTTTCCTGGTAACACCCCGCCCAGATAGGAGAAAACTGCTCACAAGTCAGTTCTGTCTGAAAGACGCCGTTGTAGACAAACCAGCTACGGGGATAAAGTGCATGGTAAGTCCCCGTATTAAATTTTGAATTTTGAATTTTGAATTTTGAATTTTGAGAAGCTGGATACCACTGCCAACTACTGAGGGTGCCATCTTCTGGCGGTTCAGTACACAGGGCGTAAGCCTGGGTTGGGGAATTCTCTGACTGCTCAAAGACACTAAACTGACACGCTGGGAGCCTGCGAAAGGTATGCTCTCCTCCATCAATGTGCCATAAATTAAAGTCTCCTCGCGAGGAGCGACCAATGCAACCCGCCCCAAAGCCACCCAGGGGCATTCCGTGCCAGGGACCATCGTCGAGATTACTAGGGTAGCGGACGGTGTAGGGTTTGTCCCAACCAAGTCCAATGGGACGATTCCAGCTACACTCAGGGATTTTTGGGCGGGATGGTTGATAGATCATGCCCTGATTTTAAGGTGTTGAGGTGAGTTGCACTACTCTTGGTAGTCTTATTTACTCAAGGA
>CBDTXL010001007.1:0-2383 GCA_965364435.1 uncultured bacterium
CTTCATCTCCAGCTTGGCAAAGGCGATTCCCAGACAAATTCGCGGCCCGCCGCCAAAACCAATAAGGCTGAACGGCTTTTGTTTATGCTCCTGACGCTCCGGACTGAATCGGTCTGGGTCAAATTGCTTGGGTTCTGGGTAAATTGATGCCAGCTGGTGTGTTCCCGCGATGGAATAGTTCACTATCCAGCCAGTGGGAACCTGGAAACCGTTAAACTCAAACGGCTTGACAACGCCCCGGAAACCCCCTCCAACTGCTGGATGGAGTCGTTCAATCTCTGAGAGAATTTGGTCTAAATACTGCATTTTGCCTAGTTGTTCTAAGCTTATCTCGCCAACACTTGCAAGACTCAACTGTTCCTCTCTGGCTCTTTTCAGTACATCCGGATGACGTGCTAACTCCAGGCAAATCCAGGTCAGCATAGAAGTCGTGGTTTCATGACCGGCAAACAGCAACAGCATCGCTTGGGCAGTTAGTTCCTTTTCGCTCAGGCTATTGCCTTCTTCATCTCTTGCCTGAACTAACAAACTGAGGGCGTCGTTGGTGGGTTGCTGTTGCCGCTGACGCACAATTTCGGTAATATGCTGCAACAGTTGGTTACGGGCAGCGATCGCTCTTCCATATTGCGTTATTGGCAAGGGCAAGGGGTTGATGGCAAACAAGCCATTAGTTAGCGTTGTAAACAGCTGACTTAGCTGAGCTACTTCTGAACCCGGACTTGCACCCACCAACAACTGGCTGGCAATATCAAACGTCAGTTGTTTGAATTCCTCAAACCAGGTGAACTCCTGTTTCTGCTCCCATTTCTGGAGATAGCCTTGGGTAATCGAATCCATCGTAGTGACGTAACGCGCCAGCGCCTGTCCATGAAACGCTGGCATCATCAGACGCCGATTCCGCCGGTGTTCCTCACCATCCTGGACAAAGAGAGATTCCCCCAACAACTGTTTAAAATTATCGGGCCAGCCTTCCCGCCAGGAAAAATGCTCCATGTGCGTCGAGAGGACAAATTCCACCGCCTCTGGACCAACCATAAATACAGTGGGTCTGCCCAGAATGCGAGACTTAAAGATTGAGCCATACTGCCCATAGCGCTTCTGGATAAACTGAGGATCGAAGAGGAAGGATAGTGTCTCTCCAAGGACCGGCAAACCGAGGCTGCCTGGTGGAAGTTGAAGACTGTGCATCGATTTTAGTTTTGTAAAGCGCTATTCAATATAGATTAATCGTAATGCCGCGATCGCCTAACTATACCCAACAGCCTTGGGGAGAAACCTACAGCGAGATTATTGATGTTCGTAGCGAAAGCGAGTTTGCCGAAGATCATATGCCAGGTGCCATTAACCTGCCGGTGCTGGATGATGCTGAACGTGCCAAAGTCGGGACACTTTATAAACAAGTCTGCCCCTTCGACGCCCGGAAACTTGGCGCATCCATAGTTGCCCGAAACATAGCAGGGCATCTCGACACTCACTTCGCGGCAAAAGACAAAGACTACCATCCTCTGGTGTACTGCTGGCGCGGTGGTCAGCGTTCCAACAGTATGGCTTTGGTATTGAGTCAAATCGGTTGGCAAGTTACAGTCCTCGAAGGAGGATACAAAACCTACCGGGCTTATGTACGCAACCAAATAGAACACTTGCCAAAACAGCTGACTTACCGAGTGTTATGTGGACTAACGGGTAGTGGCAAAACCCACATTCTGCGGCAGTTAGCCGCACGAGGCGTGCAAGTGCTGGATTTAGAAAGTCTGGCGAATCATCGCGGTTCCCTCCTCGGTCAAG
Source organism: uncultured bacterium (assembly GCA_965364435.1). Taxonomy (GTDB): domain Bacteria; phylum Cyanobacteriota; class Cyanobacteriia; order Cyanobacteriales; family Coleofasciculaceae; genus CBDTXL01. Next base: position 1,786 of record CBDTXL010001007.1, read on the forward strand.
AGTGGGAGGGCCAACTTTCACCTCAACCCTCACAAAAAGGCTTTGAATCACTGCTACTGCAACAGTTACAACGCTTTGATGCCAGTAAGCCAGTCTGGGTGGAAGCAGAAAGCAACAAAATTGGTCAGGTTTATTTACCCCCATCCCTGTGGCAACAAATGAAGCACGCTAACTGTGTTGAAGTTCAGCTGCCGCAAGCTGCCAGAATTGAATGGCTGTTGCAGGAATATCCGCACTTAGTCACTCACCCCGACCTCCTCAAACGTAAACTAGAGAACCTTAAACCTCGCTATGGTCGGGAAAAAATCAACCAGTGGTATAGCTTAATTGATGCCGGTCAGTGGCATGCTTTGGTAGGAGATTTACTCACCTGTCACTACGACCCCGCTTACAGCCGGTCAATGAGTTACTCCTATGGTCATGTAGAACGAAAGCTACAGATAGCAGATTTATCGGAGTCCAGTGTTGACGCCTTGCTAGAAGGTTTGGCGTCCTCAAAGTAAATCATCAGCTATTAAGGTTTTACCGCAGACTGACCCAAGAGGGCTGATAAGGCAGTTAGGAGGTATCTTGGTGCCTAAGATATCCCCAGAAAGTA
>CBDTXL010001008.1:0-2381 GCA_965364435.1 uncultured bacterium
TAACTGAAGCCTCACAAAGAGAGTGGGTGAGGTCTTCACCATGGTCGTAGCTAAGAAAGCTACGATATGGATGCTAGTGCAGGGAAAGCAGAGAACTTCCCACCAGAAGGGCGTCGAGAGTCGAGGCTTTGTTAGGTTTTCTCCAACTGGTGGAAACCTTTTGCCGTGCTGCACTAGTACACTTCTAGAGCTTTATACCGCAAGAAAAAGAGATTTTTCGGCTGCAAATTTAATATAAGTGGTGCAGAGCTAAAAATGGATCTTCTTCACAACCTACTTTTTCCACAGAAACTTATTCCCCATGAGCAGTGTTACCTGTGGCAGCCAGAGTTGGTGTGGCTGCATCTGGTGTCAGACGTACTGATTGCACTGACCTATTACTCACTTTCAGTGATGTTGGTCTATTGCATTCATAAGCGACGGGATGTGCCCTTCCAGGGAATTTTCTTTGTGTTGAGTGCTTTGAGCATCACTGGCGGCACCACTCATTTGGTTGCCGTGTGGACGCTGTTTTCTCCAGTCTATTGGCTATCAGGATTTACCAAGGCAATTACAGCGACCGTTTCCCTATCCACCGCGTTGGCTTTTGGAGCAGTGATCCCCAAGGCACTTGCTCTACCGACGCCCACCCAACTGGAGGCGACTAACCGAGAACTAGAAACCAAAATTATAGAGTATAAGGGGGACGAGGAGGCACTGCAAAAGTCCAAAGAGGAACTAGAAATCAGGGCAGCAGAACGTACTGCTGAGTTAAAGCAGGCGAATGAGCAACTGAAGAACGAAATTACCGAACGTAAGCGGACAGAAGAAAGCCTTCGCTCCCTGTATAAGGTAAGCACGGCTCGAAAACTCAGTTTTGACCAACGCCTGCAAGGACTGTTGGCACTAGGACGCCGTCAGTTCGGTCTAGATATGGGTGCTTTAGGTCGGGTGGAAAACAATCTCTATGAAGTGATTGCCGCTCAAGTTGCGCCCAAGTCTAACTTCCCCCTCACCAAAGGAAATATTTGGGATTTAGAGCAAACTTATTGCCGCGTGACGTTGACCGCGAAAGAACCCATTGCTTTTGAATCTGCGGGAACATCCTATTGGTGTAACCTCCCTGCCTACTCCAGCAGCCGACTGGAAGCCTATATTGGTATGCCAGTGATTGTGGGAGGAGCGGTTTACGGCACCTTGAGCTTTTTCAGTCTTAAGGTACGCAATAACCCCTTTACAGCAGGAGAAAAAGAGCTGTTGAAGCTGATGGCGCAGTGGGTGGGAACCGAGATTGAGCGCCAGCAGGCACAGGAGGAACTCCGACAATCAGAAGCGAACTTTCGAGAACTAGCCCAGAGGGAGGCACTGCTCAACCAACTTGCCAGTCAGGTTCGTCGCTCCCTCGACCTCAATACCATCCTGGAAACCGCCGTGCAGGAGATTCGCAACCTGTTACAGATTGATCGGTGCTTCTTCCTTTGGTACCGACCTGACGCACAGCAACCTGTTTGGGAGTTTGTTCAGGAAGCCAGGAGTTCCGCCTTTCCCAGCTTAGTTGGTTACCGGGTGACTGCACAAGCATTTGGTCCCTTGACAGCAAGGGTCTTTGAGAAGGAAATAACTCGTGTGGACAATGCCAGGGTTTTGACCGATCCAGTAGAGCGAAAGTTCTTCTTCAGTGTAGGCTACACGGCTCTTTTGGCACTGCCAATACACACCACATCTGGGGAAATTGGGGTGGTTAGCTGTGGTCACTCTAGTGGCTCAAGGCCTTGGCGTGATAGTGAGGTGGAACTGCTACAAGCAGTTGCCGATAACCTTGCGATCGCTATTGACCAAGCCCAACTCTTGGAGCAAAGTCGTACCGCTACTGTCACCGCCCAAGAGCAAGCAACCCAGCTTGAACAAACCGTGCGCGAACTCCAACAAACCCAAGCCAAACTTGTTCAAAGCGAAAAAATGTCGAGTCTGGGGCAGCTAGTTGCCGGTGTTGCCCATGAAATTAACAACCCTGTTAGCTTCATCTACGGCAATCTCGTCCACGCCAATCAATATACCGAAGACTTGCTCAACCTAGTTCAACTCTACCAGGAATACTACCCCCAGCCTGCACCAGAAATTAAAGCCGAGGCAGAGGTAATTGACCTTGATTTCATCCAAGAAGACCTGCCCAAAATCCTTTCATCAATGAAAATGGGGGCCGATCGCATCCGCCAGATTGTCTTATCGTTGCGGAACTTCTCACGGTTGGATGAAGCCGAGATGAAATGGGTGAACATTCACGAGGGTATTGATAATACCCTGCTGATTCTCGCTAACCGTCTGAAACCTAAACCCGTGGGCGAAGTGGGCGCGAAGACCTTTCATTGCGGCATCGAAGTCATCAAAGAGTACGGCGACCT
>CBDTXL010001009.1:0-2378 GCA_965364435.1 uncultured bacterium
GGATTCAAAAATAAGTGTTTTAAATTAATCAATAAAGATTATAGCTACACTAAGTTTCATTCACAATTTGGAGAAGATAGATATATTGTAGAGAATCTAGGATTTTTGCAAAAAGGAGTATTTATAGATATTGGAGCAGGTCATCCAACTTATCTTTCAAATAGTTACTTCTTTGAAAAAAATGGTTGGAAATGCATCTGCATTGATGCCGATATTAATCAAATTGAATTACTCAAAAGAGAACGTTTAAACGTAGAATGGGCTGCTATTTCCCTTGAAGAAGAAGGAGAAATAACCTTTAATCAATCTTTCTTGCCAGAGCTATCCTCTACCTTGCAAAAGGATAAATATGAAGGACTAATTAAAATTCCCTTCAGAGATTCTGTAAAAGTTCCAGCTTTCAGGCTAGAAACTTTACTCAAAAAATATAACATTGGGGCAATTGATATCTTAGATATAGATGTTGAAGGGACTGAACTAGAAGTCTGGAAAACTTTTGATTATGAAAAGCACAAACCTAAGGTTGTAATCATCGAATACTACGGATTAGGTTTGGGAGATAACTCTGAAAAATTTAAAAACTTTTTTGCAAAACTTCCTTATCAGCTTGTTCATACTACTTGCACAAATTTTATTTTTGTTAATCATGAAACATCAGTTAAATTATTAAAATAGCTAAAAATATTGATAATGCATAGACAGTTTTGTTGGGGAGTAGTTAATGATGCACTCGTGGACATAGCGATATGTTGCGAAGCGAAGGGAAACAGAATCATTCATTAAGAGTCATTAGTCACTAGTGAATCACTACCGCTTTGGCATAGAGTATGAAGAAAACAACCGCCTTAACAGTGACAGTCCTAGCGATCGCTACACTTGTAGGGACACCTGTAGCACAATCTGCATACTCCTTCGCTCAAGCACCAACCTCTTCCGTGGCTCAAGCTGAACCATCTTGGGAAAACTCCAAGCTAGTTCACACGTTGCCCACTTTCGCAAGCCATGCCAAGTTTAACTCTAATGGGCTTCTACTCGTCTGTAATAGTGAACAGGGTAAAACCCTTCAGTTGTGGGATGTCACTAAAGGGGAATTACTCTCATCTATCAAAGCCGACGATACTACTTACTTTGGAGATGTTGCCACTAGCCCTGATGGACAGTTTGTTGCCAGCATCGTCTACTCGCAAATTGATAAATCAATAGGGGTTGGTCTGTGGAATAGCAAAACAGGAGAAGCGATCTGGAAAAAACCGATTGTCACCAATAGTGCAGAGTTTCCCCCTCAAAGGAATTTTGACAGTTTTTCTAGCCTGGAATTTAGCCCAAACGGACAATTTATTGCCAGTAGTGCACAAAAATATTCCAGTTCCACAAATCGGCAGATTCAGCTATGGGATGCGGCAACCGGCGAAAAGCGTTTTGTATTCAGGAGTACTATCAAATCTTTACGAGGGCTGAGTTTTAGTCCCGATAGCCAAGTGTTAGCCAGTCTCGGTTCCAATCAAAGTATCAGGGCAGGAACCTATCACTGGCAAGGCTTGATTCAACTTTGGAATCCTAACACGGGTCAACTCCTCCATACCCTAAAAGATGACTTAATTCCCAATAGCATGGTCTTTAGCCGGGATGGTCAAACGTTAACTAGCCTGTCAAAAGACACGATATATGACGCTCACCTCCGCACTTGGGACGTGAAAACGGGTGGAACTCTGCGTACTGTTCCTGTTGGGGTAGACAGAACAGATTACCTGTTATCACTCAATCCTGATGCTAAAACCTATCTAACTAGCGGTCAGGTAGCTGGGACACGTATTATTAATGCCCAAATTCGCCAACAATGGGGTCTTAGGGGTGGTGATGATGTATATAGTGCTAGCACAGCATTATTTAGTCCGGATGGTCAAATGTTAGCTATACCAACAGCAACAGGAATTCCGATTTGGCAAGCTTTTGGTAATTAGTAATTGGTAATTGGTGACTTACCAAGGCAACACCTCTCCATTAGCGTGCCAAAAAGTCCCTGTGTTCTCCAGCGTCAACTCATCAATCCGCTTCAGCAACCCCTTCACCGACTCTTCCGGCGTAATGCCACCCGATGTAAAATTCGTCATGCGGGTTTGAACTAACCCTGGATGCAGAATTGCCACCGCAATCCCACGCGGTTTGAGGTCATGAGCCAGGGATTTGCCAGCCATCGACAACGCCACTTTAGACATCCGGTAGCCATAGGAACTGCCAGAGGTATTATCTGCGATCGAACCCATCCGACTGGTCATCAGCACAAGCTTGGAACCCGCTTTGAGGTTAGGAAGGAGTGCATGGGTTAGCCGTAAGGCACCGAGGGCATTGACCTCAAACTGTTCGCGAATACTGTCAAA
>CBDTXL010001010.1:0-2371 GCA_965364435.1 uncultured bacterium
GGGTTTCGGGAAGTGATTCGCGATCGCATCTTGTATCTTATTGGCTTTTTTACGCTGCTGTTGGTCATTGCACTGCGGCTATTACCGGAAGTTGCGGCAGGCACAGAAGACAAAATTCTTATAGATTTTGGTCTTGCGGCGATCGGTGTCTTGGGTGTGATCGTTGCTGTGTTTGTCGGTACCAGCTTGATTAACAAAGAAATCGAGAAGCGCACTGTATTGGTCTTAATTCCCAAGCCTCTCTTACGTGCTGAATTGATTATTGGCAAACACTTGGGGCTATCTGGTGTTCTGGCTGTCCTGATTGTCGCCATGACTGTAATTAATTTGAGTCTGCTGAGTTTCAATCAGATTAATTACCCCCTAGGTAACATCCTCCTTTCAACGCTTTACCTGTTCTTAGAACTGTCTTTGATCACAGCGGTGGCGCTGGTGTTTGGCGTCTTTACCAGTTCCCTCCTGGCAATGCTACTCACATTCGGCGTTTATTTGATGGGGAACTTAAGCCCTGATTTATTAAAGTTGGGCAACTTAAGCCGCAACGCTAACATTGAGAGGCTGACTCAATGTCTTTACCTCGTCTTACCGGATTTATCACGCCTCAATTTGAAAAATGAGGTGATTTCTGGTACATTCCCATCGCCACTGAGGCTTTTGGAGAATGGATTGTATGGTTTGTTCTACACGGTTCTGCTTTTGGCGATCGCGATCCTCATCTTCTCTCGACGTGAATTTTAACTAACCTGGATACGATCAAATTAACTACCTCTGTTAGAACAAAGACGAACCATGCTAGAGCAGAAACTAAAGCAACTACAAACAATATTTGCCGAGATGGGGAGGGCTTTGATTGCCTATTCGGGGGGCGTCGATAGCACCTTAGTCGCAAAAATTGCATATGATGTGCTGGGTGATCGCGCTTTGGCAATCACGGCTGAGTCTCCTTCACTATTGCCGGAAGAGTTGGAAGACGCCCGCATCCAAGCTGCCGCGATTGGCATTGTCCATGAGGTGGTTCAGACTAGCGAAATGGATAATCCCAATTACACCTCTAACCCGATCAACCGCTGTTATTTTTGTAAAAGCGAACTCCACGACACCCTCAAACCCCTGGCACTTGAGCGAGGCTACCCCTATGTGGTAGATGGGGTGAATGCCGATGATTTGGGGGACTATCGCCCAGGGATTCAGGCGGCAAAGGAAAGAGGAGCGCGATCGCCTTTAGCAGAAGTGGGCGTTACCAAAGCCGAAGTCCGCCAACTCTCGAAACAGCTAGGGCTTCCCTGGTGGGATAAACCCGCTCAACCTTGTCTGAGTTCCCGCTTTCCCTACGGTGAAGAAATTACCGTTGGTAAGCTGCAACGGGTAGGGCGTGCTGAGATATATTTACGTCGGCTGGGTTTTTCTAATCTCCGCGTCCGTTCCGAAGGCGATACAGCGCGGATTGAGTTACCGCCAGAGCATATCAAGGAGTTTGTCTTAACCACAGATTTACCAATACTGGTGTCAGCCTTTCAGGAATTTGGCTTTATCTACGTCACCCTGGATTTAGAAGGTTATCGTAGTGGCAAGTTAAATCAGGTTTTACCCCAAACCATCAAAGCCTAACGTTAAGAATGATTACCGTATTTCTCAGCTTTGTATTGCTCACAAGTCAGTGAGATAGAAGCAATCAACAGCCAGCCGAAATCCAAGTCAAAGACATTGATCCTACATTCGGCAGGTTGGTGTGAACCACTTCCTTTCAGCACCAGTTAGGACACAACGATGACACAAGCCAACTTATCCCAAGTCATTGCAGTTAATATCCCACCTTCACTAACACTGAGAGTTACCCACGAGCAGTTAGTGCAATTGGCGATCGCTAATCGAGACTTACAATTAGAACGAACGGCTACAGGAGAGTTGATTGTTATGCCGCCAACTGGAGGCGACACGGGAAACAGAAATTTAGATATGGAAGGTCAGCTCTGGTTGTGGAACCGTCAGACTAAACGAGGTAAGGCATTTAATTCTTCAACTGGTTTTCACCTCCCTAATGGTGCAGATCGCTCTCCCGATGCGTCTTGGGTACGTCAAGAAAGGTGGGATGCGCTCACTCCAGAACAGAGAAAAAGTTTTGTTCCTCTGTGTCCTGACTTCGTAATAGAACTGCGCTCTGACAGTGACAATATGGCTCCACTGCGAACTAAGATGAGAGAATACATGGAAAATGGAGCTTGTTTAGGTTGGTTGATTGACCGGAAAAACAAAAAGGTAGAGATTTATCGGCAGAATCAGGACGTGGAAGTGCTGGATAATCCTACAACTTTGTCAGGTGAAGATGTTTTACCTGGGTTTGTTTTGGATTTAACAGAAGTTTGGAGTTAAC
>CBDTXL010001011.1:0-2371 GCA_965364435.1 uncultured bacterium
GATGCTGCTGGTGTCGTGTACTTTGCCAACGTCTTATCAATATGCCATGAAGCCTACGAAGCATCCCTAGCGGCATCGGGCATCAACCTCAAGTCATTTTTTAACAATCCCACAGCGGCGATTCCGATCATCCATGCCAGCGTGGATTTTTTGCGCCCGATGTTTTGCGGCGACAAGCTGCTGATTCACTTGACACCCCAGCAACTGGGTGAGAATAAGTTTGAGATTGCCTATCAAATTGTTGCAGCCTCCTCATCAGAACAGCAATTGGCAAAGGCGATTACTAAGCATGTTTGCATTAATCCAATCACCAGAACCCGAACTCAGCTGCCTGAGGCAATAACTCACTGGTTGTGCTATTGAAATTTAAGTTACAACGCAAAGCGACTCCGGAGGAGAATCACTTCGGGCTATCCTGTAGAGGCGATGGCTTCGCCACGACACTTCGTGCAGAACACAGATATTCAAGAATCAGCAAGCGCAAGTAATCTAGCATCCGAATATAAGCTTTCATTTCCCCGTAGTCTCCATCAGTTGCGAAGTAAACTCTCGCGATCGCGGGAACATCAAAAACTCGCCTAGTTTGCAATCGCTCAATTGCCTTTTGCTCATTTTCAATCCAACCTCGTGCTTGAATTTGACTAGCATAGCCTCGGATATCCGTCGTTAAAAGTTCGATTTCCTCTAAAACAGTAAATTCTTCCTCAAAAGCCGGATAGAGAGAAGCAATTTTTTTTTGTTCTCCTTTAGTGTTTTTATAATCGCTAGTTAACTGATATAACAAATGAATGATGTGGTTTCTTGTAATTTCATGGTTTAGAGTATTGAACGTTGCTTCAGTCATCATTAACTCCATAAGTGACTATTTTTTCAACACCAAATTGATCGGGTCTTACAATCAGATATTCATTTCCTTTTCGATAGACGGCTGAGCCATCCCGACGATATTCAGTTTTCGGAACTCGTACTGCTCTCTTCTTATTGAAGTTATGGGCTTTTCGCAAATATCTCAATGGGTCGAACCCTTTTCTTGAAGCATGATCTAAAATACTTTGACCCACACTGAGATAGGTAGAGGCATCCCACTCAGCCATGTACTGCTCTATTTCGGCAACTTCTGCCTCGGTGTATCCTTCACACAGCTGGGCTAAGAAGGGATCGACAGGTGGCTCATCCGGCATCAATTTTTAACTTATGGAGGTTTGGGGGCTATAAGTTCCGCGCTGTAGTCGTAGACTCAGTGCCGGGATACATGAACTCCGGTTGGTTCGTCTAAGCGAGATTATGGCTTGTTCATCAACAGGCTTTTCCCCCCTTTCTCTGCCACAGGAATGACTGGCAGAGCCAAATTCTTAAGCAATGCCTCTTTTTTCGCATTTTCAGTGAAGAGAAAAATCCGGTTGGAACCGCGCCACAAGCGGCGGACATCTTCATCCGTTAAAAATATTGGTGGGGCATCCGGATAGCGGGAACCGAATTCCATTACCAGAATGCGACCATTCAAGAGGAAGATTGGCTGGTTGGTGTAAAAAGCAAGAGATGAACCTGACTCATAACTGCCATTGATCACAATTTTGGCTCCCGGTTCCCAGCGCTGCATGATTTTGTCAGCCAGGACACGGGACGAAAGCACTGGATCGAAGTGGGTATGAGCGCGATTGGCGCAAATAAACAGTAGTCCCATCGTGATCAGCATTATTGTCAGGGTGCGTCCATGTTCTCGCCGCTTGCGAAACCAATAGGCAAGCGGAAAACCGATACCAACCACCAGCGCTGCACCGATCGCAGGACCGCGTAATTCCGCCATAGCCTGCGGTGTCAGGTCAAATAGATGACCGAGTGAGAGCATATATTGTTCGGATTGTGTAGAAACCTGATTGAGAAAGGAGGAGAGGTCGCCGGTTGGCTGCACATTACGAGCGTTCCAAACTAGCGATCCGAGTACGGCAGCAAAGATTAACGCGATCGCTGCCAAGATGCCATTGACCCACAGTAAATACTTTTTCGCTTTTGAGTCTTCCTCAGCTTTAACAAAAGCCGCACCTAGTAGGAGTGCGATCGCTGGATAGATGGGAAATGTGTAATACTCCTGACTACTAGAAAAGTTAAAGAAAACAAGAATGAACCCTGCCCACAGCCATAGATAGAGGTTCACTTGCGTCTGACGGTCTGCCTTAGCTTTTAAACTAAACCCTTGGGTTACGAGTAGAGGAAATCCCGCACTCCAGGGAAATAGCCAAACTAAGTGCAACAGCCAATAGTTCAGAAAAGGTACTTTCCCATAGTCTAGGGGATAGCGTTTGCTGAAAAATCGCAAGAACTGTTCGTTAACAAAGTAAAACCAGAAAAAATTCTCATTTTGAAAACCAGC
>CBDTXL010001012.1:0-2371 GCA_965364435.1 uncultured bacterium
GCCTCAACTCCTTTTATTAAAAATACTTATCACCCTGACTCCTGGAGAGCCAATTTTGGCACCTCTTTCTCACACAGAGAAGGTTTCCACTGGATACGCGAGGGAAAAGTGCGATCGCCTTTTGAAGGCAGTATGTAAGGGGAAAATGCGATTGCCTTCGGCACCAGCGAAGCTGATCGCCTACAAGCTTTACAAGGGAGAGTGCGATCGCCTTTGACACCAAGTAGAAGTGCGATCGCGTTTTGGAGTGGGTAGGCGAGGGGAAAATGCGATCGCTCACCATCTACCAAAAGACTCCACTCATCTCCACAGTTGCACTCACGACAAAATCCTCTCAGTCTCAACCCGTTTCTCATCCTCTTTGAGACTTTTCTCTCGATTGATAAATTCTTCAAACAAATTAAAAAATCTATCTACTGCACTGCGTTCATCTGCGGAATGAAAAAGCAAGATATTTGCCCATAATTGCCCCGTCTCAACCTTAAATCTCTCCCGTATCCATTTCAGAAATTCTTGAAATTCAGACTCTTGTTCCGTCAGCGGTACGCCAAGTTCACGTCTAGCATAATAATATCCATCTAAATATGCCTGAAGGCTAAAGATAGAATGCCTGCCCAGATACATTGCAGGCCTTTTTTTTATCTTTTGTAGTAAATCGTAGAAATTATCCATGTTTAACTCACTTAACACCTATACCTCAAAGTCAATTTCCGTCACCTCAAATTCTCTTCCTGCTTCCAGAATAGGTGAGTAGAGGTTCTGCATCCAAACAGAGCGAGGAATTCCTTCACAGTGAATATTGTCAAACACAATCTCCTGCTCATCTATTTCAATAGCAACACCTTCATGATGACCTGTTGTGGCAATCAGTTCTCCAACACTATCATCATAAATGCGTCCGTACAGTGGATCTTGTGACCCTGTATCTAGCTTAATATGCCTCCCCTGAACTCCTTGTGCTACCAAGAATTCTTTGATAGCTCTAGCGCAGGGAATACAATCAAAAATTCCAAAGTCACTGGCAATCCTGATAACTTCTTGACAGACCCAATCATCCCTACTCGGCATTATATTGAGTGTTTCTCCTTCACGCGAACAGAGCGATTACGCTTCGCGTACCAGCAGAGCTGATCGCGCCTTATCCTAAGTAAGGACTACACACTCAAAATCTGCTCGACAGTTAATTCCAACTCTGGGAAAGTGGAAGATACAATCCTGTCAGAACCTTTGTAAGCAGTTGACTGATAGACCCCATTCGCATCTAACTGATAGACAAAAACAGTAGGAACTTTGGGATTACCCAGGTAATTCCTGCTACCAAGAGCTAGATAGTCCACAATCCAATATTCCAGGATGCCCAGACGTTGATACTCGTCTAGTTGATCGATATAGTCATCTTCCCAGTTAGTTGAAATAACCTCAACGGCAAGCTGGATTGGTTCCCGTAGAGCAGAGTAAGCAAAACGGTTTGAACGCCATACCTCCAAGCTAACCACACTTACATCCGGATGCCGTCCCTGCTCCCTACCATCTTGGGTTAAAGTTGCAAGCACAATCCTACCTGACACCTTGTAGTTCAAGCTGAGTCGGTCAACTTCCCTGTCCAGTCGTTTAGCGATAAAGTCTGCTACATCATCGTGCTGTCTGGTAGCTAGAATTCTCACAATTTCCCCATCTACAAGTTCATAGCGACCATCTTCAGGATATTGCTCGATGAATTGCTCAAAAGTCAGCTTTTGCTTTGGCTCAGTTGTAGTTGGGTTCATGCTGCTTATCTGTAATGTTTGATTCTACAGCTACATAGCTCCATTTTATTGAAATGTCTCAAATGGAAATTCAACTGGATAAGTGAGGGAAAGATCCTGAAGCGCAGCTATTCCGTTACCCGTTAATGAAGCAGTTCCGAAGCAGCTAGGGGAATCATCTACAAGCTTCACTCTAAGAGTGCGATCGCATACAAGCAACTGGTTCATGACACCCGTGCGCCACTGGAGTTTTGAAGGATAAAGGTTTCCACATTTTATTGATTACTTCGGAGGAGACCAAACTGGTAGTTTGTTAACTTCTTGGAGTGTTAAATCTACATACGTGATGCCTTTGGGCTTGACAAGCTTTTCACCGAAATAGCCTGTAGAACCATCATGAGCGTGGGGTCCCGTGGTTTGGATTGTAAAATGATTCTGGCGAAGCGCTTGATTAAACGGAGAACCAACAGTCCACGGCCAGCGTGATGGGAATACAACACTGCCTATATCCTCAATCCAGTCTCGACGCCCTTGCAGGTGATAGACATGTTCAGCGCTCTGGAAGCCATCAGTGCCAGCAAAGACACCTCCAATAGAAACCACAATGATTTGACTATCTAACCACT
>CBDTXL010001013.1:0-2366 GCA_965364435.1 uncultured bacterium
GCGATCGCAATTAGTACCTGGTCTTTCAATGCGTCGGGCTGGATACTTTGAACAACCTGCAACGCCTGCGGGAAGCGTTCTGCCTGGGCGTATAGGAGAGCAAGCTCTGCCAACGCCTGGTTTTTGAGGAGTGTCTCAACCGGATTTGTGCCGTTGTTGGAGGAGCGTTTCTCCGTGGTTTGGATGGTGTCGGCAACTTGTAATGCTTGCTCTAACTGCCCTGCGTTGGCGTACTCGGTAGCGATCGCAATTCGCGCCCAGTTTGCTAAGTCATTGTCCTTAATTAGCTCGACCACCTGCAACGCTTGGTCAAACTGTTTCGTTCTGGCATACTCACGGGCAATATCGGTTAGAGCTTGGTTGGCAATGTTAGGGTCGAGTGGCTCAATCAGTTTGACCACTTGGAGGGCTTTCTCAGGCTGTTGGAATAGGTAAGTCAGCGCAATGCCGTTTAACACGTTAGCTTTAGTAGAGGCATCCTGGAAGCGGTTTGCGATCGCCATCGATCGGTCGAATTGGTCTATACGAGCATAAGTGCTAGCAATTTGTCCTAGGAAATCGTCTCTAGTCGAGGCATCTTGGACTCGGTTGGCAAGAGTTAGCGCTTGCTCCAGTAAGGTGGCAGCTTTGTCTTTCTGTCCGATATCAACGTAGCCACTTGCGATCCGATCCAAGGCAGAGATTCGCTTGGCGACTTCTGGGAATCGGCTGACAAGCGGTTGCGCCCGATCTAACACCTCAGCCACTTTGTCTGTTTGTTCAAAGGCACGGTAGTCGAGGACTAATCTGAGCAGAGTGAAAAACTGTCGCTCGACATCTGAAATCGTACTGGCAACTTGGAACGCTTGGGCTAATGCTTGAGCGGCTTTGTCCTTTTCTCCCTTTGCCTGATATCCCGCAGCCGTTTCAACTAGCGCATCCGTCTTGCGATCGGCATTTTGGATTGCATTGGCCGTTTGCAGGGCTAAGTCATAGTGTCCAGCTCTGCGGTAAGCTTCCGAAAGGCGAGTTAGTGCCCAATCTCGCTGTCCCGAATCAGCGATCGCTTGAACCAGTTCCAGCGCTCCCGGTAACGTCTGCCTTTCTCCAAATGAGGCGTAGTGTGCTGTCAATCTGGCTAGCAGGGTATTTCCCCGGTTGCTGTATTCTAGGGAATTGAAAGTTTTCAGCACTGGTGTCAGAATTGCTCTAGCTTTGTCGGTCACTCCGGCGGCAGCATAACGACCTGCCACCCAACCCAACTTAGTGAGTCTCTCGTCAGCGTCTGAGATTTTCCGAACCATCTGCTCACTGCGAGGCAGTACCCGAACAACTGAACTGGGCTGTCCGGCGGCAATGTAATTCGCTGCTACCCGAATCAATTGATAAGCTTCCTCCAGCATCTGAGCATCCTGTTCTGCTAATGCGATCGCTGGGAGGGCAAGAGTCGGTTGCCCCGCTTGCACAGCAGCTTCTGCAATTTTGAGCAAGGCTTCGACGCGGCTGCTTTTTCCTCTCATTGCCTGAGCAATTTGAAACGCCGTGCGTAATTGCTCCGTGGTGTTTTCCGGGGGAATTAGAAACATCTGGTGAATCATAACTAGAGTCAGCACCTCATCTCCAACACCGGCTGACTCTAGGCTAGTGGCAATTTCAATCGCTTTGTCCGGCTGTCCTGCACTTAAATATTGTTCAACAACCCCAGTTAAAAGACTGACGCGAACGAGATTACCCTGCTCAGAACCACTCGGAATCGCTTTCGCTGCCTGCACGTAGCACATCAGCGGAATGCCCTCATATTTCAACTCAGGCTGCTGTGGGGTGGGGGCAAGCTGAAGCGAATTGAATAGCGAGTCAGCCTTCGCTGTACCTGTAAGCAAAACCGTTCCCAGGCAAGCGCTAAACAGCAGAGTACCTATTTTTTGCATAGACAGGTTTCCTTAATCCTCCTTAAAGCGTAAGGTATGAACGTAATCGGTTAAGTCAGGAAAAAAATTCCCAAAATCCGCTTCAAACCGCTCATAATTAGCCTTTAAGTCTTCCACCGCATTTTCTAAACTATTTTCTCTCTTTAATCTTTCTGATATTCTTTTGAGGGCTGTGCTCATCCCTGAAATCTTCACATAAGACATTAACCTGTTTTCCGCAATCATAGTTGGTGCAACTCTTTTCAGGGAGTCAGGAAGTATCTCATAGTTATCCTGCAATACCTGATAGACATTTGACGTAAAGCTGTTCAGCGGAACTGAGGAATAATTAGACCAGTTCTTTGCTAAAAAATGGTCATAAAAAACATCGACAATTATTCCTGCATATCGCTTGTTAACCGGGCTGATTAACTGTTTGCTTTTTCTCACTATATCATGCAAATCAGTATACCTATCAAC